>DASPSV010000191.1:0-7808 GCA_035623755.1 Gemmatimonadales bacterium
ACCGTCCTGCCGGGGGCTGCCGGTGGGCGGCTGGAGGGGGCCGTCCGGCCCGGCCACTTCGCGGGCGTGCTCACGGTGGTCCTCAAGCTGTTCGGCATCGTCGCGCCCGACGTCGCCGTGTTCGGCCGCAAGGACTTCCAGCAGGCCGTGCTGGTGCGCCGCATGGTGCGCGACCTCAACCTCCCGGTGGACATCGTGGTGGCGCCGACGGTGCGCGAGCCGGACGGGCTCGCGCTCAGCTCGCGGAACGCGTTCCTCGATCCGCCGTCCCGCCGCGCCGCGGCCGGGCTGTCGCGCGCGCTCGCGGCGGGCGCCGCGGCCTTCCGCGCGGGGGAGCGCTCCGCCGCGGCGATCGCGGAGTGCGCGCGGCGCGTGCTCGAGGGCGCCAGCACCCTGGCGGTGGACTACGTGACGTGCGTCGGCCCCGACGACGTCGAGGCGCTCGAGACGGTGGACGAGTGCTCGGTGCTGGTCCTGGCGGCGCGCGTGGGCGGCACCCGGCTCATCGACAACGTGGTTCTGGGCCCGGGGCTCGAGGGAGACGTGCGTGTCGCCGGATGACGTCCGGCGGGCGCTGCCCACCTGGTCGGTCGTGGGCACGCGGCGGATCGAGCACATCGCGCGGGTGGTCGCGGTCCTCGAGGGCTGGGGGGCTGAGGCCGGCGCGGGCGCGGCCGAGATCGGCCGCTGGCGCCGCGCCGCCATCCTGCACGACGCGCTGCGCGACGCCGACGAGACCGTGCTCGGCCGCTACGGCCCCCACCCGCCGTGGCCGATGAAGACCTGGCACGGGCCGGCCGCGGCCACCGCCGCGGCGGCGGACGGGGAGCGCGACCAGGGCGTGCTCGACGCCGTGCGCTACCACTCGTTCGGCTACGCGCGCTGGGACGGCGCCGGCCGGATGCTCTATCTCGCCGACTACCTGGAGCCGGAGCGCACCTACGAGCGGGCGGCGCTGGACGCCTGGCTGGCGCGCGCCGCCGCCGAGCCCGCCGCCGTCCTGCGCGAGGTGGCGGCGATGCGCATCGGCTGGCGGCTCAAGACCGGCGGCCCCATCGCGCTGGAGACGTGGGAATTCTGGAACAGCATCGTCGCGGGCGCCTGGTCGTCGCCGGCCTGATCGCGCTCGGCGTCGCGGCCGCCGCGCTCGCGGTCTGGTGGTGGTCGCGGCCGGCCGGGGGGGCCGCCGCCGCGCGGCCGATCCCGGGCCAGCGCGACCACGTGGTGGTGGAGGTGCTGAACCCCACGCCCACGGTCGGCCTCGCGCGCGCCGCGACGCGCCTGCTGCGCGACGCGGGCCTCGACGTCGTCTATTTCGGATCGGACACCGGGCAGGTCGCCGATTCCACCCAGGTGCTGGTCCGGCGCGGGGACCTCGCCGCCGGGTCGCGGGTCGCGCGGGCGCTAGGCACCCGGTCGGTGCGTCAGCTCCCGGACTCCGGCCGGCTCGTCGACGTCACCGTGCGCCTCGGCCGGGACTTCGCCACCCGCCTCGTCCCGCAGAATCCGTAGCTGCCCGCACGCCGCGGCGATGTCCAGCCCGCGGCTCTTCCGGGCCACCGCCTCGACGCCCCGGCGCCGCAGCGCCGCCGCGAAGCTCGCGATCCTCGGCCGCGGGGTCGGCACCAGGCCCGGCGCGCCGCCCGGGTGGAGCGGCAGCAGGTTGACCATCGCGCCGGCGCCCTTCGCGATCTTGGCCAGCGCCGCCAGGTCCTCGTCGCGGTCGTTCACGCCCTCGATCAGCACGTACTCGAACGTCACCCGGCGCCGGAACGCCTTCAGGGCTGCCAGGACGTCCGGCAGCCGGTAGCGCTTCTCGATCGGCATCAGCGCCAGGCGCGTCGCGCTGGTCGGCGCGTGCAGGGACAGGGCGAGCCGGAACTGCTCGGTCCGCTTCGCCAGCAGCGCGAGCGAGGGCAGGATCCCCACCGTGGACACGGTGATGTGGCGCGCGCCGATGCCGAGGCCCTCGGGGTGGTTCAACACCGTCAGCGCCGTCGCCACCGCCGGCCAGTTGAGCAGCGGCTCGCCCATGCCCATGAAGACCACGTTGGTCGGCTTGGCCGGCTCGGCCGCGAGGAGCAGCTCCCGCACCTGCCCCGCGATCTCCCACGCCGCCAGGTTGCGCTTGAGGCCCATCGTGCCGGTGGCGCAGAAGGCGCACCGCAGCGGACACCCGGCCTGCGAGGAGATGCACAGCGTCCGCCGCGAGCCCTCGGGGATGAGCACGGACTCGATCGCCTCTCCGTCGGGCAGCCGCCACAGCATCTTCTCGGTCCCGTCCTCGGAGACCTGCCGCGTCTCCAGCACGAGCCGGGGCAGGGGCCACGCCTCCTCGAGCGCCTGGCGCAGGGCCTGGGGCAGATCGGTGGCTTCCGCCCAGCTGCGCACCGGCCGCTGCCACAGCCGCGGCATCACCTGCGCGAGCCGGTAGGGCGGCTCGCCGCGGGCCGACAGCCAGGTCGCCAGCTCCGCGCGCGCGGCGGCCGGCTCGAGGTCGAGCAGGAGCGTCATCGCCATCCGGTGGTGAGCCCGAAGCGGTAGGTGGCCCCGAAGTCGTTCACGCCGCCGTCGCGGGCCAGGTAGACCCGGTAGCGGCCGACGGTGAGCCCGAGGCCGAGCCGGTTGCGCCACACGGCCACGCCGGCGGTGATCTCGCGGGCCTCGCCCACGTCCAGGTCGAGCGCGCTCGCGAGCGCGAGGCCGGCCGAGAGCAGGTGCTGCATGCCCTCGCCGTGCGACCACGTGGCGCCGTAGCGCAGCGTCACCGCGCCCGTCGTGCCCAGCATCGGCGTGGGCGGCGTGCGGTACGAGGCGGCGGCGCTGTACGTCGCGGCCTGTGCCGCCTGGCGGAACGTCGGATCGAAGAACCGGGTCGCGAAGGCGACCGTGAAGCGCTCCGGCGAGGCATAGCGCAGGCCCAGGTCGACGCCCAGCTGGCTGTGCGAGATGATGTCGAGCTGCCCGGCGACGCTGCGCACGGCGGCGCCCGCGACCAGGCCCGGCACCACCGTGCGGGCGAAGCCCAGCGAGATCACTTCCGCGTACACGGGGACGTCGCCGCCGATGCCCTCCGGGCTCGTCTCCGTGCGCACCAGCCCGTCCACGCCCAGCCGACCGTAGACCCCGTTGAGGGTCCCGATGCTTCCCAGGCGGATGCCGAGCGTCGCGATGCCGCCGCTCACGCCGACGTCGGACGGGGCGTGGATGGCCTCGACGCCGAGGCGGAGCGCGGGCGCGGTCCGGTCGAGCGCGACCGCGGGCGTCCACAGGGCGGCGGATCCGTCGTCGGCGAGGGGTGCGGGGATGACGAGCGTGGCGCCCGCCACTTGCCACAGGTCGGACGCCACGGCCGCCTGGCCGGCGGCCTCCCGCGCGCTGCCGAGGACGCCGACGAGGGTGAAGCCGAGCACGGCGCCGCGGACGCGCATGGCGAAGCTTCACCCGCGATTCGGCGCGTGTCAAGCGAGCGTTCAGCTTGCTCAAGTCGTGACGCGCCATTAACTTCCGCGCGTCATGAGGCACCTCCCGCCGTCGTGCTCCTGAGCCAACTGCTGGCCCCAGAACGCGTCCGAGTCCCCCTCGTCTCGCGGGACAAGCCGACCGTGCTCCGCGAGCTGGTGGAGCTCCTCGTCCAGTCGTCCGGCGGCTCGCCGGAGGACATCCTGCACGCGGTCCGGGAGCGGGAGGACTGCCAGTCCACGGGCTTCGGCTACGGCGTGGCCATTCCGCACGCCCGCAGCCCGTCGCTGCCCGCGCTGCTGCTGGTGGCCGGCCAGGCGCCCGCGCCCATCGACTACGGGGCGCTGGACGGCAAGCCGGTGCGGCTGTTCTTCCTGCTGGCGGGACCGGAGACGGTGGCCGCGTCGCAGGTCCGGGTGCTGGCCAGGATCGCACGCCTGGTGCGGCGCGAGTACGTCCGCGACCGCCTGCTCGAGGCGGGGACGCCGGAGGCGTTCTGCCGGGTGGTCGCCGAGGCGGAGGGACAGTGAGCGAAGAGGCGCAGGCGGGGGGCCGGGTCTGGATCGCGGTGATCCTGTGGATCGCCCTGCAGGTCACGCTCACGTCCCTGCCGGGCAAGGCCATCCCGGTGCCGCTGCCGCACCCGCTGGACTGGATGGGCCACATGACGCTCTACGGGGGCATCGGCGTGCTCGTGGCGCGGGTGGCGGCGCTGCGGAAGTGGCCGCTGCGGTGGCTGGTGTGGGCCGGCCTCCTGCTGTCGGTGTGGGGCGCGCTCGACGAGCTGCACCAGCTGTTCATTCCCGGGCGTAGCTGCGAGGTGGACGACTGGGTGGCGGACACGCTCGGCGGCGCGCTGGGACTCTACCTGGGGACGCGGGTGATGAATTCGAGGTTCGCGCGATGGCTTCGCTAGCGGCGACGACGATGCGCACCCACTGGTGCGGGGAGCTGCGCGCGGCGCACGCCGGCGCGGAGGTGCGGCTCGGGGGCTGGGTGCACCGGCGGCGCGACCTGGGCGGCATCGTCTTCGTCGATCTTCGCGACCGCGAGGGACTGGTCCAGGTGTCGTTCGGGCCCGACTGGTCGCCGCCCGACGTGCTCGAGCGGGCCGGCTCCCTGGTGGCGGAGGCGGCGATCCTGGTGCGCGGCGTCGTGGCGGCGCGCCCTTCGGGGCAGGCCAACGCCGACATGCCCACGGGCGAGGTCGAGGTGCACGCGACCGCCGTGAGCATCGTCGGCCCGACGGTGACGCCGGCGATCCCGGTCGCGCGCGTGCGCGGCGAGGCGCTCGCGGCCGAGGAGCTGCGGCTCCGCTACCGCTACCTGGACCTGCGGCGGCCGGAGCTGTACCGGAACCTGGAGCTGCGGCACCGGCTCCTGCAGCGCACCCGCGCGGAGCTGTCGCGGCGCGGCTTCCTCGAGGTCGAGACGCCGATCCTCACCAAGCCGACGCCCGAGGGCGCGCGGGACTTCCTGGTGCCCTCGCGCGTCTGGCCCGGGCAGTTCTACGCGCTCCCGCAGTCGCCGCAGATCTACAAGCAGCTGCTGATGGTGTCGGGGTACGACCGCTATTTCCAGCTGGCGCGCTGCTTCCGCGACGAGGACCAGCGGGCGGACCGGCAGCTGGAGTTCACGCAGATCGACCTCGAGTGCTCGTTCGTGACGCCCGAGGACATCTACGCCGTGACCGAGGCGGTGCTGGTGGCGCTGTGGAGCGAGGCGGGCCACGCGGTGGGCGCGCCGTTCCCGCGCATGGCCTACCGGGAGGCGATGGAGCGGTACGGCACGGACAAGCCCGACCTGCGGTTCGGGCTGGAGCTGCGCGACCTGACGGGGAAGATCGGCGAGGGCAGCGGGGAGTTCCTGCGCGCGGCCGTCGCGCGCGGGGAGCGGCTGCACGCGCTGGTCGCGCCGGGCGGCGCCGCGCTGTCGCGCAGGGACCTCGATCAGCTCACGGCTGAGGCGAAGACGATGCGCGCTTCGGGGCTCGTGTGGGCGAAGCGCGCGGCGGACGGCGTCACGGGCCCCGGGGCGAAGGCCCTCGGCGACGCGGCGCTCGCGGCGCTGGCGCTGGCCGACGGCGACCTGGTGCTGGCGTGCGCCGGTCCCGACGCCGTCGCCCTGCCGGCGCTGGGCCGGGTGCGGCTCGCGGTGATCGAGCGGTTGAAGCCCGCCCCGGCGCGCCCGCACGCCTTCCTGTGGATCGAGCAGTTCCCACTGTTCGAGCGGGACGCCGAGACCGGCGGGCTGACCTTCATGCACCACCCGTTCACGGCGCCGCACCCGGAGGACGTGGGGCTGCTCGACACGCGGCCCGAGGCCGCGCGCTCCCAGCACTACGACGCCGTCTACAACGGGGTGGAGCTGGGCAGCGGCTCCATCCGCATCACGGACCCGTCGCTGCAGTCGCGGGTGTTCGAGCGGCTGGGCCTCACCGCGGACGAGGCGGAGCACCGGTTCGGCTTCCTGCTCGAGGCGCTCAGGACCGGCGCGCCGCCGCACGGCGGCATCGCGCTCGGCTTCGACCGCATCGCGCTGCTGCTGGCGGGCGGCGACTCGCTGCGGGACGTGATCGCGTTCCCCAAGACGGCACAGGCGCGGGCGCTGTTCGAGGGCGCGCCGACCGTGGTGCGCCAGGAGGACCTCGACGTGCTGCGGGTCAGGATCGCGGAGTGAGCGCCGCGCCGGACATCGTCCACCGCCTCAGCGTGGAGGGCGCGGACCCGCTCGCCCTCTCGGGCGTGCACGACGCGAACCTCCACGAGCTGGCGCGGCTGGCGGGCGTGCGCGTCTCGCTGCGCGGCGACCAGCTCTCGCTGGCCGGCACCCTCGAGGCCGTGGAGCGGGCGACCGCGCTGGCGCAGGCGATGGTGGACCTGGCGCGGATGGGCGAGTCGTTCGGCCCCGACGAGGTGCGCCGGATCGTCGAGGAGGGGCGGGGCGGCAGCACACCCGCGCCGAACGGCGACCTCCGGATCGTGCTCCCGGGGCTGCGGCGCATCGTGGCGCCCAAGACGGCGGGCCAGCGGGGCTACGTGCAGGCGATGCTCGACAACGACATCGTCGTGTCCGTGGGACCCGCGGGCACGGGCAAGACCTACCTCGCGGTCGCGGTCGCCGTGGACATGCTCCACAAGAAGCGGGTGCGGAAGATCGTCCTCGCCCGGCCGGCGGTCGAGGCGGGCGAGCGCCTCGGGTTTTTGCCCGGCGACATGCAGGCGAAGGTGGACCCGTACCTCCGGCCGCTGTACGACGCGCTCGAGGACATGATGCCGCACGACCGGGTGCAGCACGCGCTCGAGACGCGGGTGATCGAGATCGCGCCGCTCGCCTACATGCGCGGGCGCACCCTGGCCGACGCGTTCGTGATCCTGGACGAGGCGCAGAACACCACCGGCGCGCAGATGAAGATGCTGCTGACCCGGCTGGGCGTGAACTCGCGGGCGGTGGTGACCGCCGACAAGACCCAGATCGACCTGCCGCCGCACGAGGAGTCCGGCATCGTCCAGATCGAGCGCATCCTGCCGGGGATCGACGGGATCGCCTTCTGCTACCTCGACGATGGCGACGTCATCCGCCACCGGCTGGTGCGCGAGATCATCCGCGCCTACCGGGAGGATCAGCAGGACCGGTGAAGCCGCTGCTCGCGCTCCGGCGCCACGGCTCCCGGCTGCTGCTCGCGCTGCTCGTGGCGGTGGTGGCCTACCTCGCGTTCCCGCGGGCCGCCTCCCTGGTCTCCGCGCCGCGCGCCATCGGCAGCGTCGCGAGCGTGGACGTGATCGCGCCGTTCGGCTTCCTGGTGCCGAAGTCGGCCGCGCAGCGCGCCCGGGAAGCGGAGGCGCTGGCCGCCACGGTCAAGCCGCTCGTCACCGCACGAGCCGAGGCCGCCGACAGCGCCGTCGCCGCGGCCGCCCACTTCTTCGCCGCGCTGGACTCCGCGGTCGCCGCCGGGGGCACGCTGCGCGCGGCGGCCCGGGCGTCGGGCGTGACGCTCGAGGCCGGCGATCTCGCGGCCCTCGCGGGCCCGGGCCAGCGGGCGGCGCTGCGCCGGGCCGTGGTGGGGGCGCTCCGCCTGTCGGCCGACGGGTACCTCGCGCCGGGGCTGTCGACCACCGAGCTCGGGCACGACGTCGTGCTCCGGCGCGGCGCCGACGAGCGGTTCGTCCTCAGCGACAGCCTGCGCCCGTTCGGCGACTTCCTCGAGCTGGCGGCCCAGCAGCGGCCCGAGCGCCGCGGCCCGGCCGCCGAGCAGGTCTACGAGCGCCTGCTGGGGACCTTCTTCCGCCCGACCCTGGTGTACGAGCGGGCCGAGACCGAGCGGCGCCGCGACGCGCTGCGCCTGA
>DASPSV010000025.1:0-21961 GCA_035623755.1 Gemmatimonadales bacterium
CGCCCAGTCCATCCTCGGCCTGGTCGAGGCGACGGTGGGCGCGGTGCTCGACCTGCCGGCGGACGGCGCCGCGCACGCGGACTACGAAGTGCGCTACGAGCGGCTCACCGCCACGGCGGAACGGCGCGGCACGGCGCCGGCCGTGGAGGTGATCGCCGTGCCACCCGACGCCGAGGGCGAGCCGCGGAGCGTGTTCGACGTCCGGCCCCTCGAGGCGCGGGCCGTGGCGCGCCGCGCGCGCGAGCTGGTGGACGCCGGCCGCAAGCCGAGCGAGATGGCGATCCTCCTCACCGCCTGGAGCGGCATGGAGGCGCTGCGGCCGGCGCTCCGCGCCGTGGGGATCGAGACCTACGCCCTGCGTTCCGAGGGCTTCTACAAGCGCCGCGAGACGGTGGACCTGCTGCTCGCGCTCGAGGCGATGAACGATCCCAACGACGACCGCGCGCTCATGGGCTTCCTCCGGAGCCCGTTCGTCGGCCTCAAGGACGAGACGCTGCTGCAGATCGCCCGCGCCGCGCACACGCCGTACTGGCGCGAGCTGGCCGGCGTGAAGGTCGGCGAGCAGGAGCGGCTCGATCGCGGCCGCGCGCTGCTCGAGCGGCACGTGCGCCTCCGGGACCGCGTGCCCGCCGACACGCTGCTCGAGGGGCTGCTGGCGGAGACGGGCTACGTCGCGCACCTGCGCCTGCTGGGCGAGGAGAAGCGCCGCGCCGAGGCCAACGTCCGGAAGTTCGTGCGCCTGCTGCGCCGGCAGCGCGCCACCACGGTGGGCGAGGCCATCCGCGCGATCCGCGTCCAGCGCTCGAGCGAGGAGGCGCGCGAGGGCGACGCGCCGCTCGCGGGCGGCGCGCGCAACGCGGTCACCGTCACGTCGGTGCACAGCGCCAAGGGCCTCGAGTGGCCCATCGTCTTCTGGTGCGACCTCACGCGCCTGGGCGGGGCCGATTCGGACCAGCTCATCGTCGCGCGCGACGCCATGGCCCTCAAGCCCGCGAGCGAGCGGAAGGAAGACCGGGTGCTCTACGACTCGCTCAAGAAGGCCGAGCGCGCGGAGCACGCGGCGGAGGCGAAGCGGCTGTGGTACGTCGCGGCCACGCGCGCCAGGGAGCTGCTCGTCCTCTCCGGCATCCCGCTGGGGAGCGGCAAGCGCGACGCCGCGCCCGCCCACGCGTTCCACGAGCGGCTGGGCCTGGCGACCCTGGCGGGCGAGGGTCGGTTCGCGTACGCCGACCGCGACGGCGTGGCCTACGAGGGCACGCTGCGCCTCGCGCCCGTGCTCGAGGCCGAGCCTCCGGCCGAGCTCGCCCTGCCTTCGGCCGTGGCGGCGCCCGACGCCCTGCCGGCGCCGCTCGCCCCGATCGCCGTGCCGTCGGGACGGCGCCGCCACTCGGCCACGGAGCTGCTCACGTTCGCCCGCTGCCGGCGCCGGCACTGGTTCCGCTACGTCGCGGGCCTCGCGGAGCCGGAGGTCGAGCGGTCGGGCGCGGAGTTCATCTCGGCCCTCAAGCGCGGGCAGATCGTCCACGACGTGCTGCACCAGCTGCGCGAGGACGAGGAGCTGGACGCGCTGCTCGAGGCCGCGATCGGCCGCTGGGATCCGGAGGCGCCGCCGCCCGAGGGCCGGACCGGCGGCCGCTATCGCGAGCACCTGCGCGAAGAGGTCGAGCGGGTCGCAGGGCACCCGCAGTACCGGGCCATCGCCGACCTGCCCACCGCGCGGCGGGAGCTGGAGTTCACGCACCTGCTCCCGGACGAGGGCGGGGGAGCGGGCGGCGCGTTCACGTCGGGCGCGATGGACCTGGCGGCCCTGAGGCTCGACGGCCTGGTGCTGCTCGACGTGAAGACCAGCCAGATGAGCGCCGCCGACGCGAAGAAGCGCGCGGCCGACTACGCGCCGCAGCGCGACGTGTACGTGGCGGCCGCCGAGGCCATCTCCGGCCTGTCGGTGGCGGAGTTCGCGCTCCAGTTCTCGCGCGCGGCCACCCAGGTGGCGGAGGCGCTGACGCCCGAGAAGCGCGCGGCCATCGTGGCGGAGATGCGCGACGCGTTGGGCGCCATCGAGTCGGGCGACCGCGCGCTCACGGCCCATGCCGGGGAATGCCGCTGGTGCGGCTACCGGAAGGCCGGCTGGTGCCCCGGCATTGGCGAAGCTCCGTCGCCGTAGCTATCGTTGCGCGTCCGCCGACCAGAGGCAGTCCCATGCACCGATTCACCCGCCAGGGCGTAATCGAGGCACAGCCGCACCAGGTGTTCGACTTCGTCACCGACCAGTCGAAGCTGCCGCTGTGGTCGCCGGAGGTCGTGAGCAGCGAGGTCGAGGGCGGCGGCCCCCTCGCCGTGGGCTCCCGGCTGATCCAGAAGCGCCGCCAGGGCGGGCGCACCATGACCAACCAGGTCGAGGTCACCGCCCACGACCGGCCCAAGACCCACGCCGTGAAGACCCGGATCATGGGCGTCGAGATGCGGTTCACCTTCTCGTTCTGGCCGGAGGGCCGTTGGACCAAGGTGACGTTCGACTGCACCTGCGAGTCGAAGGGCATCGCCAGGCTGTGGGAGGGGCCGATGGCGCGGATGGTCGAGAAGGCCGACGACCAGCGGATCGACCGCCTCAAGCAGGCGATGGGACCGCCGAGGAAGGCGTGACCGGCGCCTATCTGCTACTGTCGCGACATCATAGCAACATCATATACGACTTAACGCCGAAGCAACTCGGCTTGACACAACTGTCGCTGGAAGTATATGTTGTTGTCGTTGGCGCTTAGAGTATACTTCTTGGCACCGTGAGGCTCGATGGCCGACCGGGAAGCTGCGAAGGGAGGGCTCGGCAAGACCGAGCGCGAGGTGCTGGGCCTCCTGGCCGCGCTCGGCAGGCCGAGCGTCGGCGTCGGGCACGTGATCGCGGCCCACCCGATGAGCCGGCCGGCGGCCAACCTCCTGCTCTCGCGCCTGACGCGGAAGGGATTCCTCAAGCGGCTGCGCCGCGGCGCCTACAGCGTCGTCCCGATCTCGAGCGGCGCGACGGAGCCGCCGCCCGAGGACCCGTTCGCGGTGGCCATGCAGCTGTTCGCGCCGTGCTACATCTCCGGCTGGTCGGCGGCCGAGTACTGGGGCCTCACGCCGCACCACTGCGATCCGGTGACGGTCTTCAGCGCCAGGCCGCAGCGGCGCGGCATCCGGAAGGAAGGCGGCGTCGCCTACCGGGTCCGCCGCATCCCCGAAGAGAACCTGTTCGGCACCACCCGCGTCCGCGCGGCCCCGGTGCCGATCGAGATGGCGGACATCCACCGCACCGTGATCGACAGCCTCGACGCGCCCGAGATGGGCGGCGGCGGCTCGCACGTGCTCGACATCGTCCAGGCCTACTGGGAGCGGCCGGAGGCGGACCCGCAGGTGCTGCTGCAGTACGCCTCGCGCCTGGGCCGGGGCACGGTGTTCAAGCGCCTGGGCATGGCGGCGGAGCTGACGGGCAAGGCCGACGAGGGCTGGCTGCTGCTGTGCCGCGACCTGCTCTCGGCAGGCGTGTCGCTGTTCGACCCCGACGGCGAGGAGACGGGGCCGATCGTGTCGCGGTGGCGGATCCGGCTCAACGTCCCGCTCGAGCCGGTCGAGCTTCCCGACACCCTCCCGACACCATCCACCGCGTCCTTGACTTGAGCCCCGCCTGACGACACCGTAAGGGCTATTGCCGACAGACATTGTCGCCTTACCCGTGACCGCGGGCCGTCCGCGGCGGCGGCGCCGTTACCACCACGAGGAGGGGTTCATGCATCGCTTCCGGAGTGCCGCGCTGGCCGCGGTCGCGCTGATGGTCGCGACGGCGGCGCGGGCGCAGATGGAGCATCCCGCGGGGATGTCGCACCAGCAGATCGTCGAGGCGGCGATGGCGGGGGGCCCCGCCTCGGTGAGCCACGACGCGACGATCGGCTGGATCGATTCGACCGGCACCTTCCACCAGATGCAGGCCGGCACGAACGGGTGGACGTGCTTCATCACCCGTCCGGATCCGATCGCGGGGCCGGTGTGCGCGGATGCGAACGGTCTCGCGTTCATGACGGCGATGTTCAAGGGTCAGCCGGCGCCGCCGGCGATGAGCGCGCCGGGCGTGATGTACATGGCGCAGGGCGGATCGCACTACGAGGACGCGGCCGGGAACGTGCTGATGGAGCACGACCTCCACCACTCGCCGGCCTCGCGCCGGGTCATGGAGCCGCCGCACTGGATGCTGGCGTGGCACGACGTGGCCACCAGCGGCCTGCCGACCAAAGAGAACGCAGCGGGCGTGTACATCATGTTCGCCGGCACGCCGTACGCGCACCTGATGATCTACCAGGATCCGGCCAAGCTCACGGCGCCGATGACGCGGTAGCAGCCGCCGCAGGCCGCCGACCGTTGGACCGGGAGCCCCGTCGCGACGCGCGGCGGGGCTCCTTCGCGCCTGCGGCGCCGCCTCCGCTAGATTACCCGCGTCCCCACATCACCGGAGCCTCCGATGCGCCTCGCCGGCCGCTTCGCCGTCGCCGTCTTCCTGCTCGCCGCCACGGCCCCGCCGGCCGCGCGCGCGCAGCGGCGGTTCCCGCCCGACTCGCTGGGGAACCTGAAGTACTTCCCCAGGACGATCGCGGTCCGCGACCTGATCGACAGCATGCGCTTCTTCACCTTCGCCCTCGGCGTGCGGTGCCAGTTCTGCCACGTCGGCCGCGAGGGCATGCCGCTCGACTCGTTCGACTTCCGCTCCGACAGCCTGCGCACCAAGCGCACGGCGCGGGTGATGCTGGACATGCTGGCGCACATCAACGGCGAGCACCTCGCCATGGTGCCGGAGCGGCCGACGCCGAACGTGGTGGTCACCTGCTTCACCTGCCACCACGGCGTGAGCCGTCCGTTCGACCTGCCGACGATCCTGCTCCGGACCGCGCGCGAGGCGAGCGCCGACTCGGCGGTGAAGACCTACCGGGCGCTCCGGCAGCAGTACTGGGGACGGGCTTCGTACGACTTCGGCGAGCCGACGCTCGACATCGTGTCCGACGGCCTGATGGCCGACCACCGGACCGACGACGCGCTCACGATGCTGCGCCTGAACGAGGAGTTCTTCCCGCGCTCGCCGATGCTGCCGATGCGATTCGGCGAGGCGTACCTCGCCAAGGGCGACACCGCGAACGCGATCACCAGCTACCGCAAGGCGCTGGAGTTCAATCCGCAGAACCAGTTCGTGCGCCGGAGGCTGGCGCAGCTGGGGGTGACGCAGCAGTAGAAACAGGGTGTGTCGGGTGTAGGGTTTAGGGTGTAGGGTAGGGGACGCCGAGACCCTACACCCTACACCCTACACCCCGCCTTCATCACCCCACCTGCGGCACCGTATCAAATTCGAGGACGACCACCGAGCAGATCGCATCGGGCGCATTGCGCGGCAGCACCAGGCTCTGCGGAGCGCCCGGTGCGGCGGCGCTCACCACGATCGCCGTCTTCGCCGGATCCGACAGCAGGTACGCGCTCTTGACCGGCGTCCGGAGCCCCGGCAGCGCGAAGGGCGGCACCTCCGGCCAGTCGGTGACGAACAGGTAGATGCGGTTGCCCTTCGTCGTCGAGCGGAACGGGGCGCTCGCGAACAGCGACGCCGTCGTGCCGTAGATCGCGTCGCCGTTCACCTTCATCCAGCGGCCGATCGCGGCGAGCCGCTCCACGCTCTCGTCGGGGAACGTGCCGTCCGCCTTCGGCCCGATGTTGAGCAGCAGGTTGCCGCCCTTCGACGCCGTCTCGACCAGCAGGCCGATCAGGCGCGCGACGGACTTGAAGGCGTGGTCGTGCGCGTTGTAGCCCCAGTTGTCGTTCATCGTGATGCACGACTCCCAGTCCTGGCCCGGCCGCCCGGTGGCGGGCACTTCCTGCTCGGGCGTGCCGAAGTCGCCCAGCGGATCGGCGATCGGGGTCTGGGACCAGCCCTCGCAGCGGTTGTTCACGATCACCGTGGGCTGCCGGGTGCGGCACGCCTGGTAGAGCGCGCGGCCCATCTCGTGGGTCCAGGTCTGCTCCCACTGGCCGTCGAACCACATCACGCCGACGTCGCCGTAATTCGTGAGCAGCTGCTCGACCGAGCCGTGGAGGTAGCGCACGAACCGCGCGTAGCGCGCGCCGTCCACCGGCCGCGTCGCCGCCTCCCAGTCGCGCCGCGGCAGGTAGTCCGGGTGGTGCCAGTCCATGATGGAGTGGTACCAGCACTGCCGGAGGCCGGCGCGGCGGCTCGCGTCGGCCATCAGCTTCATGATGTCGTGGCGGTACGGGGTGGAGCGGATGCAGAAGCTGGTGAGCCGGTTGTCGAACAGGCAGAAGCCGTCGTGGTGCTTGCTGGTGATCGTCACGTAGCGCATCCCGGCGTCCTTCGCCATCCCGACCCACTGGTCCGGGTCGAACTTCACCGGGTTGAAGCGCGCGACGAGCTTGTCGTACTCGGCGAGCGGGATGTGCGCCGTGTTCCGGATCCACTCGGCGTGGTCGGTGCGGCCCATCCACTCGCCGGCGAGGATCGAGTACAGCCCCCAGTGGATGAACATCCCGAACCGCGCCTCGCGCCACCACGCCATGCGGGCGTCGTCGGCGGGGCCGGCCGCGCGCGGCGACGGGGGCCCGGCCACTCCCATGATGGAAGGTGCGGGGCGCCCCCGGACGGGCGAGGGCAGGGGACCGAGGGCCGCCGCGCCGAGGCCGGCCGCGGCGCCGCCGAGGAACCTGCGTCGGGTGATGTCCATGGCGGGCCATTAGACCACTTCGCGGCGCGCGGCGCAAGGCGGAGACGGCGCCGGGGCGGCGGCGGCCGGCCGCCGGGCCGGTGACCCAGGTCACGCCGCGGCGACGTCGTCTTGCGCGCCCGGAAGCGCCTTGTATGCTTGCAGATACGGGTTCATGACGATCCAGAACGAGCGCATCCGCGAGGGGGCGACCTACGTCGCCCTGACGGCCCTCTACTTCGTGGCGGGCCAGGTCGGCATCTGGCTCGCCTTCGGGCACCCGGATGCGATCACCATCTGGCCCTCGGCGGGGCTGGCGCTCGCTGCCTTCCTCCTCCTGGGCAACCGGGTGTGGCCGGCCATCTACGCCGGCGCGTTCCTGGTCAGCATCGTCCACGGGCGCGGGTTCGTCTCGTCGCTGTTCATCGCCACCGGCAACACGTGGGAAGGACTGATCGGCGCCTTCCTGCTGCAGCGGTTCGCCAACGGCCCGCAGGCGTTCGACCGCGCGCGCGACGTGCTCCGCTTCACCTTCCACGTGGCCCTCGGCAGCACGCTGATCGGCGCCGCGTTCACGGCCACCACGCTGAGCCTCTCGGGGGCCGCCCGCTGGGCGGACTACTACGACGTGTGGCTCGCCGCGTGGCTGAGCGACGCCTGCGGCGTCTTCCTCGTGGCGCCGCTGATCCTGCTCTGGGCCGGAGCCACGGGCGTCCGCTGGGACACGCGCCGCGTGATCGAGGGCGCGGTGCTGGCGGCCTTCTCCGTGCTCGCCGCGCTGGTCGTCTTCGGCCGGCTGTTCCCGGTCTACGAGGTGGACTACCCGCTGTCGTTCCTGCCGATGCCCGTGTTCATCTGGGCGGCGTTCCGGTTCGACCGCCGCGGCGCGGCGATGAGCGTCGCCCTCGTCTACCTGGTGGCGGTGTTCGGGACGCTGCGCGGCTACGGGCCGTTCGCCCACTTCCCGCGCAACCACTCGCTGGTCTACCTCCAGGTGTTCACCTGCGTCTCCTCGGTGACCGCGCTGATGCTGGCCGCCGTGGTCCGGGAGCGGCGCCAGGTCGAGGACCAGCTGCGCGTCCTCGCCGTGAGCGACCCGCTGACCGGGCTCGCCAACTACGGCCACCTGGTGGACGTGCTCGAGGGCGAGGTGCAGCGGTCGCTGCGTACCGAGCGCCAGTTCGCGGTCCTGTTCATGGACATGGACGGCCTCAAGAAGGTGAACGACCGCTACGGCCACCTGATCGGGAGCCGCGCGCTGGTGCGCATCGCCGAGGTGCTGCGCAGCGCCTGCCGGTCGATCGACACGGCGGCGCGCTACGGCGGCGACGAGTTCGCCCTGGTGCTGCCCGAGTCGGACGAGGCGGCGGGCCAGCTGGTGGCCGGCCGCGTGGCCGAGATGCTGGCCGCCGACACCCGCCACCCGCCGGTGAGCGTGAGCACCGGCATCGCCACGTACCCCAAGGACGGCTCCACCGCCGAGGCGCTGGTCGCGGCCGCCGACCGGATGCTGTACGCGGCCAAGCACCGCTCCCGTCACCCGGAGGGGTCACTGTCCGGCTGACCGGACGGCGCCCGGCCGGTTCGTCCCGCCGCCGTTCCGGGCCGCCTTCCCCCACCTCGTTCGTCGCGCCGCCGGCTCCCCGCCGGTCCGTCCGGCGCTGAAACCATCCAACCCTCCGCCTCCGTACGGTGTCCTACGTGTGTAGTCGCCGGGGCCGAAACACGCCCTTGACCGCCCGGCCGCCTTGCTGAATATTCAGCATAGTGCTAAAATTTCAGCAGACGAGGACACCGCCATGCTCGGCGTCGCCGCGCTCCTGACGTTCGGCCTGAGCCTGCAGGGACCGGAGAAGACCACCGGCCGGATGGACCCGCCCGCGCCCCTGCCGGTGGTGACGGCCACGTCGGCGGTGGCGGTGCACGCGCTGCGGCCGCCGGTGATCGACGGCAGGGACGACGACGCGGTGTGGCAGACGGCGCCGGTGATCTCGGAGTTCCGGGACTGGCAGCCGACGGAGGGGCGGGAGCCGCGGTTCCGCACCGAGGCGAAGGTGGCCTACGACGCGGCCAACCTGTACGTGTTCGTGCGCTGCTTCGACCCGCACCCCGACAGCATCATCCGCATCCTGGAGCGGCGTGACACGTTCACGCCCTCCGACATGGTGTGGCTGTTCGTGGACAGCTACCACGACCGCCGCACCGGCTACGAGTTCGGGGTGAACGCGGCGGGGGTGAAGATCGACCAGGCCATCTCGGACGGGAACAACGAGGACGGGGCGTGGGACGCCGTGTGGGACGTGGCGACGCGCATCGATTCCCTGGGCTGGACGGCGGAGTTCCGGATCCCGCTGTCGCAGATGCGGTTCTCGACGGCCCGGGCGCACACGTTCGGCCTGACGATCGACCGCGACATCTACCGCTACAACGAGCGGCTGAGCTGGCCGCAGTTCAGCCAGTCCAAGCCCGACATGGTCTCGCAGTTCGGGACGCTGACGGGGCTCGACGACCTCGACGCGCCGCGCCGCCTCGAGGCGGCGCCGTACCTGGTGACCAAGAACGCGTCGGTGATCACGAACAACGCGTTCGACCGCTCGTCCAGGGCCACGCTGGGCGGCGACCTCAAGTTCCGGGTGGCGTCGAACCTGACGCTGGACGCGACGATCAACCCCGACTTCGGGCAGGTCGAGGCCGACCCGGCGGTGCTGAACCTGACCGCGTACGAGTCGTTCTTCAGCGAGCTGCGGCCGTTCTTCGTGGCGGGCCGGGGGCTGTTCCAGTTCAACGTCAACTGCAGCTCGGTGAACTGCAACAACGAGCAGCTGTTCTACAGCCGCCGCATCGGCCGGACGCCGCAGCTGGCCGGCACCTACGGCGACACGACGCCGCAGCAGCCGACCACGATCCTGGGCGCGGCCAAGCTGACGGGCCGGCTGCCCGGCGGCCTGACGCTCGGCGTGCTCGACGCCGTCACCGGGCGCTCGACGCTCCCGGGCGACACCACGACGGAGCCGGGCACCAACTTCGCCGTGCTGCGCGTGCGGCAGGACCTGCGCAACGGCGGCGCCTCGATCGGCGGCATGGTCACGGCGGTGAACCGCAGCAACGACGCGTTCACCGCGCCGTACCTCGACCGGAGCGCGTACGTGGGCGCGGTGGATTTCCGCGACCGCCTGTTCCAAAACACGTACGAGGTCTCGGGCTCGGTGGACGCGAGCCGCGTGGAGGGCACCCCGGCGGCCATCACGGCGATCGAGACCGACGCGGTGCACTACTACCAGCGGCCCGACGCGGGGCTGCCGCTCGATTCGACGAGGACCAGCCTCGCGGGCGACGCCGAGGAGCTGCACTTCAGCAAGGTGGGCGGCCAGCACCTCCTGTTCGAGTCGGCGTACATGCGCCGCTCGGCCGGCTTCGAGGTCAACGACCTCGGCTACCTGCAGCGCGCCGACCAGCAGAGCTGGGCCACCTGGGCCGGCTTCTTCGACCGGCACCAGCGCAGCTGGTACAACCGCTTCCAGTGGAACTTCAACTGGTGGCAGTACTGGACCACGGCCGGCCTGCCGCTCGAGGCCGCGGCCAATACCAACACGCACATCACGCTCAAGAACAACATGACCGTGAACGCGGGCGCCACGTGGGGCCAGCTGGGCACGACGTACGACGACCGCGGCGCGCGGGGCGGGCCGGCCGTCCGGCAGGACCCGTACTTCGCGCCGTGGGCCGGGATCACCGGCGACGACCGCAAGGCGCTGGTGCCCTACCTGTGGGTGAACTACTGGAAGGGCGACGCGGGCCACAACTGGTCCCTGAACCTCAACCCCGAGATCGACTACAAGACCGCGGGGCGGTTCAGCAGCGCGCTGTCGCTGAACTGGACGCGCGCCGTCTACGACAACCAGTGGTACGGCAACTTCACCGACACGGCGGCGGTGACGCACTACACCTTCGCGCACCTGCGCGAGACCACGACCGGCGTGACGCTGCGGCTCAACTACACCTTCACGCCCAACGTGTCGCTGCAGGTGTACGCGCAGCCGTTCATCGCCAAGGGCACCTACACCAACGTGCGGCAGCTCTCGGCGACGCCGCGCGCCAGCCGCTACGAGGACCGCTACGCGGCCTACGGCGACACGACGGTCACCGACAACCCCGGCGGCTTCAACTTCAAGGAGTTCCAGTCCAACGTCGTGTTCCGCTGGGAGTACCGGCCGGGCTCGACGCTGTTCGTGGTGTGGAACGAGGGGCGGCAGGGCTCGACGCCGTTCGAAGGCAGCAACAGCTACCAGGGCGACGTGCGCGACCTGTTCCGGCTGCATCCGATGAACACGTTCCTGGTGAAGATGTCGTATTGGCTGAACTGGTGAGAGACGGGGTGTAGGGTGTGAGGGTGTAGGGTGTAGAGCGTCGCGCTCACCACACCCTACACCCTACCCCCTACACCCTCCCTGTTCGCGCTCCGATCCCGTGCAATCCTGACCGCGTCTGTCGCAATATCACAAATCCGCTCCACAATATGAAACCCGCCCCCGCTCGCATGTCGTAGGGACTCGTGGAGTTGGAGCCGGAACGCCACGCTCCTCAACGCACGAGACGGAGATGCTCGGCCTCCTCACGCTGTTCCTGGTGCCGCAGGGTCCGCAGATGCCGGAGCGGTTCGGCACGCGGCCCGATCCCGTTCCCCCGGCGGTGGCCGCGCCGACCGCGAACACGGCGGTGGCGGTGCGCGCGGTGCGGCCCCCGGTGATCGACGGCAAGGACGACGACGCGATCTGGCGGCTGACGCCGGCGATCACGCAGTTCCACGAGTTCCAGCCGACGGAGGGCAAGGCGGCGCGCTTCCCGACCGAGGTGCGCGTCGCCTACGACGCCGCGAACCTGTACGTGTTCGTGCGCGCCTTCGATCCCCATCCCGACAGCATCATCCGGCTGCTGGACCGGCGCGATTCCTGGCTGCCCACGGACCACATCGGCGTGATGATCGACTCGTACCACGACCGCCGGAACGGCTACGAGTTCTGGGTGAACCCGGCCGGCGTGAAGGTGGACCAGGCCATCTACGACGACAACGAGGACGGGGCCTGGGACGCGGTGTGGGACGTGGCGACCCGGATCGACTCGCTCGGGTGGACGGCCGAGTTCCGGATCCCGCTCTCGCAGCTGCGCTACGCGGCGACCCGCGAGCACACGTTCGGCGTGCTCGTGATCCGCGACATCTACCGCTTCAACGAGCGGACCGCGTGGCCGCAGGTCAGCCAGGCCCGCGCGGGGCTGACGGTCCAGTTCGGGGAGGTGTCGGGGTTCGACGATCTCGAGCCGCCGCGGCGCCTCGAGGCCGCTCCGTACGCGGTCGCCCGCAACCAGTCCGACGGACCGGCCGCCGGCTTCACGCGCTCCTCGCACGCCGCGTTCGGCGCCGACCTCAAGTACCGGGTCGCCTCGAACGTCACGCTCGACGCGACGGTGAACCCCGACTTCGGGCAGGTGGAGGCCGACCCCTCGGTCCTCAACCTGACCAACTACGAGACGTTCTACGACGAGCGGCGGCCGTTCTTCGTGGCGGGGCGCGGCCTGTTCCGCTTCGACGTCAACTGCTCGATGGTGAACTGCAACTCCGAGGGCCTGTACTACAGCCGCCGGATCGGGCGCACGCCGGAGCTCGCCGGCCTGTACGGCGCCGGCGCGCCGCAGCCGACCACGATCTTCGGCGCGGGCAAGCTCACCGGCCGGCTCCCGGGCGGCTTCGCGTTCGGGGTCGTGGACGCGGTGACGGGCCGGGCGACCGGCGGCGCCGACAGCACCGGCGCCACCGCCACGACCGAGCCCGCGACCAACTACGCGGTGCTGCGCGTCAAGCGCGACTCGCCCAACGGGGCGACGAGCGTCGGCGGGATGCTCACCGCGGTGAACCGGAACCTCGACGCGTTCACGTCGCCGTGGCTGGCGCGCGACGCCTACGTGGGGGCGGTGGACTTCCGGCACCGGTTCCTCCACGACACCTACCAGATCTCGGGCTCGGTGGACGTCAGCCGGGTGGCGGGCAGCCCGGCCGCGATCCTGCAGCTCCAGACCGACCCGGTGCACTACTACCAGCGCGCCGACGCGCGGCTGCCGCTCGACTCGACGCGCACCGTGCTCGCGGGCGACGCCGAGGAGATCAAGCTGGGGAAGGTCGCGGGCCAGCACCTCCAGGGCGAGACGTCGTACCTGCGGCGCTCCGCGGGCTTCGAGATCAACGACCTCGGCTACCTGCAGCGGGCGGACCAGCAGTCGTGGGCCACCTGGCTCGGGTACACCGACCGCACGGTCCGAAAGCTCTACCAGCAGTTCCAGTGGAACTTCAACTGGTGGCAGAACTGGACGACGGCGGGGCTCGCGCAGGAGCGCGCGTTCAACACCAACGCGCACATGATCCTCCGGAACAGCTGGGGCCTCAACGCCGGCGGCACGGTGGGACAGCTGGGCGCGGTGTACGACGACCGCACGGCGCGCGGCGGCCCGGCGGTGCGGGTGAGCCCGTACCTGGCGCCGTGGGTGTACGTCAGCGGCGACGACCGGAAGGCGTTCATGCCGGCGCTCGCGATCAACTACACCACGGGCGACGGCGGCCACTCGCACACGGTGCGCTACGCCCCCGCGGTGACCGTGAAGGTCGCCTCGCGGTTCAACGCCTGGGCCGAGCTGGCGTGGTCCAGGAACCACAACGACATCCAGTGGCTCGGCCTGCTCGCCGACTCGAGCGGCGCGTCGCAGTACACGTTCGCGCACCTCGCGCAGTCGACGACGGTGCTGACGCTGCGGCTCGGCTACACCTTCACGGCGACGACGTCGCTGCAGGTGTACGCGCAGCCGTTCATCTCCAAGGGGACGTTCAGCAACGTCCGGCAGCTGTCGGCCACGCCGCGCGCGGCCGCGTACGACGACCGCTACGCGCCGTACACCGGACCGGGGCTGGCCACGACGCCGATGGGTTTCAACTACAAGGCGTTCCAGTCCACCGCGGTGTTCCGGTGGGAGTACCGGCCGGGCTCGACCCTGTTCCTGGTGTGGAGCCAGGGTCGGCAGGGCTGGGCGGGCGAGCAGGGGACGGCCGACGCGATCGGCGACGTGCGCGACCTGTTCCGGATCCACCCGATGAACACGTTCCTGGTGAAGATGTCGTACTGGCTCAATACCTGACGCCCGTACCGTTTCACACCCTACACCCTCACACCCTACACCCAGTTGAGTCCCGGCTGGGTGTAGGGTGTCGGGTGTAGGGTGTAGTCCTTCCCGATTTCGCCGAGCGCCGTAGATTCGCCCCACCCCTGGAGGCCACGATGCGCCGACTCCTGTTCGCGACCCTGCTCGCCCTCGCGCCCGCCGCCCTCGCGGCCCAGGCGGCCCCCGACACGAGCTGGTTCCGCGCCGCCTACACGAAGCGCGAAGTGATGATCCCGATGCGCGACGGCGTGCGGCTGTTCACGGTGATCTACGCGCCGAAGGACACCACCCGGCCGCACCCGTTCGTCATGACCCGCACGCCGTACAGCTCGGGGCCGTACGGCGCGGACCGGATGCCGCGCGGCCTCCCCTACATCCTCAACGTCTATGCGCACGAGGGCATGATCTACGTGCAGCAGGACGTGCGCGGTCGCTGGATGAGCGAAGGCGAGTTCATGGACGTGCGGCCGGTGGTGGCGCACCGCACCAGCAAGGACGTGGACGAGACCACGGACACGTACGACACCGTGGACTGGCTGATCAAGAACGTCCCGTTCAACAACGGCCGGGTGGGCGTGCGCGGCACCAGCTACCCCGGCTTCTACGCCGAGATGGCGGCCATCGACGCACACCCGGCGGTGAAGGTGGTCTCGCCTCAGGCACCGGTCACCGAGTGGATGGGCGGCGACGACTTCTTCCACAACGGTGCGCTGCTGGAGTCGCACTCCTTCTTCTTCAACTTCTTCGGGCGGCCGCGGCCGCAGCCCACCGCCGTCGGCACCCAGGTCGGCGACGCCCCGACGCCCGACGGCTACGAGTGGGCGATGCGGCTCGGCGCGCTGAGCAACCTCAACCCGCGGATGTACCACGACAGCGTGGCGTTCTGGGACTCGATCGTCGCGCACCCGACCTGGGACGGGTTCTGGGCGGCGCGCAGCGGCCGGCCGCACCTGGTGAACCTCAAGCCGGCGATGCTGTGGGTCGGCGGCTGGTTCGACACCGAGAACCTGTGGGGCGCGCTGCACGCCTACGCGGCGGCGGAGCGGCAGAGCCCGGGCGCGGAGAACCGGCTGGTGATGGGCCCGTGGCACCACGGCCAGTGGAACGGCACCAGGGGCGATTCGCTGGGCGACATCGCCTGGGGCTCCAACACCGTGCGGTTCTACGCCGACAGCATCGAGATCCCGTTCTTCAACTACTACCTGCTCGACTCGCAGCCCGCGCCGCGGACGTACGAGGCCGCGGTGTTCGAGACGGGGCGCGACGCCTGGCACTTCGTGGACGCGTGGCCGCCCGCCACCGACGCGCGGAGCCTGTACCTGCACGCCGGGGGCGCGCTGTCGTTCGCGCCGCCGCAGGCCCGCGGCGCCGTCGCCTTCGACCAGTACGTGAGCGACCCGTCGAAGCCGGTGCCGTACACCGACGAGATCACCCAGTGGTACGACCCGGGCTTCATGGTCGAGGACCAGCGCTTCGCCGCGCGGCGGCCCGACGTGCTGGTCTACCAGACGCCGCCGCTCGACACGGCCCTGACCGTGGCCGGCCCGGTCGGGGTGGACCTCACCGTCTCCACCAGCGGCACCGACCAGGACTTCATCGTCAAGCTGATCGACGTGTTCCCGGACGACTACGGCCACGACGAGATGTTCGCCTTCGGCCGGCCGAGCCCCGCGGCGAAGATGGGCGGGTACGAGATGCTGGTCCGCGGCGACGTGATGCGGGGCAAGTTCCGCAACAGCACCGCGCGGCCCGAGCCGTTCCGGCCCGGCGCGCCGACGCCGGTGCGGTTCACGATGAACGACGTGTACCACACCTTCCGCCCGGGGCACCGGCTGATGGTGCAGGTGCAGAGCACCTGGTTCCCGATGATCGACCGGAACCCGGGCCGGTTCATGGACATCTATCACGCCACGGACTCGGACTTCCGGACCACGACGCAGCGCGTGTACCGGTCGGCGGATCAGGCGTCGCACATTGTTCTGCCGATCCTGAAATAGGGGCGCGCCGCACACCCTACACCCTCACACCCTACACCCAGCTGCAGCCGAGCTGGGTGTAGGGTCTAGGGTGTAGGGTGTAGAGGGCGCATCCCTCTCGCCCCTCGCCCACCTTGCGCATCTGAAAGCCGAGCACAATCTTAGCGTTTCCCAATTCCTCATCGCGGGCTTCGGAGAACTGCGCGTGACCGTGCAGCAGGGGCTTGCCGTTTCTCTGACCGTCAACGGCTCGAAGGTCGAGCGGACGGCGGAGCCGCGCCTGCTGCTGAGCGACTTCCTCCGCCACGAGCTGGGGCTGGGCGGGACCCACGTCGGCTGCGAGCACGGCGTCTGCGGCGCGTGCACCGTCCTGCTCGACGGCGAGGCGGTGCGCTCGTGCCTGCTGTTCGCCGTCCAGGCGGACGGGCACGCGGTCGAGACCGTGGAAGGCCTGGCCGCGAACGGCGACCTGCACCCGCTCCAGGCGGCGTTCCACGAGACGCACGCGCTGCAGTGCGGCTTCTGCACGCCGGGCTTCCTGATGACGCTGGTGCCGTTCCTGCGCGAGCACCCGAGCCCGTCGGAGACGGCGATCCGCGAGGCGCTCTCCGGCAACCTGTGCCGCTGCACCGGCTACAAGAACATCGTGGACGCGGTGGCGCTCGCCGCGCGGCGACTGGCCAGCGACGCACCGGCGGCGGCGCGCGCGTGAGTCCCCGCTGGCTCGGCGAGCGCGTCCCACGGCTCGAGGACACCAAGCTCCTCACCGGCCGTGCGCTGTTCACCGACGACGTGGACCTGCCGGGCATGCTCCACGCGGCGTTCCTGCGGAGCGACGAGGCGCACGGCGTGCTGCGCGGCGTGGACGTGGCCGCCGCCCGCGCGCGGCCCGGCGTCGTCGCGGTGTGGACGGCCGCGGACCTCGGCGACTACTGGAAGCCCGGCCCGCTGCTCGTGCCGCCGCCACCCATCGCGGGCATCGTCTTCAATGCCGCCACGCAAGTCCCGCTCGCGCGCGAGAAGGTGCGGCACGTCGGCGAGCCGCTCGCGCTGGTCGTGGCCGAGAGCCGCTACCTCGCCGAGGACGCGCTCGACGACATCGTGGTGGACATCGAGCCGCTGCCGGCGGTGATGGACCTCGAGGCCGCGCTCGCGCCCGGCGCCGCCGTGGTCCACGACGAGCTGGGCGGCAACCTGGCGGCGCGGGCGCGCCAGACCAAGGGCGACTGGGCCGCCGCGCGCGCGCGGGCCCACGCGGTGATCGCGCGCCGGTTCCGCTACGACCGCGGGGCGGCCGCCGCGATCGAGAACCGCGGCGTCGTGGCCGCGTGGGACGCGCGCAGCGAGGAGCTCACGGTCTGGGACACGACCCAGGCGCCGATCCCGATCCGCAACGGCCTCGCCGGCATGCTCGGCCTCGGCCAGTCGCAGGTGCGGGTGGTGGCGCCGTTCATCGGCGGCGGGTTCGGTCCCAAGATCATGATGTTCTACCCCGAGGAAGTGCTGATCCCGTGGGCCGCGATGCGGCTGGGCCGGCCGGTGAAGTGGATCGAGGACCGCCGCGAGAACTTCTACGCCACGACGCAGGAGCGCCTCCAGATCCACGACGCGGAGCTGGCGGTCGCGAAGGACGGCACGATCCTCGGCGTGCGCGACCGGTTCCTCTCGGACACCGGCGCCTACGATCCCTACGGCCTCACCATCCCCATCAACTCCCAGTGCACGCTGCTCGGGCCGTACGCGGTCCCGAACTACGACAGCGAGTTCACCGTCGTGTTCACCAACCGGCCGATCGTCACGCCGGTGCGGGGCGCCGGCCGGCAGCACGGCGTGTTCGTGATGGAGCGGCTGCTCGACCTCGCCGCCCGCGAGCTGGGGATGGACCGGGTCGAGATCCGGCGCCGCAACTTTCTCCCGCCCGACGCGTTCCCCCACGACCACCAGATCCTGTTCCAGGACTTCCGCCCGCTGGTGTACGACAGCGGCCGCTACGCCGAGGCGATGGACCAGGCGGTGGCCGCGATCGACTACGAGCGGTTCGTGCGCGTGGAGCAGCCGAAGCTCCGGGCCGCCGGACGCCGCGTGGGCCTCGGCATCGTCTCCTACATCGAGGGCACCGGCATCGGGCCCTACGAGGGCGCGCGCGTCACGATCGAGCCGAGCGGCACGGTGCGCGTGGCGACCGGCGTCGGGACGCAGGGGCAGGGACACTTCACCACCTTCGCGCAGCTGGTCTCCGACGTGCTGGGCATGGACCCGTCGAAGGTGCAGGTCATCACGGGCGACACGCGCGAGTTCGGCTGGGGCACCGGCACGTTCGCGAGCCGCGGCGCGGTGGTGGCCGGCAACGCGGTGCACGAGGCGGCGATCCGGGTGCGCAAGAAGGTGCTCGCGCTCGCGGGCGCGGTGCTGGACGCGAAGGAAGACGCGTTGGTGCTCGAGTGCGGCAGCGTGCACGTGAAGGGCGCGCCCGAGCGCGCCATCCGCCTCGGCGACCTGGCGGTCAAGGCGAACCCGCTGCGGGGCGGCGTGACGCCGGGCACCGAGCCGGGCCTCGAGGCGACGGCGTACTTCGGCCCCGACCGCGGCAACGCGGCCAACGGCGTGCACGCGCTGATCGTGGAGGTGGACGCCGAGACCTGCGAGGTCCGGATCCTCCGCTACGTCGTGGTGCACGACTGCGGCACCGTGATCAACCCGACCGTGGTCGAGGGCCAGGTGCAGGGCGGCGTCGCGATGGGGATCGGCAACGCGTTCTACGAGCAGCTGGTGTGGGGCGAGAACGGCCAGCTGATGAACGCCTCGTTCATGGACTACCTGCTGCCCACGGCGCTCGACGTGCCCGCGGTCGAGATGCGGCACACCGTGACGCCGTCGCCCCTGAACCCGCTCGGCGCCAAGGGCGTGGGCGAGGCGGGGGCGATCCCGGCGGCGGCGGCGTTCGCCCAGGCGGTGGAGGATGCGCTCCAGGGCGGCATCGAGGTGCTGGAGATGCCGCTGAGCCCGAACCGGCTGTTCGAGTTGATGCAGGACGGCGCCGCATGATCGTGGAAGGCGACTACACCTTCGCGGGCACGCGCGAGGCGGTCTGGGAGGCGCTCCTGGACCCGGAGGTCATCGCGCACACGATGCCCGGCACCCAGGAGATGGTGCGCGTGGCGCCCGACCGCTACGAGGGCCGGATGCGGGTCGGCGTCGGCGCCATCACCGCGGCGGAGTTCCAGCTCGCCGTGCAGCTGGTGGACGTCGTGCCCCCCGAGCGCTACACGATGGAGATCGACGGCCGCGGGCGTTTCGGCTTCACGCGCGGGACGGCGACCGTGAACCTGTCGCCCGACGGCGCCGGCACCGTGATGCGGTTCCGCGCCGACATGCAGGTTGGAGGCAAGATCGCCGCGGTGGGGCAGCGCCTGCTGGATTCGGTGAGCAAGATGATGACCAAGCAGGGGCTGGAGGCGCTGGCGGCGGAAGTGAAGCGGAGGCTGGCCGGATGAAGCCCGCCGCCTTCGAGTACCTGCGCCCCGGCTCGGTGGACGAGGCGCTCGAGCTGCTCGAGCGCCACGGCGCCGACGCCAAGCCGCTCGCGGGCGGCCAGAGCCTGGTGCCGGCGATGAACTTCCGGCTGGCGCAGCCCGCGGTGCTGGTGGACCTCAACGGCGTCGCGGATCTCGCCGGCATCGCGGCCGCCGACGGTGGCCTCCGGATCGGCGCGATGACGCGGCAGCGCGCGGTGGAGCGGAGCGCGTTCGCGGCCGAGCGCGCGCCGCTCCTGGCGGAGACGCTGCCGTTCATCGCCCACCCGCAGATCCGGAACCGCGGCACCGTCGGCGGGAGCCTGGCGCACGCGGACCCCGCCGCCGAGCTGCCGGCGGTGATGGTCGCGGCGCAGGCGCGGCTGCTCCTCCGGCGGCGCGGCGGCGAGCGCCGCGTCGAGGCCGAGCGGTTCTTCACCGGCCTGTTCGCGACGGCGCTCGAGCCCGGCGAGCTGCTGACGGCCGTGGAGCTGCCGGCGATGGCGCCGCGCACCGGCTGGGCGTTCGCCGAGGTATCGCGGCGCCACGGCGACTACGCGCTGGTGGGTGTGGCCTGCCTGGTGACGCTCGACGGCCGGGGCCGCTGCGCCTCCGCTCGCGTGGCGCTGCTCTCGGTGGGCGAGGGCCCGGTGCTCGCGCCCTCGGTGGCCGCCGCGCTCGCGGGCGCGGCGCCCACGCCCGAGGCGGTGCGCGCGGCGGCGGAAGAGGTGGACGCCGACGTCGATCCGCCCTCGGACATCCACGCATCGGCCGCGTACCGCCGCCGCCTCGCGCGGGTGCTGACCCGCCGCGCCCTGACGCGGGCCTTCGACCGCGCCGCCTCGCGCTGATCACACCCTACACCCTACACCCTACACCCGCTCGCCCCGGCGACCCCAAACCCCAACCCCCAAACCCCAACCCCCGAACCCGGAACCCGAGCCCGACTCCCCATGCGCGTCTACGACTTGAGCCAGCCCCTGAACCAGGAAGTCAGCTTCTGGCCCTACTACCCGCCGTTCGAGGTGAAGTACATCAAGCGCAAGTCCGAGCACGGCGTGAACGCGCAGTACATCCAGACCTCGAACCACATGGGCACGCACCTCGACGCGCCGCGGCACTTCGTGACGGCGGGGCGCACGATCGACGAGGTCCCGGTGCACTGGCTGTGCGGCCCCGGCGTCATCGTGGACCTCCGGGACGAGATGGGCGACCTCGCGCTCTACACGCCGCAGATGATCGAGAAGCGGGTCACGGTGAAGGCGGGCGACCTGCTGATCCTCCACACCGGCTGGGAGCGCTACGCGCAGTTCGGCGCGGAGCCGGACGAGGAGCGCTACATCCACATGCATCCGGGCGCGCACCCCGACATGGTGCCGTGGCTCCTCAAGAAGAAGATCCACATCTGGGGCGTGGACTGCGTGTCGACCGACCACCCGATGAACCTCCCCATCGGCCGCTTCCTCGGCAAAGGGATGCACGGGCACTGCGACCGCGTGCGCGCCAGGGCCGAGAAGCTCTACGGCGGGGCGAAGGGCGTGGCGAAGCTGTTCCCCGACTCGGCGTACCAGCTCACGCACAACGCGCTGTTCCCGCACGACTGCATGCACATCGAGAACCTCGGCGGGGAGATCGCGGCCGACGAGCTGCAGGACAAGCGGCTCATCGTCGGCTGCTTCCCGTGGAAGTTCAAGGGCGGGGAGGCGGCCTTCTGCCGCGCCGTGGCGTTCCTGGGGACGTGGCCGGCCAAGGTGTGAATCTCGCCCTCGCCAGCGCCACCGAGGTCGCGCGGCTCGTCGCCTCCCGCGAGGTGTCGCCGCTCGAGGTCCTCGCGGCGGCGCGGGCGCAGGTCGAGGAGTACAACGCCGCCCTGAACGCGCTGGTGACGCCGAACCCGCGCGCCGCCGACGAGGCGGCCGCCGTGGAGCGGAGGCTCGCGGCGGGCGAGCGGCTCCCTCTCGCGGGTCTCCCGGTCGGGATCAAGGACGTGACGCCGGTCGCCGGCCTCCGCACCACGTACGGCTCGCCGCTCTACCGGGACCACGTCCCCGTGGAGGACGCGCTCGTCGTGCAGCGCCTGCGCCAGGCGGGCGCGGTGATCCTCGGGAAGACCAACACGCCGGAGTTCGCCGCCGGCGGCAACACCTGGAACGACGTTTTCGGCCGGACGCGGAACCCGTGGAACCCGGAGAAGAGCGCGGGCGGCTCGACGGGCGGCGGCGCCGTGGGCCTCGCGACCGGGATGATCGCGCTCGCCGAGGGCACCGACCTCGGCGGCTCGCTCCGCATCCCGGCGTCCTTCTGCGGGGTGGTGGGGCTGCGACCCTCGCCGGGCCTCGTGCCGACGCATCCCTCGGACTGGGTGTGGGACACGCTGCAGGTCACGGGCCCGATGGCGCGCACGGCGGAGGACGTGGCCCTCATGCTCCAGGCGGTCGCGGGCCCGAGCCCTTACGCGCCGCTCCGGCAGCCGACCGCGGGGCGCGACTTCGTGGCGGCGGTGCGCGCTGGCCCGCGGCGCGGCCTGAGAGTGGCGTACTGCGCCGAC
>DASPSV010000228.1:0-3391 GCA_035623755.1 Gemmatimonadales bacterium
CGCGACCGGCGTGGACCTCGCGCTGCTGGTGGTGGCGGCGGACGAAGGCGTGATGCCGCAGACCACCGAGCACCTCGCGATCCTCCGCTTCCTCGGCGTGACGCGCGGCGTCGTCGCGCTCACCAAGTGCGACCTGGCGACCGACGAGGCGTGGCGCGCGCTGGTGGCCGACGACGTGCGCGAGAAGGTCGCCGCCGCCTTCGGGCGAGCGTGGCCCGTGGTCGAGGTCTCGGCCGTGACCGGCGCCGGCATCGACGCGCTGAAGGCGGCGCTGGCGGAGGAGGGCCGGGCGCTGGCCGTTCGGCCGGCCGGCGACCGGTTCCGGATGCCGGTGGACCGCGCGTTCGCGCTGCCCGGCGCCGGCACCATCGTGACCGGCACCGTGTGGAGCGGCACCGCCTCCGAGGGCGACCGTCTGGTGCTGCTGCCGTCGGGGCTCGAGGCGCGGGTGCGGAGCATCGAGGTCCACGGCCGTGCGGCGAAGCAGGCGGTGCCCGGGCGCCGCACCGCGCTCGCGCTGGTGGGCCCGCCGCACGAGAAGGTCGCGCGCGGCGAGGTGGTCGTCTCGGGCGAGGGTTGGCGCGCGAGCCGCGCGCTGGACGTGAGCCTGGCGATGCTGCCGCAGTCGCCGGTCAAGCTGAAGCCGCGCCTCCGGGTGCGCGTGAATCATGGCACGGCGGAGGTCCTGGCGCGCGTCGCGCCCGCCGCGGGCGCCCAGGCCGGCGACGGCGTGCCCGCGCGCCTGGTGCTCGAATCGCCGCTCGTCGCGCGGGCCGGCGACCGGTTCGTGGTGCGCTCCTACTCGCCGGTGACGACGATCGGCGGCGGCACCGTGGTGGACCCGTGGGCCGACGACCGCGCCCTGGCCCGCGCGCGGGGCGCCTATCCGGCGCCGCCGGACTCGGACGCCGCCCTCGTCGCCCTCCTGGTCTCGCGCCGGGGCGAGCGCGGGCTCGCTCGCGCGGAGCTCGAGGCGGCAGCGGGCCTGGACGCGGCCCGTTTCGCGGCCGCGTGCGACGCGGCGCGCGCATCGGGCATCCTCGAAGTGGAGGGCCGCCTGTTCGCCGAGGCGGTCGCGGCCGAGGTGGCGGAGCGGCTGGCGGATGCGCTGATGCGCTTCCACGCCGGGCACCCGCTCGAGGCGGGGATGCCGGCTCAGTCGTGGCGCGCGGCGGCCGGCGCCGCGCCGGCGGTGCTGGTGGACGTCGCGGCGCAGCGCCTCGTGGACCTGCAGCTGGTGGCGCGCGAGGGCGCGCTGGTGCGCCGGTCGGACTGGGCGCCGAAGATCGGGGGCGCGACGGAGCGGCTCCGGGCGGACCTGCTGCGCGAGCTGACCGAGGCGGACGCCGAGCCGCCGTCGGTGGCCGAGCTGGCGGCCAGGCACCCGGGGGCCGACGTGGCCGGCCTGCTCCGGCTGATGGCCCGGGAGGGGGTGGTGGCGGCGGTGGGGAAGGACCGGTTCTACGAGGCCGGGGCGCTCGCCCGGGAACGTGACAGGATTGTGACCATAGTCGGGAACGAGGCCGCCGCGACGCCGGCGGTGATCCGGGAGCGGCTGGGCCGGTCACGAAAGTGGTTGATCCCGTTCTTGGAATGGTGTGACGCGCAAGGAATTACGGTCCGGCGGGGCGACGGGAGGGTGCTCGGAAACCGGCCCCGCGCTTGACGAATTCCTTGCCGCGCCATAACATAGACGACGAAACGCGGAAGTCCGTCCCCTCTCGACAGGAGTCAGTACCAGGACCCTTTCTCGTTAGGATTGGAGTGTCAGGGATGCGGCGCTACGCGGTCGCGTGGCTCGTGGTAGGGCTGGCCCTGGCCACTCCGTCGCTGGCAAGAGCGCAGGACAGCACGCGGCGAGGCGGTCAGGTCGAGCTGCTTCAGAATTATCCGAACCCGTTTAATCCGACGACAACGATCCCGTTTCGTCTAAGCGCAGCTTTGTTCGCCAACGGGCATCGTCCCGTCGTCAGCCTCCGGATCTACAACATCCTCGCCCAGCTGGTCGCGATCCCCACCCTGCAAGGGACGGGGCAGCCGCTCACCGGCATACCAGTGGATTGCGTGGAGCAGTCCGGAGGGCAGTGTAGCTTCTCGGCGTACTGGGACGGGAACTACCTGAACACGGGTCGGGAGGCGGCGTCGGGGATCTACGTCTACCAGCTGGTGGTGGACGGGGTTCGCCAATCGAAGAAGATGGTGGTGACGAAGTAGCGACTGCGCTCATTCGAGCGACGAACGCGCCGGCCCCATCGGGCTGGCGCGTTCTGCTTCCGGAAGACTGACGTTCTGAAGTCTGCCACTCTGAGCACCGGTACCTTGCCTTTAGGCGCCGTCCCGGCAGATTCCCGGCCATGGCGGCACGCGCAGCCCGGCACGTGCCTTGCCCTTCCGGGACGACGCCATGCCCAACTACGAGAAGCTGACCATCAAGAGCGCCGAGGCGCTCGAGGCGGCGCGCGCCGAAGCGCGGCGCCGCGGGAACCCGGTCGTCAACGACGCGCACCTGCTCTCGGCGCTGCTCGATCAGGACGAGGGCGTCGTCGCGCCGCTGGTGAACAAGGTCGGCGTGAACGTGGCGCGGATGAAGGACGAGGTGCGCCGCGAGCTGGACCGCTTCCCGAAGCAGTCGGGCGAGAGCGGCGAGCCGCAGTTCTCGCGCGAGCTGGTGGGCGCGCTCGACCGCGCCGAGCAGGAGGCGAAGAAGCTCGGCGATGACTACACGTCCACCGAGCACCTGCTGCTCGCGCTCGCGCAGACGAAGGGCACGACCGCGCACGAGCTGTTCGGCGCCGCGGGCGTCAAGCCGGCCGACCTGCTGGAGGCGCTGAAGGCGGTGCGCGGCGCGCACCGCGTCACGGACCAGCACCCCGAGGGCCAGTACCAGGCGCTGGAGCGGTTCACCCGCGACCTCACCGAGCAGGCGCGGAGCGGGAAGCTCGACCCGGTCATCGGCCGGGACGAGGAGATCCGCCGCGTGATCCAGGTGCTGAGCCGCCGCACCAAGAACAACCCGGTGCTCATCGGCGAGCCGGGCGTCGGCAAGACGGCCATCGTCGAGGGCCTCGCGCAGCGCATCGTGCGCGGCGACGTGCCCGAGGGCTTGAAGGACAAGCGCGTGGTCGCGCTCGACCTCGGCGCGCTGATCGCGGGCGCGAAGTACCGCGGCGAGTTCGAGGAGCGCCTGAAGGCGGTCCTCAAGGAAGTCACCGACAGCCAGGGCCGGATCCTGCTGTTCATCGACGAGCTGCACACCATCGTCGGCGCTGGCAAGGCCGAGGGCGCGATGGACGCCGGCAACATGCTCAAGCCCATGCTCGCGCGCGGTGAGCTGCGACTCGTCGGCGCGACCACGCTGGACGAGTACCGCGAGTACATCGAAAAGGACGCC
>DASPSV010000002.1:0-14984 GCA_035623755.1 Gemmatimonadales bacterium
GGCTGTCGCGCATCCTCCAGCAGCAGTGGATCGAGAAGAAGCCGCTGCTCCTCTACGCCTCGTCGTCGGACTTCCAGCAGACCAACGCCACCGAGGGCGACATCGGCGAGGGCACCGGCGGCTTCACCGAACCCTACAAGCACCGGATGGTGGTGCCGTTCACGGGCTCGTACGCCGATTTCGAGCACGTGCTCCAGCACGAGATGGTGCACGCCTTCCAGTTCGACGTGTTCAGCCACGGCCACCCGGGCGCGGGCATCCAGACCCTCACCCAGGTGAACCCGCCGCTGTGGTTCATGGAGGGCATGGCCGAGTACCTCTCGATCGGCCCGGTGGACCCGCACACCGCCATGTGGCTGCGCGACGCGGCGGTCGAGGGCAACCTGCCGACCATCGAGCAGCTGACCTACGACCCGCGCATCTTCCCGTACCGCTTCGGCCACTCCATCTGGGCCTACATCGGCCAGCGGTGGGGCGACGAGGCCATCGGCGCCATCCTGCACGGCGTGATGGCCGGCGGCATCGACCGGGCGTTCCGGCGGGTGCTGGGCGAGTCGCTCGAGCAGTTCTCCGACGACTGGCGCGACGCGGTCCAGACGATGTACCTGCCGCAGCTCGCCGACCACCAGCGGGCGCGCCACTTCGCGCGGGCGCTGCTGACCGAGAAGACCGCCAAGGGGTCCCTGCACGTCTCGCCGCAGATCTCGCCCGACGGCCGCCAGGTGGCCTACCTCTCGGAGCGGGACTTCTTCTTCGTGGACCTCTACCTGGCCGACGCGGACTCGGGCCGGGTGCTGCGCCGCCTGGTCCGCTCGTCCATCAACCCGAACTTCGAGACCCTGCGGTTCATCAACTCCACCGGCGCGTGGTCGCCCGACGGCACCCGGTACGCGTTCGCCGCCAAGAGCGGCGCCCAGGACAACCTGGTCGTCCTCGACGTGCCGCACGACCGGATCGTCGCGCAGCTCCGGCTGGGGCTCGACGCCATCACCAACCCGAGCTGGGCGCCGGACGGCCGCCGCCTGGTGTTCACCGGGTACGACGGCGGGTGGTCCGACCTGTACGTCGTGGACGCCGACGGCCAGAACCTCCGCCGGCTCACGACCGACCGCTACGCGGACCTCATGCCGGCCTGGTCGCCGGACGGCCGCACCATCGCCTTCACCACCGACCGGGGGCCGGGGACCGACTTCGACATCCTGCGCTTCGGCAACATGCGGATCGCCCTCTACGACCTCGAGGGCGACTCGATCCACGTGCTGCCGGGGATGGAGCGCGGCAAGAACGTCGACCCGGTATGGGCGCCCGACGGCCGCTCGCTGGCCTTCGTGTCCGACCGCTCGGGCATCGACAACGTCTTCCTGTACGACCTCGGCGACGGCCGGATCGACCAGCTGACCAACGCCTACACCGGCATCACGGGGATCACCGACCTCTCGCCGGCCATCTCCTGGGCCAGCCAGGCCGACCGGATGCTGATCACGTACTACCAGGACGGCGACTACGACGTCTACGCGATCGACAACCCGCGCGCGCTGAGGAAGCCGGTCCGGGAGCCCCAGGCCGACTGGATCACGCTCGCGAACGCGAGCGCGCTGCCGCTCCGGGCCGACGTCGCGATCACCGAGGCGGCGCACGCCGCGCCGGCCAGCGACGCCGCGCTGGCCCGGCTCCCGGAGCAGCCGGGTGCCGCCCCCGCCGCCCCGGCCGCGCCTGCCGCCCCGGCGCCCGGCGCGCCCGCGCCGGCCGCGCCCGCGGCCCCGAGCCCCGAGCCCGCCGGCGTCTCGAGCTCCATCTACCGGTCGGGCGGCGCGTTCCGGCCCTCGAACGCGCGCCCCGAGCGCGCCGACAGCGCCGCGGGCCCGCCCCTGTCGGTCGCCGCGCTCCTCGACAGCGCGACGCTCGCCCTGCCCGACACGGCCTCGTTCGGCGTCGCGCCCTACCGGGTGCGGTTCACGCCGGACTACGAGAGCCGGCCGACGATCGGCTACGAGCGCGACAACTTCGGGCGCGGCGTCTTCGGCGGCACCGCGATCCAGCTGTCCGACATCCTCGGCAACCAGACCCTCGTCTTCTCGGGCGCGGTGAACGGCCGCATCTCGGAGGCGCAGGTCCTGGCGGCGTACGTCAACCAGGGCCACCGCTGGAACTACGACGTCGGCTTCCAGCAGCAGCCGCTCTTCTACTACACGGCGTCCAGCTACGCGGCGGGCGCCGGGCCGCAGGGCACCGACCTCCTGACCGAGCAGATCCAGCGCCTGGTGCTCCGCTCCGCGTTCGCGGACGTCTATTACCCGATCAACCGGTTCCGGCGCATCGAGATGGGCCTGCGCTACACCAACGTCGGCCAGGCGACGCTGAACCTGCAGACGGAGATCGATCCGTCCACCGGGCTGCCGGTGGGCTACGCCGACAGCACGACCACCGGCCCGAGCCTCAACCTCGTGCAGCCGACGCTGGCGCTGGTCTACGACAACTCGCTGTTCGGCTGGACCAGCCCCTTCTTCGGGAAGCGCTACCGGCTCGAGGTCTCGCCGGTGTTCGGGGACTGGCGCTACACCCAGGTGCTGGCCGACTACCGGCGCTACGACCTCATCAAGTTCCCGGTCACGGTCGCCACCCGCTTCCTCATGCTGGGCCGCTTCGGACGCGACGGCGACCTGTTCCCCGCCTACCTCGGATCCACCGACCTGGTGCGCGGCTACACGTTCGGCTCCTACGACGCGACCATGTGCACCACGGCGCGCGCCAACATCCCCTCGGCGACCGGCTGTCCCGAGGTGGACCAGCTGATCGGGTCCCGCATCGCCGTGTTCAACGCGGAGCTCCGCTTCCAGCTGGTGCGCGCCCTGGTCCTGGGCTTCCTGCCCGTCGGCTTCCCTCCGATCGAGGGCGCGGTGTTCTACGACGCCGGCATCGCCTGGAACAGCACCTCGACCCTGCAGTGGTCGCGGCCGGCGGGCGCCGACCCGAACCTGGTGCGGGTGCCGCTCACGAGCTACGGCGTGGGGCTGCGGATGAACGTGCTCGGCATCGCGATCCTTCGCGTGGACTACGCCATCCCGAACCAGCGGCCGGGTCACGGCGGCTACTGGATGCTGAGCGTCGGTCCCCCGTACTAGCCTCCGCCGGGCGGGCCGGAACGGCCGGTCCGCCTCCCGCCGGTTCCCCGGGGCCGCCCGCCGGGGGGCCGGAAAGGCCGGTCCCGCCTTTGCCGAGTCGCCGCCGCCGACTACTTTTGGTGTCTGTTGAGACGCCTCCTCCCGCTGATCCTGCTCCTGGCGGCGTGCTCCGGCCGACGTGCCGGCGGCACCCCGGGTAGCGAACCCCCCAGCCAAGCTGCCGACGGGCCGCGCGCGGTCCCGACCGTGGCGGTGCGACTGGCGGCCAGGGGCGGCGCCGTGCGCGTCTACCAGCTGCCGAGCCTCGCGCCGGAGGACTGGCAGACGGGCGCGCGCACCTCGCCCGCCCGCGCCGCGATCGGCGTGGACGCCGCCGGACGGCGGCTCCTGTTCCGCGACAGCACCGGCGCGATCGACGCCCTCGACCTCGTCGCCCTGCTCCAGAAGACGATCGCCACGGGCGGGAGGTTCGCCGCCCTCGCGACCGACGGCACGCTGCTCGTGATCACGCCGGACGGCGGCGTCACCGAGTCCGAGCCGTGGGGCGTCCAGCGCTGGCCGACCACCGTGGGGAGCGGCGTGCGGATCGCCTACGCGGGCCTGGACTCGCGGCTGATCGTGGTCCGCCGCGACACGCTGGTCTCGCTGGGCCGGGAGCCGGGCTCGCCGGTCGCGGCGCCCGTGCCGGCCGGCGCGGTGGCCGGCAGCCGCGAGGGCGACGCGGTCGCCTTCGCCACCGACTCGGGGCTGGTGGTCGTGGAGGACCGCGACCAGTGGCGGCCGTGGTACGTGCGACTGGCGGGCGCGCCCGTGGCGGCGGCGTTCGCGCCGTCGGGCTACCGCGTCTTCGTCGCCCTCAAGGACCGCAGCGCGCTGGCCGTGGTGGACCGCTTCACGCGCAAGGAGCGGCCCGCGATCGCGCTGCCGGGGCCGGCCGCGGACCTGCGCGTGGACCCCTGGGGCCGCGTGGTGCTGGTCAAGCCGGCGGGCCGTCCGTCCGAGACCTGGGTCGTGGGCGTCGCCGGGGGCCGCGTCGCGGGCCACGTGGCGACGCAATGGGCGAGCGACCTGCCCACGGTGTCCGAGGGCGGCGTCCTGCTCGCCCGCGAGGGGCGGGCGGTGGTCGCCCGGGACGTGCGCACGCTCGATTCGCTCGGCGCGGTTCCCGACGGCGCCGGCGACGTGTGGTTCGTCGGGCGGTGGAAGCCGTCGTCGGCCATCGTGGCGGCGCGCGAGGAGGCCCGCCGCGCCGCCGTCGCGCCCGCACCGGCGCCCGCGGCCGCCGCCGCCGCCCCGCCGTCCGGCGCCGCGCGCGGCGCCGCCGAGCCCGCGCTCGCCGCTCGGCCCGCGCCCGCCGCGGCACGGCCGCCGGCCGCGGCCGAACCGCCCCCGCCGGAGCAGCCGGTGGAGCCCGGAGCGGCGCCCGACGCCGAGCGCCCGACGACGGTGTGGATCCAGGTGTCGGCGTCCCAGAACGAGCGCCAGACCCGCGACCTGGCGGCCGAGCTGGCGCGGGCCGGGTACGCGTCCCACGTCGCCACGCCCCTCTCGCCGGCCGAGAGCTGGCGGGTGCTGATCGGCCCGTTCACGAACCGCTCGTCCGCCGACTCGACCGCGCGCACGCTGGGCCGCCCCTACTGGATCACCGGACGCGGGCCGGGAGGCCCGACCCCGCCGTGACGCCGCCCGGACGGGCCACGCCGCTCGATTCCTGGAGCGCGCCCGAGCTGCCGCAGGGCGCGTCCCTCGTCGCCCTGGTCCCGGCGGTGGACGACCTCGATCGGGCTGCCGCGGTGGCCTGGGAGTTCGCGCGGCGCGCGGCCCGGTCGGGCCGGCGGGTCGCGCTGATCGACTGCTACGTGGACGCGCCGCGGCTCCACGCCGTCGCGGGCGAGCCGAACGGCGACGGGATCGTGGACGTGTTCGACTACGGCGCGTCGCTGTCGCGCATCGCCCGCGCCCAGCCCGAGGGCACGCTGTTCTTCGTGCCGGCCGGGACGTTCGCCCCCGACCCGGTGGACCTCATGGCGCGTCCGCGCTGGGCCCGCCTCTCGGCCGGATTCCGGCACGAGGACGCCGTGATGCTGCTGTTCCTTCCGCCGGCGTGCATCGAGGCCCTGGTGACGCCCTTGGACGGCCTGGTCGCCCTCGCGCCCGGCAACGGCGCGGCGGACTCGGCCGGCTGGCACGAGATCCAGGCCGCAGCCGGCCGGGGCGTGCCGCTGCTCGGGACCTTCACGGGCGATGCCGAGGCCGAGCCGGCTGCCGAGGGCTACGCCGCGGAGCCCTTCGTGCCGGAGGCGCCGGCGCCGACCCTCGCGGAGCCGCGGGCGGAGCGGGAGGCGCTCGAGGCGGGCGCCGGCCAGGGGGAGTACGCCACCCCGGTGGACGACCTGGGCATCCCGGAGTTCGCCGTGGAGCCGCCGCCGGGCGATGGCGACTACGGTGCCGCCACCCTCGCGCGCTACGGCCCCGACGAGCACCCGCTCGTGCCGGGCGCGCGGATGGGCGAGACGATGGCGCGGCAGCAGGCGGCCGAGCGGCGGGCCCGGCTGGTGCGGAACCTGGTCGCGCTCGGCGTGGTGGTGGCCGTCGCCGGAGCGGTGTGGGTGTTCCGGGGCCAGTTCGACACCGCCGCGGCGCCCGCGCCGTCGGAGCCGGTCGAGCTGCCCGCGCGGATGACGCCGGGCTTCCGCGCCCTGGTGCCGCACGCGGTGGACTCGCTGCCGTTCGCGGTGCAGGTCGCGGCGTGGACCACGCTCGGCCAGGCGCTCGAGGACGCGGACAGCATCGAGGCGCGCGGCTTCGAGCCCATCGTCACGCCGCTGCTGGTCGATCGGGCGCGCTGGTTCCGCGTGTCCGCGGGCCCGGCGCCCACGGAGGACTCGGCCGACTCGCTGCTCCGCGCGGTGCGCGGCGCCGGCCTCGACGGCAGCAGCTCGGCCGCGGCGACGCTGGTGCCGCTGTCGTTCGCGCTCAAGCGGGTCGCCACCCTCGCCGCGGCGCGCGCCGAGCGCGCGCGGCTGCGCGACGCCGGGATCCCGGCGTTCATCCTGGGCCAGGCCGACGGGTCGTACCGGCTGTTCGCGGGCGCCTTCGCGTCCACCGAGCAGGCGGCCTACCTCGACACCCTGCTGGCCGCCAACCATAGCGCCGCGCAGCTGATGCCGCGCGTGGGATACCGTCCATGAAGCTGCGCCGTCTCGAGCTCGCCGGTTTCAAGTCGTTCGCCGACTCCGTGGAGGTGCTGGTCGACCCCGGCGTCACCGCGGTGATCGGCCCCAACGGATGCGGGAAGTCGAACATCTCCGACGCCGTGCGGTGGGTGCTCGGCGAGCACAACCCCCGGGTGCTGCGCGGCGCGCGGATGGAGGAGGTCATCTTCCAGGGCTCCACGGGCCGGCGGCCGCAGAACATCGCCGAGGTCTCGCTGCACTTCGACAACAGCGACCGGCTGATCGACCTCGACTTCGTGGAGGTGGTCCTGGGCCGGCGCGTGTCGCGCTCCGGCGAGTCGGAGTACTTCATCAACCAGGCGCCGGTCACGCGGCGCGAGCTGCTGGCGAAGCTGGCGGGCACCGGGCTCGGGACCAACCAGGCCGTCGTGATCGAGGCGCGGATGGTGGACGCGCTGCTCTCCGACCGGCCCGACGACCGCCGCGCGCTGTTCGAGGAGGCCGCGGGGCTGGGGCTGTACCGCGAGCGGAAGCGCAGCACCGAGCGGCGGCTCGAGGAGACCGGCGGGGACCTGGGGCAGCTGGAGCAGCTGGTCGTGGAGGTGGAGTCGCGGGTGCGCAGCCTGTCGCGGCAGCGGCGGCGCTCGGAGCGGCACGCCGAGCTGGTGGCGCGGCGCTACCAGCTGGTGGCGGCGCTGGCGCGGCTGGACGTGGCGGCGGTGGACGCGGCCCTGGGGCTGGTGGCCGAGCGGCGCGCGGCGCTGGCCACCGAGCTGCCGGACGAGCGGCGGCGGCAGGGCGAGCTCGAGCAGGCGCGGCAGGGCGCGATCGAGGCGCGGGCCGGGGCCGAGGCGCGGCGCGCGGAGGTCGAGCGCCGCGTCGGCGAGGCGCGGCTGGCGGCGAGCGCGCTCGAGGGCGACATCGCGCTCGCGGCCGAGCGGCGGGCGAACGCGGCGGCGCGGCGCGAGCGTGCCGTGGCCGAGCGCAGCGACGCGCAGGCCTCCGCGGTCCGGGTCACGCGCGAGCGCGACGCGGCGGCGACCGAGCGGCAGTCGGCCGAGCGCGACCGCGCGGCGGTGCAGTCGGAGCTGGACGCGCGGCTGGCGGCGGAGGAGGCGACGCGCGAGCGCCTGGCGCAGCAGCGCGCCGCGCTGCGCGGCCTCGAGGAGGCGCTGCAGCGCCAGGCGGAGGGCATCCGCCGGCTGGACGGCGAGCGCCAGGCGCTGGAGCGCGAGATGGCGGACCTTCGGCCGGAGCTGGCCGCGGCGGACGCGCGCCGCACGGCGCTGACGCAGGACCGCGACGTCGCGCAGGGCCAGTCGACGGCCGCGGACGCGCGGCACGGGCAGCTGGCCGAGCGGCTGGTGTCGCTGGGGCTGGAGGCGGACCGCGCGCGCCACGCGCTCGCCGAGACGCGCGAGCACGAGGCGCGGCTCCGGGCCGAGCGGCGCGCCACCGAGGAGTCGCTGGCCCAGGCCACCGCGCGCCGGGACGCGCTGGAGCAGCTGGAGCGCGACCGGGTCGGCCTGGCGCCGGCGGCGGCCGCGCTGCTCGACGCGCGCGACCGCTTCGGCGGCGCGGTCCTCGGTCCGCTCGCCGACTACGTGCACGTGCGGCGCGAGGACGCCGCCCTGGCCGAGCACGTGCTCGGCGAGTGGATGCACGCCGTGGTGGTGGCGTCCCTCGCGGCCTGCGACCAGATCCACGCGTGGCACCGGGAGGCGGGCACCGGCCCGCTGCTCCTGCTGCCGCTGGAGCCGGGTCCGTCCGGCCCGGAGGCCGCCGGCGAGCCCACGGCGCACCTCACCGGCGGCGGCCCCGCCGACCGCTGGGTGCGCACGCTGCTGGCCGGCGCCCGGCCGTTCGCGCCCGCGGGCGACGCGGTGATCCGCGCCAACGGCGCCGTGTTCCTGCCGGGGCCGTCGGATGCCGGCGGGCCGCTGCGCCGGCGCGCGGAGCTGGAGGCGCTGCGCGACGACACGGACCGCCTGGCCGCCGGGCTGGCCGAGCAGGATCGCGAGCTCGCCGCGGCGGCGGGCCGGCTGGAGCAGCGGCAGGCGGAGGCGGCCGAGGCGGAGGCGGCGGTCGAGCTGGCGCGGGGCGAAGAGCGGCACGCGGCCGCGGAGGCCGACGACGCGCGGCGGCAGCTGGCCCACGTCGAGCGCGACCTGGGCACCGAGCGCGCGCTCCACGAGCGGCTGTCGGAGCGGCTGCGCGCCGTGCAGCAGCGGCTGGTGGAGGTGGACGCCGGGCTCTCGGCCGCGGAGCTGGAGCGGGTGCGCCTCGACGGCGCGCTCGCGGCCGAGCGGGCGCGGCTCACCGAGATCGAGAACGAGCACGAGGCGGCGCGCGAGCGCCGCGTGCACTGGCAGGTGGAGGACGCCCAGGTCGGCGCCCGCCTGTCGGCCGCCTTCGAGCGCGAGGAGCGGAGCGCCGGCGCGGCGCGGGACTACACCGACCGGGGCGAGGGCCTCGGGCAGGAGCTGGTCGCGCTCGAGGGCGAGATCGCGACCCTCGACACCCAGCGCGCGGGCTGGCAGGAGGACCTGGTCGAGCGCCGCGCCGCGCTCGCCGAGCTGGAGCGGGCGTCGGTCGCCGCGGCCGACGGCCTGGCCGCGGCCGAGGTGGCGACGCGCGAGGCCGAGGAGCGGGTCGGCGCCTCGCGCGAGCGCGTGACCGCGCTGTCGGAGGAGTCCCACCGCCTGGAGCTCGAGGCGAGCGAGCTCACCGGCTCCCGGCGGGTGCTCGACGAGCGGCTCAGCGCCGAGTGGGGCAAGGGCCTGGACCAGATCCTGGCCGAGCCGGCGGACGTCGCCGGCGACGAGGCCGCGCTGCGCGCGGAGGCCGAGGAGATCCGCGCCCAGGTGGACGCGCTCGGCCCGGTGAACCCGCTGGCGGTCGAGGAGCACGCCGACGAGAAGCGGCGCCTCGAGCACCTGGTGACCCAGCGCGACGACATCCTCGCCGCGCGCAACTCGCTCCAGCAGAGCGTGCGCGAGCTGGACGCGGTGGCGCGGGAGCGCTTCGCCGCCACGTTCGGCGCGGCGCGCGCCAACTTCCAGCGCGTGTTCGGCACGCTGTTCGGCGGCGGCTCGTGCGACGTGTTCCTGGTGGACGAGTCCGACCCGCTCGAGTCGGAGATCGAGATCGTCGCCAAGCCGCGCGGCAAGCGCACCGAGCGCATCCACCTGCTGTCGCAGGGGGAGCGCTCCCTGGTGGCCCTGTCGCTGCTGTTCGGCATCTACCTCACCAAGCCGAGCCCGTTCTGCGTGCTCGACGAGGTGGACGCGCCGCTCGACGACGCCAACATCGGGCGGTTCACCCGCCTGCTCGAGGAATTCAAGGACAACACGCAGTTCGTCGTGATCACCCACAACCCGCGCACCATGGCGGTGGCCGACGCGGTGTACGGGGTCACGATGCAGGAGCCCGGCGTCTCCAGCGTGGTGTCGGTGCGGCTGGGCGGCGAGACCCAGGCCGCCTGACGTGCGTGCCGGCCTCGCGCTGCTGACGCTGCTGGTCGCGGCCGGCGCGGCCGAAGCCCAGGTCCCCCGCAACGTCTCGCCCCGCCTCGCCCGCGCCTGGGCGCGGCCGGACACGACCGCCCTCGTCTGGGTCATCGGCGACCGCGACACCGACCTCGACAGCCTCGCCGCCCTCGTGCGGCGCGCCGGCGGCACCGTCCGGCACCGCAGCCGGTTCGTGTGGGCCGTCTCGGCGACGGTGCCCGGCGCCGCCCTGCCCGCCCTGGCCGCTTCGCGCGGCGTGCGCCGGGTCCAGGCCGTGGGGATCTACTTCCGGCGACCGGAGCCGCGGGGCGTCGCCGCCGCGCCGCCCGGGGCCGTGGCCTGCGCCGTGCCCCGGTGCCCCCGCGCCGCCGCGCCCGCCGCGACCCTCGACACCACCTACGGCCCGGGCGCCTGGGCCCAGCAGCAGCTGAACATCCCGGCCGTGCAGGCCCTCGGCGACAGCGGGGCCGGCGTCCGCATCGCGATGCTCGACGCCAACTTCGACACCACCCAGGCCTGGGTGAGCGGCGCGCGCATCGTCGCGATGCACGACTACGTCGGCGACACCACGGCCGCGTCGAAGACCCACGGCACGGCCACCTTCTCGCTGCTGGCGGCTCACCGGCCGGGCCAGCTCGTCGGGGCGGCGCCCGCCGCGCAGTACGTGCTCGCCACCACCGAGGACGTCCGCAGCGAGACCCGGATCGAGGAGGACCACTGGGTCGCCGGCGTGGAGTTGGCCGAGTCGCTGAGCGTGGACATCATCTCCTCGAGCCTGGGCTACCTCTCCTTCGACAACGGCTTCAGCTACACCTACCAGCAGCTGAACGGCGACGTGGGCGTGACCACCCTCGCGGCGGACAGCGCCGCCGCGCGCGGCACGCTCGTGGTGGTCGCGATGGGCAACTCCGGGCCGGGCACCGGCAGCCTGGACACGCCGGCCGACGCCAGGGGCATCGTCGCGGTCGGCGCCACCGACCAGCAGGGTGCGGTGGCGAGCTTCAGCTCGCGCGGCCCTACCGCCGACGGCCGCATCAAGCCGGAGGTCGTGGCGCCGGGCCAGGCCGTGTTCGTCGCGGTCGTCCCGGCCAGCGGCGCGTTCGAGTCCGGGACGTCGTTCGCGACGCCGCTGGTCGCCGGCGTCGCCGCGCTGGTCCAGGGCACCCGGCTCGGCCAGCCGGCCGCCGCGCTGCGACGGGGCCTCCTCGCCGCGGCCAGCCTGCACGCCTCGCCCGACAACACCCACGGCTGGGGCATCCCCGACGCCCTCACGCTGCTGGCGTTCCCGACCGGGCTCGTGCCGGTGGCCCCGCTCGATTCGATCCTCGCGTCGATCACGCCCACCTTCATCTGGGACGCGGGAACGCCGCCGCCGGGCACGGCACCGGACACCTTCCACCTCCAGGTGGGCCTCGACACCGGGTTCGCGACGGTCATCCTCGACACCACGCTCACCGCCACCTCGGCGACCCTGCGGCGCGCGCCGCCGCCGCTCACCCGGCTCTTCTGGCGGCTCACCGCGCGCTCGGCGCTGGGCCCCGCCGAGTCCATCGCGAGGATCGGGCCGCTGATCGTGCCGCCGTGGGTCACGCTCCTCGCGCTCGACGCGCCGAGCGGCGAGAGCATCCGCGACTCCCAGCCGCTGTTCGTGTGGCACGCGCCGCAGGTCGCCACGCCGCCCGGACCGCTCACCTTCGACCTGACGGTCTACCCCGCCTCGGACGGACCGGGCAACCCGGTCGTCGCCGTCCGCGGCCTGACCGACACGACCTTCCGGCCCGCGCAGCCGCTGGAGCGCAACCTCCCGTTCAAGTGGCAGATCGTCGCCCACCTCGGCCCGGCCGACTCGGTGGTGACCACCAGCGTGGGCACGTTCCTGGTGCTCGACCAGACCGCGCCCGCGACGACGATCCTGTACCAGAACTTCCCGAACCCGTTCCCCAACCGCGCGCTCGGCGTGACGACCACCTGCCTGTGGTTCGACGTCGCCACGCCCGGCAACGTCCGCCTCGAGATCTTCGACCTGCGCGGCCGGCTGGTGCGCCGGATCATCCCGTCGGCCGGCCTGCCGGGCACCCTCGACGTCGGACGCTACGGCCGCCCCGCCGGCGACGCGGCGGGCACGTGCGACGCGCGCACGGCGTGGGACGGCAGGGACGAGACGGGAGCGTACGTGCGGCCCGGAGTGTACCTTTACCGGTTGACCGCACCCGGCTTCGAGAACACCAAACGCATCGTCTTCCTGGGAGCGCCATGACGCTCGCGCTGGTCACGGTGGGAACGGGAACGGTGGCCCCGTCCGCCACCCGCGCGGGCCCCGCGCACTGGGTCGAGCGCGGCGACGTGCGCCTGCTGATGGACTGCGGGGCCGGCGCCACGCACCAGCTGGCCAGGTGCGGCCTGGCGTGGGAGCACGTCTCGCACGTGGCCGTGAGCCACTTCCATCCCGACCACTTCGGCGAGCTGCCGGCGCTCCTGTTCGCGCTGCGCCACGCCACCAAGCGGGAGGAGCCGCTGGTGATCGTCGGGCCCGCGGGCACCGTGCGCCTGGTGAAGGCGCTCGCCGAGGGCTTCGGCGACTGGATGCTCGACCCCGGCTACCCGATCGGGATCCTCGACCTCCACGCGGGCGAGCCGTTCCCGCTCTCGCCCGACGTCATGCTCGACGTGCACCCGACGCCGCACACGCCTGAGAGCGTGGCGTTCGGCGTGTCCGCGCCGGAGGGCCGCATCGTCTACACGGGCGACACGGGGCCGAGCGACGATCTCGCGGTCTGGGCGAAGGGCTGCGACCTGCTGCTCGCCGAGTGCTCGCTGCCCGACGGGCAGGGCGTGGACGGCCACCTGACGCCGGACGGCGTGGGACGCCTGGCGGCGGACGCGGGCGCGGGGCGGCTGGTGCTGACGCACCTCTACCCGCCCGCCGAGGCGGTGGACGTGCGCGGAGCCGTCGCCCGGCGCTACCGCGGCCCGGTGGCGGTCGCCGCCGACGGGGACCGGTTCGAGGTGCAGCGGTGAGGCCGGGCGCGCGATGCTGATCGTCATGCAGCACGGCGCGACCGCCGAGGAGATCCGGGGCGTCGTCGCCGCGATCGAGGAGATGGGCTACCAGGCCCGCCCGATGCCGGGCAAGCAGCGCACGGCGGTCGGCCTGGTGGGGAACGACGGGAAGGTGGACGCCTCGCGGCTCGAGGGGCTGCCGGGCGTGCTGGAGATCATCCACGTCTCGCAGCCCTACAAGCAGGTCTCCCGCGAGTGGCGGGCGGAGAACACCGTCATCCCGCTGCCGGGGGGCGTGGCGATCGGCGGGGACGACGTGGTGGTGATGGCGGGCCCCTGCTCGGTCGAGTCGGAGGCGCAGATCCTCGCCGCCGCGCGCGCGGTGCGCGAGGCGGGGGCGGCCGTGCTGCGCGGCGGCGCCTTCAAGCCGCGCACCTCGCCCTACGCGTTCCAGGGGCTGGGCGAGAAGGGCCTCGAGCTCCTCGCGAAGGCGCGCGAGGAGACCGGCCTCGCGGTGGTCACCGAGGTCATGGAGCCGGAGGCCGTCGAGCTGACGGCGCGCTACGCCGACATCCTGCAGGTCGGCGCCCGCAACATGCAGAACTACCCGCTGCTCAAGCGGGTGGGACGGGTGCGGAAGCCGGTGCTGCTCAAGCGCGGCATCGCGGCCACCATCACCGAGCTGCTGCTCGCGGCCGAGTACATCCTGGCCGAGGGCAACCCGAACGTGATCCTGTGCGAGCGCGGGGTGCGCAGCTTCGACCAGGCGACCCGGTTCCTGTTCGACCTGACGGCGATCCCGCTGGTGCACAAGCTCTCGCACCTGCCGATCATCGCGGACCCGAGCCACGGAACGGGCCTCCGGGACAAGGTGATCCCGATGGCGCGGGCCGCGGTGGCCGCCGGCGCCGACGGGCTGCTGATCGAGGTGCACCCCGACCCGGCGCACGCGCTCTCCGACGGGGCCCAGAGCCTGGCGCCCGAGCAGTTCACGGAGCTGATGCGGCAGACCCGGGCGATCGCCGAGGTCATCGGCCGGCGCGTGGCCGAGCCGGCGGAGGTGGCGTGAGCGACGGGCGCACGGGCGCACGGCGGCGCCGGCGGACCGCGGTGGTGGGAGGCCTCGGGCTGGCGGTCGCGCTGCTGGCGGCCGCGCCGCTCGCCGCGCAGGCGCCCGACGCCGGCGCGGTGCTCGACGGCGCCGTGGTCGCGCTGGGGCGCGCGACGACCCTGCGCGCCGACTTCACGCAGCGGATCCGCGACCAGATGCTGGGGACCGACGAGACCTCGACCGGCGAGTTCCTCCAGCAGCGGCCCGGCCGTTTCGCGATGCGGTGGCGCCGCCCGGCGGGCGATCTCATCGTGGCCGACGGCAAGGTGCTGTGGGTGTACCTGCCCTCCTCGGCGCCGAAGCAGGCGGTGCGGACCAACTTGACCGGCAAGCCCGGGGAGTCGGCGGATTTCGTGGCGGAGTTCCTCGATCACCCGCGCGACCGCTTCACGGTGAGCTACGTGCGGCCCGACACGGTCGCGGCCCGCGAGGCGGACGTGCTGTCGCTGGTGCCGCGCACCGCCAACGTGCCCTACCAGCGGGCGCTGATCTGGGTGGACCGGGCCGACAGCCTGGTGCGGCGGGTGGAGATCACCGAGGGCTCGGGCTCGCTGCGGCGCCTGACCTTCGACCACCTGCGGGTCAACGCGGCGATCCCCGCGTCGGCCTTCCGGTTCACGCCGCCCTCCGGGGTGCGGATCGTGGACGCCAGCGAGTAGGACGGGCGGCGGCGCGCCGCCGCCGCACCTGCGCTAGCGGAGCAGCGCCTCGATCCGCTCCGCCTTCGCCGCCTCCAGCCCCGCCTTCCGCGCCAGCCGCAGCGTCTCCCGCCCCACCGCCTTGTAGAGGTCGGCGTCGGCGTGCGACAGCGCCATCAGGTGCCGGCGCACCGTCGCGGCGTCGCCGCGGGCGATGGGCCCGGTGAGCGCGGCGGCGGGGCCGACGGCCTCGACGTTCGCCACCGTGGCGCGCACCAGCGGGAGCAGCGCGCCGAGCGCCGTCTCCGCGCCCATGCCGGTGCTCTCGAGCAGGCGGGCCGCGGCGGCCACGAGTCCCACGAGGTAGTTCGAGGCGAACACGGCGCCGGCGTGGTAGCGCGGCTTCAGCTCGGGGGGCAGCGTGACGG
>DASPSV010000020.1:0-3519 GCA_035623755.1 Gemmatimonadales bacterium
CGCGCGGCTCGAGTTCTTCGCGCAGCTGAGGCGCGAGCGCCTCTCCGCCTGGGGCGTGGTCCCGCCGGGCGACTCGCTCAGCTTCACCCCGGGGCTCGGGCTCGAGATCGGCCGCAGCCGCTACGTGGTGGCGCGGAGCCTCGACCAGTACGACCGTCCCGAGGACGTGGACGTCTCGAGCCGGCTGTTCGTCGGCCTGTGGGCGGCGCCGGCGGCGTTCGGCTACGGGCCGGGGCGCGCGGGCGTGGCACCGACGGTGGCGGCGCAGTGGGGCGCCGCGTGGCGGGACGGGTTCGCGTGGCTGCGGTTCGACGCCGACGGCGTGCTGGGCTCGGCCGGCCTCGACTCGGGGCGGACCGACGCGTCCATGACCGTGGCGACGCAGCGGCTGCCGCGGCAGACGCTGGTGTTCCACGCCGAGGGCGGCGCCGCGCGGCGGGTCGCGCCGGGGACGGATTTCGACCTGTGGCTGTACCTCGACGGGCCGCGCGCCTACCCGGCGCACGCGTTCACGGGCACGCGCCGCTACTGGGCCGTGGTCGAGGACCGGTTCCTGGTGGCGAACGACGTGCTGGGCCTGGTGGGGGTGGGGATCGCGCCGTTCGTCGAGTGGGGCGGGGCGTGGTACGCCGACGAGCGGCCGCGCGCCGCGGGCGACGCCGGCCTGGCGCTGCGGCTGGGCTCGACCCGCTCGACGCGCGGGGAGGTGACGGAGATAGCGGTGGCGCGTCGCCTGGGGCCGGTGATCGTTGCTGGCGGGTGGGCGCTGGTGATCAGGCAAGCTGTCGATCTGCGATGATGCTGTGAGAGGTGAAAGGTGAGAAGTGAGACGTTCACGTGAGTGGTGAGAAGCAAGAAAGCGTGAGAGGTGAGCCTCTCACGCCTCGCCCTTCTCACCTCTCACCTCACTTCTCACGTCTTTGCCTCTCACCTCTCACTTGAACCTCTCACCCCTCACCTCTCACGTTTCAGTATCGTCCTCTCTCCCGTGGCCATATCTCCTGCAGCGTCGTCTTCGGTTTCCGGGCCACATATATCGTCAAGTCCTGCTCCTCGGTCACCGTCAGCGGGTTCGTGATCCGCCCCGCCACCTCCAGCGAGTCGTAGAAGCGCCGCAGCCCCTCGGCGCCCTCGCCGATCGTGATCGCCACGGTGCCGGGCCGCTCGCCCGGCCCGAAGTTGTAGAACGTCCCCTGCGCGCACACGACCGGCGGCAGCCCCCAGCGCGGGCCGTAGAACTCCGCCGCGCCCGCCTCGCCCCAGTTGTTCGCGATGACCACCGCCTCCGCCCGCTCGGCCGGCGGCAGGGCGCGGTACGCCGCCGCCAGCGCCGCGACGCGCTCGGGCCAGCCGAGCATGTCGGCGTAGTCCTGCGGCAGGTGGAGCGTCCGGCCCATGTTGTCGCGCAGCGACTCGGTCGCGCCGATCGCGCGGATGTAGCGCTCGGTGGCCCCCGGCGTGAGGATCGGCACGCCGATCGGCAGGACGAGGAGGCCGTAGGCGGCCGTGGCCCACGCCGCGGCCCCCCGCAGCCACGCGCCCGCGACGCGGCCGCGCACGTGCTCGAGCGCCGTGCCGCCCGCGGCGAACAGCAGCGGGTAGGTGGGCCCGACGTAGTACGCCTTCCCGTGGAGCACGACCAGCAGCGCCCACACGGCGAGGCACGTCCACCCCACCAGCCGGAACGGCCGCAGCGCCGGCGCCAGCAGCAGCGCCGCCAGTCCGCCCGCGCCGACCAGCATCGCCGGCCCGAACATCAGCTGCACGAGGAAGAAGCCGAACACGGACACGTGCTCGAGCTGGCCCTGCTGCAGGACGCGCATCTGGGCCACCACCGGCCAGCCGAGCGCGAGCTGGCCCGCGATGCTGGGGCTGCCGATCGCGAGCGCGAGCAGCAGCACCAGCCACGGCCACGGGCCGAGCAGGGCGCGGCGCCAGCGCGAGGCCGCGAGGCCCACCAGCACGCCGAAGCCGAGGAACAGGATGCTGAACTTGGTGAACAGGCCAAGCCCGCCGGCCGCCGCGAGCAGCAGCCACCACCGGGCGGGCCGCAGGTCCTCGCGGCACAGCCTGACCAGCGCGTAGAGGGCGACGGTCCACCACAGTGCGTCGAGGATCGTCGGCTGGAACAGGTTGCCGGCGCGCTGGAAGAACACGCTGCCCAGGACCGCGAGCGCGGCGAAGCCCTGCGCGAAGCGTCCGCCGCCCAGCTCCCGGGCGAGCAGCGCGGCGAGTACCACGAGCCCCGTCGAGACGAGCGCCGGCGCCAGACGCAGCGCCCACAGCGCGTCGCCCAGCAGCGCGCGCGTCACGACCGCCAGCACGCCGATGCCCGGCGGGAAGTCCATCCGCCACAGGCGGAGGTGGTGGCCCATCGCGACGTAGAGGAACTCGTCGCGCTGGATGCCGAACGGGGTCACCAGGTTCGTCACCAGGTGCAGCACCAGCATGGCCGCCGCGAGCGCCAGCACCGGCGTCGCGGCGAACGGCTGCCGTTCCGGCACGGCCGGGGAGGTCACGCGGGGCGGTCCGCGGGCGTCGTCACGACCATCAGGGCCTGGAAGCGCGGGTCGCCCCGCAGGCTCTCGAGGTCGGGGTCGTGCGCGATCCATTCCCGGTTGCCGAAGCCGCCGCGGAACGCCTGCTCGAGGCAGGCGAGCGCCTGGTCGCGCCGGCCCTCGAGCGCGAACAGGCAGGCGACGTTGTACAGGATCCCCGAGTCGTCGGGGTCGATCCGCCGGGCGCGCTCGGCCCACTCGAGGCCCTCGTCCCGCTCGCCGATGCGGCACAGCGCGACGGCGCACATCGTGGCCGCGCGCGAGTCGTCCGGATTCAGCTCCAGGTGCTGCCGCACCACGTGCAGCGCGCGCCGGTACGCGGCCTCCGCGTCGGCGGCGCGCCCCAGGGCGGCGTAGCACTGGGCGGCGAAGAACCGGGCCTGCGAGTCCTCGCGCACCCGCGCGGCCTCCTCGAACAGGGCGGCCGCCTCGCCGATCGCGCCCTGGCCGAAGCGCAGCCGCGCCAGGAAGTAGCGGGCCTCGAACTGCCGCGGGTCGAGGCTCCGCGCCTGCTCCAGCTCGGCGACCGCCGCGTCCACGCGCCCGGCCTGCCACAGCGCGAAGCCGCGGGCCGCGTGCGCCTCGGGGAGCCGCGGGTCGAGGGCGAGGGCGCGCGCGCTGGCCTCCTCCCCGAGCCCGGGCTCGGCGGCGGCGCCCGGGTAGTACATCTGGAGCAGCGAACAGCAGTCGGCGAGGCCCGCCCAGGCCTGCGCGTAGCCGGGGTCGTGCGCGATGGCGCGGCGGAACATCTCCTCGGCGAACTGCAGGGTCTTGCGCCGCGACTGGCGGAAGAACTGGCGCCCCTTGAGGTAGTACTCGTAGGCGCGGATGTCGCGGGTCGGCACGCGCTCGAGCGCCGCGCGCTCGTCGTCGCTCAGCAGGACCTGCAGCGCCCCCGCGATGCTCCTGGCGATGTCGTCCTGGATGGCGAACACGTCGGCCATCTCGCGGTCGTAGCGCT
>DASPSV010000050.1:0-9797 GCA_035623755.1 Gemmatimonadales bacterium
CGGCACGCGGTACTTGTCCGCCTGGCGCCACACGGTCTCCGACTGCGGCTCCACCCCGCCGACCGCGCAGAAGACCGCCACCGCGCCGTCCAGCACCCGCAGCGACCGCTCGACCTCGACCGTGAAGTCCACGTGGCCAGGCGTGTCGATGATGTTCACCTGGAACAGCTCGCCGGCGCGCTTCCACTCGGTGGTGGTCGCGGCGGACGTGATGGTGATGCCCCGCTCCTGCTCCTGCTCCATCCAGTCCATCGTGGCCGTACCGTCGTCCACCTCACCCAGCTTGTAGGTGCGGCCCGTGTAGTAGAGAATGCGCTCGGTCGTGGTCGTCTTCCCGGCATCGATGTGCGCCATGATGCCGATGTTCCGCACGCGCTCGAGTGACGTGTTCCGCGCCATACGCTCCAAGTCTGGTCAAGAAAAACGCGGGGCGACCGTTCGCGCGTACCCGCGCAGGTCTCGCTCCGCCGTCGTCCGAACGTTCCGGACGGGGACCGCTTACGGCAGCGGCCCTATCTTGTTCGCGCTAAGGGTTTACCACCGGTAGTGAGCGAACGCCTTGTTCGCTTCGGCCATCCGGTGCGTGTCTTCCTTCTTCTTGATGGTGGTGCCTTCGCCCTTCGACGCCGACACCAGCTCGTTGGCCAGCCGGTCCGCCATCGTCTTCTCGCCGCGCCCGCGGCTGTAGTCGATCAGCCACCGCATCGCCAGCGCCGTGCGCCGCTCCGGCCGCACCTCCACCGGGACCTGGTAGGTGGCGCCGCCCACGCGGCGGCTCTTCACCTCGACCACCGGCTTGGCGTTGCTCAGCGCCTGCTTGAACACGTTGACGCCGGGCTGCCCCGTCCGCTGCTCGATCAGGTCCATCGCCGAGTAGAAGATCGACTCGGCCACCGACTTCTTCCCGCGCCGCATCAGGTTGCAGATGAACTTCGACACGGTCTGGCTGTCGTAGCGCGGGTCCGCCGGGACCGTGCGCCGGATCGTCCGCGGCCGCCGGCTCACTTGGCCGCCTTCGGGGCCTTGGCCCCGTACTTCGACCGGCTCTTCTTCCGCTCCCCCACCCCCGCCGCGTCCAGCGTGCCGCGGATGATGTGGTAGCGCACGCCCGGCAGGTCCTTCACCCGGCCGCCCCGGATCAGGACGATCGAGTGCTCCTGCAGGTTGTGGCCTTCACCGGGGATGTACGCCGTGACTTCGAAGCCGTTGGTGAGACGGACACGGGCGACCTTGCGGAGGGCGGAGTTCGGCTTCTTCGGCGTCGTCGTGTACACCCGCGTGCACACCCCGCGCTTCTGGGGATTCCCCCGCAGCGCCGGCGCCTTCTCCTTCGCTTCCACCGATCGCCGGCCCGTCCGGACCAGCTGATTGATCGTCGGCATAGCCCCCAGCACACGGCACAAGAATAAACGGGCGGCCCACTTCGGCCGCAGACATGAAAAGGTAGTCGGCAGGCCAAGAAGGGTCAAGGGAGGCCGGCTCCAGGAGCGCGAGAGCCCCACCCCGGAGACCGGGATGGGGCTCGCCGCCGCCCGGGTGGACCGGCGCTACCGCAGCCGGCGGATCTCCACCCGCATGTTCTCCAGCCGCCCGGCGCGCGTGCGGTTGGTGGCGATCGGATTCCGGGAGCCCATCCCCACCGCCGTGAGGCTCGAGGCCGGGACGCCCAGGCTCGTCAGGTACAGCTCCACGGCCTCGGCCCGCTGCTGCGAGAGCCGGCGGTTCCGGGCCGCGTTCCCCATGGCGCTGGTATAGCCCGCCAGCTGCCACCGGGAGCCGGGGAGGGCCTTGATCGCCTCGGCCACCGGCCTGAGCGCGTTGCGCGCCGCCGGCAGCAGGGCCACGCTGTTGGGCCGGAAGTTGACCCCCTTAAGCACCATCGACGCGTTGACCGCGGGCAGCATCCCGCCCGACGGCGCCGGCGCCGCCCCGACCGGGGCCGGTGCGCGCCTCGCCCCCGCCACGGTGAGCGTGGCGCTTCCGCTCCGGCCGTCCACGCCCGCCGTCACGTGCGCCGTCCCCCCGGACACGCCGGTCACCAGCCCGGTGCCGCTCACCATCGCGACGGCCGCGGCGTCACTCGTCCAGGTGAACGTCTTGCCCGCGATCGGGCGGCTGTTGGCGTCCAGCGCCTGCGCCGCCAGCTGGGTGGTGGCCCCGACGCCCGCGACCTGCGCGGTCAGCGGCGTGACCGCCACGGACGCGGTGACTTGCGCGACCGTGACGCTCACCGCCGCGCTCTTGCCGCTCGACGTCGCCGTGACCCGGGCCGTGCCGTTGCCGACGGCCGTGACGACGCCCGAGCCGTCCACGGTGGCCACCCGGGTGTCGCTGCTGGCCCAGGTGAACGCCGCCGCGCCGAGCGCGCCGCCGTTGGCGTCGCGCGCGGTCGCGGTGAGCGCCTGCGTCGCCCCGAGGGCGTTGAAGCGCACCGCCGCCTGCGCCAGGGCGACCGAGGCCGGCGCGAAGATGACCGTCACGTCCGCCGTGCCCGTGACCCCGCCGCTGGTGGCGCGGACCGTCGCGACACCCTCGCGCATCGCGGTCACGACGCCAGTGGAGGACACGGTGACCGCCTGGTCGCCGCTGCTCCAGCGGACCGCCGCGCCGGGCATCGGGTTGCCGCTCTGGTCGACCACCGCGGCCGTGAACTGCTGCGACTGGCCCGCGGCCGTCAGCGTGAAGGTGCCCGGCGTGACGTTCACGGAGCCCGCCACCGCGCGGTGGCCGCCGCCCAGGAACCACGAGAAGCCGATGGTGCCGATGCCGAGGAAGATGGGATGCGGGGGGAACGAGTCGTGCTCGATCTGCTCCCGCGCCTCGATGCGCAGCGCCATCCGCTCGCTCAGCATGCGGCGGATGCCGACGCCCAGGTGCGCGCCGTACCGGCCGGTGAACCGCCACTTGCCGGCCACGGCCCCGGTGGTGGTCCACTGCGTGCTGGTCACGCCGGCCCCGAGCGTCAGGAACGGGCTCGTCGCCGCGTTCAGGTCGTAGGTCCAGGTGATCGCGGCGAGCGGCTGGATGAGCGTCGCCGGGCTGCTGTAGCCGACGCCGGAGCCGATGCTGAAGTTCCAGTGGTTGCTGAAATTGTAGCCCAGGCGCAGGACGCCGCCGGGCGCGACCTTGCCCATCCCCACGAGCCCGCCGAGACAGCAGGTCATCTGGTTGTCCAGGTAGGTGGCCCCGACGCCCACGCTGAGCTCCCAGGTGCCCTCGCGATGCCCCGGCTGCTGCGCCGCCGCCAGAGCCGGCACCGCGGAAGCCAGCACCAGCGCCCACGACAGGAATCGGTCGCGCATCTGTTCTCCCGGCTTGAGGGCCTTTCGGCCGATGGGATGTCCCAGACAATACGAATACCGAGGCGGCACGCCCCGCGCCAGAGCGGAGATGCCCCCGCGAGCGAGCTCCCGGCCCGTGCGGACCCGGGGGCCCGGCGCTCCCCGGACCGTCGCCCGCGCCGGCACGGCGGCGCCCTAACACCCGCGCGACGCCGCGCGGTATCGTTCGTGTCCATGACGCCCCGGCAGCTCCGCCGTCCCCTGCCCGCCGCACTCGGCGCCGGCGCGTGCGCCCTGCTCGCCGCGTGTGCGGTGCCGGCGCGCAGCGCGCCGGTGCCGGCCGGCCCGACGGGCGCCGGCGCCTTCCTGCCGGCCGCCCCGGGCGAGCCGGCGGCGATCGACGCCGAGGGCGGGTCGTGCCTCACGACGCTGCCCGACAGCCTCCTCACCGTGCGCGACACGGTGTTCCTGCACGCCTTCCTCGTGGACACCACGGCCCGCGCGCTGCTCCCGGAGGCGGACCTGCTGGCGCAGCGGACGGCGCACCGCCTCCGGCTGCTGCTCGGGGGCCGGCTCGATTCCCTGCCGTCGGGTGCGCCGGCGGTGACCTGGCGGACCGTCATCGGGGGCAACCTGGAGATCCGCGCGCGCCGCGACGGCGCCGCCACCTGGCAGGAGCTGCCGCCGAGGCCGATCCCCGACACGGTGCTCACGCGCCTGCTCGCGCGCGCCGTGGACTCGGTCGTCCGGCACCGTGAGATGATCACCTGGACGGTGGAAGCGGCGCGGGACTCGGTGGAGATGCGGCTCGCCCTGGCCCACACCGCGGAGCCCGCCTACGCGCGGGCGATCGGCGCCGGCTTCCCCGTGTTCGCGCTGCGGCGCCCGGTCTCGACCCGGGCGCTGGTCGTGTCGCTCCCGAGGGTTCGTTACCCGACGGGGCTGCACACGCCGGGCGCGGAGGACCGGGTCACGCTGCAGGTGACCATCGACACGCTCGGCGCCCCGGAGCCGGCCAGCATCCACGAGCTCTGGCCCGAGGACCGCCCGCGGCTCGCGGGCGACTCCCTGGCCGACCACCTCCTGTTCGGGGACGCGGGTTACGAGGCGCTGATCCGGACGCGCTTCCTTCCCGCACGGATCGGCGGCTGCCCGGTGCGCGCCACCCAGAACGCGACGTTCACCTTCACCGTGGTCCGCGGCGTGCGATGAGGCCGCCGCAGCGATGACCGGCCCGGTTCCCGACCCGTTCGCGCCCTCGCCCGACGACGTCCGCGTCCTCGGCGAGGCCGCCGCGGACTGGGTGGCGCGGCACTTCGGCGCGCTCGGCGCGCTGCCGGTCATCCCCGACGTCACGCCGGCGGAGACGTTCGCGCGGTTCGCCGAGCCGCTGCCCGAGCTGCCCACGCCCTGGCCCGCGTTGCTCGAGCGGTTCGAGCGCGACGTCGTTCCGGCGAGCTTCCACCTGCCGAGCCCGCGTTACTTCGGCTTGATGAACCCGACGCCGCTCCCCGTCGCCGTGTTCGCGGAGGCGATGGCGGCGGCCCTGAACCAGAACGTCGGCGCGTGGCACCACAGCCCGGCGGCCACCGCCGTCGAGCGCGTGGTGGTGCGCTGGCTGTGCGACCTCGCCGGCTATCCGGCGAGTGCGTTCGGGAGCCTCACGCCCGGCGGTTCCCTCGCCAACACCACGGGCCTCAAGATCGCGCTCGCCGCGAAGCACCCCGAGACCACGGCGCGCGGCGTGTGGGGCCTGGCGCGGCGCCCGGTGCTGTACGCCTCGTCCGAGGCGCACTTCTCGATCGTGAAGAGCGCGAACATCCTCGGGCTCGGGAGCGCGGAGGGCGTGCGGACCGTGCCGGTGGACCGCGCGTCGCGGATGGACGTGGGGGCGCTGCGCCGCATGGTGGCCGCGGACCGCGCGGCGGGCCTCGCCCCGTTCTGCGTGGTCGGCATCGCGGGGGTCACGAGCAACGGCGTGATCGACCCGCTGGAGCGGATCGCCGACGCGGCGCGCGAGCTGGACCTGTGGTTCCACGTGGACGCGGCCTACGCGGCCGGCGCGCTGATGAGCGAGGCGCTGCGGCCGCGGCTGGCGGGGATCGAGCGGGCCGACTCGATCACGATGGACCCGCACAAGTGGTGGGCCATGCCCTACCCGTGCGGCGCCATCCTGACCCGCGACGGCGAGGCGGGGCGCCGGGCCTTCTGGGCCGACGCCGTCTACATCCCGCAGACGGACGATGCGATCGAGTTCCGCGACCACGGCCTCGCCGGCTCGCGCCCCTTCAGCGCCCTCAAGCTGTGGATGGGGATGAAGCTCGTGGGCCGCCGCGCCTACGGACGCATGGCGGAAGAGCAGGTGCGGCTCACGGAGCGGTTCGCGCATGAACTGACCCGGAGCGGTGATTGGGAACTGGTGACGCCCGTAGATACGGCAATTGCAGCGGTCAGGTTTACAGGGAAGTTGCCAGACGGCAAGGACCGCAGTGGTTCCCAGTTGGACAGCCTGCAGGACAAGATCGTCGCTCGGGTGCTCGCCAAGCGGCGCTGGTGGATCTCGCCGACGACGACGGTCGGCAGACGCGCGATCCGGGTGATGGTGATCAGCTACCTCACCCGGTGGGAGCACCTCCAGGAGCTCCTCCGGGAGCTGAGAACGGCTGCGCGCGAGGCCTGACCGGCGTGGCGTGGCGTCGCCGGTGATGCCCCGGGGCGGACGGGACCAGCCGGGCACGCGGACGCCCCTGGGCCGGCCCGCGCCACCGCTCAGGCGGCGGCCAGCAGCACCACCGACATCGCGGCCACCACCGCGTACGTGCGCGCGCACGCCGGATCGCGGCCCCGCTGGCGCACCGCCTGCCAGGCGGCCCAGGGCAGCGTGGCCGCCGCCAGCGCGCGCAGGCTCCATCGCGCCGCCGCGGGCTCGGGCAGTCGCGCCATGACGAGCGCCAGCGTCACGCCGGCCGCGGCGAGCGCCAGCACGCCCAGGCCCGCGACCCGCCGCGCGGGGTGGCGGAGCAGCATGGGTGCCCACGCGTACGCCGGCACGACGCCCAGCCGGTAGGCCAGCCCGCCCGAGAGCAGGACGCCCGCCAGCGGCCTCGTCTCCTCCCGCGTCGCGAGCGCGAGGCCGGTCGCCACGAGGCCGGACGACGCCAGCCACGCGCCCAGCAGCCGGCGGCCGACCTTCCGCGGCTGACGGACCAGCGCGACCAGACCGACACTCGCCAGCCCGAGCAGCTCGAGGCCCGCCAGCGCCGGCACCACGGCGCCCAGCCGCCCCAGGCCGCCGCTCCCGAGGCCCGCCAGCGCCGCGGCCAGCATCGCGAGAAAGCCGGCGCACGCGCCGGCCACCGTGCGCCACGCCGCGAACGCGGCCGCGCCCGCGGCCAGCGCCAGCGCCGCGGACCACGGCGCGCCGCCGCCCCGGGCGAGCGCCGCGGCACCTCCCGCCAGCGCGGCCGCGACCGCCGCGCGGACCGCCGCGCGTCTTGCCTCGCGCCCCGGCACGACCGGCATCCGCGATCCTCCGTCCACGCCAGGGGCCGGAACGACGAGCGCCCGGGGATCGCTCCCCGGGCGCCGTCCGACCGCCGCTGCCGCTATTCCTCGGTGGTCAGTCCCGCCAGCTCCGGCGCGGCCGGCACGGCCACGGCCTCGGCGGGCGGCGGCGGCGGCTCGAAGCCCGCCGGCGGCTCCACGTCGATCTCGTGGTACCGGTAGATGCCGGTGCCCGCCGGGATCAGGTGCCCGATGATGATGTTCTCCTTGAGCCCGAGCAGGTCGTCGCGGGCGCCGCGGATCGCCGCGTCGGTCAGCACGCGGGTCGTCTCCTGGAAGCTGGCGGCCGAGATGAACGACTGGGTCGTCAGGCTCGCCTTGGTGATCCCCAGGAGCAGCGGCTCCGCCGAGGCGGGCTTGCCGCCCTTGCGGGTCACCCGCGTGTTCTCCTCGCGGAAGACGACCTTGTCGACGTGCTCGCCCTCGAGGAACTCGGTGTCGCCCGGGTCCTGGATGCGCACCTTCTGCAGCATCTGCTTGACGATCACGCCGATGTGCTTGTCGTTGATCTTCACGCCCTGGAGCCGGTAGACCTCCTGCACCTCGTTGAGGAGGTACTCCTGCACGGCCCGCGGGCCCTTGATCCGCAGGATGTCGTGCGGGTTCACCGGGCCCTCGGTGAGGCGGTCGCCCGCCCGCACCCGGTCGCCCTCGTGCACCCGGAGGTGCTTGCCGGCCGGCACCTCGTACAGCAGGGGCTCGACCGACTCGTCGCTCACGACGCTGCCGTCCTTCAGGGTGCGGACGTGGTGGACGAAGATCTCGCGCTTGCCGCGCTTGATGTCGCCGAACCGCACCACGCCGTCGATCTCCGAGATCGTGGCCGGGTCCTTGGGCCGCCGCGCCTCGAACAGCTCCGCCACCCGCGGCAGGCCGCCGGTGATGTCGCGCGTCTTGTAGGCCTCGCGGCTGATCTTGGCCAGCGTCTGGCCGGCGGCGGCCTCCTCGCCGTCGTCCACCAGCAGCTGTGCGCCCTCGGGCACCACGAAGTCGCGGACCTTGCGCTCCTTGCCGCCCTTGGTCTGCACGATCTCGATGTGCGGGTGAAGCTTCTTCTCCCGGTCCTCGATGATCACCCGCTGCCTGAGGCCGGTCAGCTCGTCGAACTCCTCGCGGATCGTCTCGTCCTCGACGATGTCGCGGAACCGCACCGTGCCCGTCAGGTCGCTGATGATGGGCGTGGTGTACGGGTCCCAGGTGAACAGCAGCGCGTCGCGCTTGACGTCGTCGCCGTCCGTGACCGCCAGGGTGGCGCCGAGCGGCACCTGGAACCGGGACCGCACCCGCCCGTCCTCGTCGGTCAGGACCAGCTCGCCGTCGTGCTTGGTGACGATGCGCCGCCCCTCGCCCGCCTCCACGAACTGGAGCCGGTCGCCGTACTCGACCTTCCCCTCCAGCTTGCTCTTGCGGGCCGTCACCTCGGCGATGCGCGCCGCGGTGCCGCCGATGTGGAAGGTGCGGAGCGTCAGCTGGGTGCCCGGCTCGCCGATGGACTGGGCGGCCAGGATGCCGACCGCCTCGCCGATGTCCACCATGTCCATGGTGGCGAGGTTGCGGCCGTAGCACATCCGGCACAGCCCGCGCTTCGACTCGCAGGTCAGCACCGAGCGGATGCGCACGTCCTCGATGCCGGCGTCCTCGATGGCCTGCGCGATGAACTCGTCGATCAGCCCGCCCGCCGCGACCAGCACCTTCGGGTCGCCGTGGTCGTCGAGCTCGTGCGGGTCGTAGATGTCGTCGGCCGCCACGCAGCCCACGATGCGCTCCGACAGCGGCTCGACGATGTCCTCGCCCTCCTTCAGCGCCTGGACGTCGAGGCCCAGCACGGTGCCGCAGTCCTCCTCGCTGATCGTCACGTCCTGCGCCACGTCCACCAGCCGCCGCGTGAGGTAGCCGGCGTCGGCGGTCTTGAGCGCGGTGTCGGCGAGGCCCTTCCGCGCGCCGTGGGTCGAGATGAAGTACTCGAGCACCGACAGCCCCTCGCGGAAGTTGGAGCGGATGGGGCTCTCGATGATCTCGCCGATGCCGCCGGTGAGCTTCTTCTGCGGCTTGGCCATCAGACCGCGCATCCCCGCCAGCTGCCGGATCTGGTCGCGCGAGCCGCGGGAGCCGGAGTCGAACATCATGAACACCGGGTTGAACCCGCCCTTCGCCCCGCCCATCCCGCGCACCATCTCGTCGGCGATGTCGTTGTTGGCGTGGGTCCAGGCGTCGATCACCCGGTTGTAGCGCTCACCGTTGGTGATCGAGCCGCTCTGGTACGCCTTCTGGAACCGCTGGATGCGCTCCTCGGCGGCCGTGAGCAGCTTCTGCTTGGCCTCCGGGATCTGCAGGTCCTCGATGCCGATCGAGATCCCGCCCAGCGTGGCGAACCCGAACCCGGCCGACTTCAGCCGGTCGAGGAACTCCACCGTGGGCGCCAGCCCCAGCTCGCGGTAGCTCTGGAAGACCAGGTCGGAGAGGTTCTTCTTCCGCATGGTCTCGTTCTTGAACTGCAGCTCCCGCGGCAGGATCGCGTTGAACAGCACGCGGCCGACCGTGGTGTCCACCCACTGGCCGCGGCCCTGCACGTCCACCCACCAGAACCGGATCGGCGTGTGGTGGCGCACCCGCTGGTGCAGCAGCGCCGTCTCCACCTCGGCCATGTCGCCGTAGGCCGGCGCGCCCGCCTTGAGCTGCTCGGCGAAGTCCGCCGGCTCCTTGGTCAGGAAGTAGCAGCCGAGCACCATGTCCTGGCTCGGCTCGGCCACCGGCCGCCCGTCGGACGGCTTGAGGATGTTGTTGCTCGAGATCATCAGCAGCCGGCTCTCCAGCTGCGCCTCGAACGACAGCGGCACGTGCACCGCCATCTGGTCGCCGTCGAAGTCGGCGTTGAACGCCGCGCACACCAGCGGGTGGATGCGGATCGCCTTCCCCTCCACCAGCACCGGCTCGAAGCCCTGGATGCCCAGG
>DASPSV010000053.1:0-9225 GCA_035623755.1 Gemmatimonadales bacterium
GATCGGCGCCGCGCCACAGGGCACCGGCCGCCGCGGCCCAGCGGCGCGCGACGTCCGGCTGGTGCCGCCGCAGGGCGATGCGCGCCCGGAGGACCATGACCTGGGGCAGCGCTCCGGCGAGCATCGGCTCGCCGATCAACCGGGTCTGCGCCGAGGCGAGGTTGTCCAGCAGGCGGTCGAGGAGCCACTCGGCCGCCGCCGTGTCGTGCAGGGCGAGGAACAGCCGGGCCTCCGGGTACACGGGGACCGGCGGGAGATCGCTGGGGCTCATCCCGACCTGCGTGCGGCGCACCTCGGCGAGCTTCGCGCGCGCCCGGGCCGTGTCGCCGCGGGCGAGCAGCAGCGGGACGTCGAACAGGAAGAAGCCGGGCCATGCGACCCAGGTGGTGTCCCACGCGGCGGCGAGGGCGGGCAGCGGCGTGAGCTGCCGGGTGAGCGCCTCGCGCACCGTCGCCCGCTGGCCGGGATCCACCCAGCTGCGCAGCAGGGAATCCACGCGCCGCTCCAGCGCCCGCACCGAGTCGGCCGGGGCGCCCATGGCGACGTACCCCAGCAGCCTCAGGCCCGCCCGCTTCACCGGGAGCGCCAGCGTGACCAGGCCGAAGCTGGTGTCGGATGCGGTGCGCTCGAGCAGGTCCGCGGCGCGGCTCGCGCGGCCGAGGAGCAGCGCGGCGCACGCCAGCAGGCGGGCCTGGCGGGCGGTGGGCTCGGCGGGGGCGGCGAGCAGCGAGTCCGCGAGCCGCGCCGCCTCGGCGAACTGGCCCAGCTTGAGCCGGAGGCGTACGGCGCCGAGGGCCAGCTCCAGCCGCTGCTCGGGGTCCGTGCCCAGGCGCTGCGCCTCCCGGTTCTCGGTGAGGGCCGTCGGCCGCCCCTCGTCGGACTCCAGCGCGCCCTCCATCTCCAGGGTCGTGGCCAGCGCGGCGTGGGCCTCCGCGCTGCGCGGGAACGCCGCGACCCACTTCGCCACCAGAGCGTGCAGCAGCTCGCCGCCGCGCGCGACCGCGGCGCCGTTGGTCGCGGGCAGCGGCGGGAAGGCCCCGCCCAGCGCGTACGGGACCAGCAGCAGCGTGTCGTGGTCCAGGGCGGGGAACCCGTAGAAGGTCCCGGTGTCCGGAGGCGTCGCCTCCCCGAGGCGCCAGCTGAGGCGCTCGGCCAGGACGACGCGCGAGAGCCGGTTGTAGGTCTCCGCCCCGAAGGCGGCGTAGAGCGCGGGCGCGATCTCGAGCGCCCGCTGGTACGCCGTGACCGCGCCCTGGTAGGACGCGCGGAACCGCCACCCGGACGGACTCGCGGCGTCGCGCACCACCGAGCGGTCGCGCCGCTGGCACTCCCCGAGGCCGAACCACGCGATGACGTCGAGCGAGTCCCGCTGCAACGCGGCGCGGTAGTCGGCGCACCCGTCGGGGAAGCGCCCCTCGGCGAGGGCCAGCAGCCCCTGCGCCAGCGTGCTGTCCCGCGCGGTGGTCAGGCGCCGCGCGTTGGCCACCGCGCTCCGCGCCGCGGCGCGCCACGCGTCGACCGGGTCCCCGGCCAGGACGGCCGTCTGCGCCAGCCACAGCTGCGCCGGTGCCGCCTGCGGGTCCGCGAGCGCGGCGCGCCGGAACGCCGCTTCGGCGCGGGGCAGGTCCCAGCGGGCCAGGGCGCGCTGGCCGGCGGCGAACGCGGCGCCGGGCAGGAACGTGCGGCCGGCCGCGGCCGCCGCCACGACGACCAGCGCCGCCACGACCGCCGCGCGGCGCCGCCACCACGGTCGCCCGCCCGCCGGCGCGGCCGGCGCGGCCTCGAGCGCCGCCGCGAAATCGGTCGCCGTCCGGTAGCGGTCGGCCGGCAGCTTCTCGAGCGCGCGGGCCACGGCGCCCGCCACGGGCGCGGGCACGGTCGGCCGCAGGACGATCACCGACGGCGGCGTGTCGTGGAGATGCCGGGCGAGCACGGCCTGCGGCGTCGGCGAGCTGAACGGCGGCTCGCCGGCCAGCATCTCGTACACGACGCAGCCGAGGCTGTAGATGTCGCTGCGGCCGTCCACCGGCGCCCCGCCGGCCGCCTGCTCCGGGCTGATGTAGGTCGGCGTGCCGAGCGCCAGCCCGGCCGCGGTCATGCGCTCGCCGCCGGCCGCCCTGAGCGCGAGGGCGATGCCGAAGTCGGCGACGATCGCCTCGCCGCCCTGCAGCAGGATGTTCTCCGGCTTGATGTCGCGGTGCACGATGCCCCGGGCGTGCGCGTGGGCCAGCGCGCCGGCCACCTGGCGCGCGATCGCGAGCGCGTCCGGGACCGCCAGCTGGCGCTCGCGCACCAGTCGCTCGCGCAGCGACTCGCCCTCGACGTACGGCGCGACGTAGTAGAGCAGCCCGCCCGCCTCGCCGGAATCGAACAGGGGCAGGATGTGGGGATGCTGGAGCTGCGCGGCCACCCGGATCTCGCGGACGAACCGCTCCGCGCCGAGGCCGGCGGCGATCTCGGGCCGCAGCACCTTGATCGCGACCCGCCGGTCGTGCTTCACGTCGTGGGCGAGGTACACGACCGCCATGCCGCCGGCCCCGAGCTCGGACTCGACGGCGTAGCGGCCCGCGAGCGCGTCGCGGAAGGGCCTGGGCGGCTCGTTCATCGGCATGGAAGGGACAGCGGAGGGCGGGGGACTCGAACCCCCAAGGGCTTGCGCCCGGCGGTTTTCAAGACCGCTGCCTTGCCAGTTAGGTCTAGCCCTCCGAACAGCCTAAGCTAGGGCCGCGCCCGCGCCCGGCACAATGCCGCCGCCCCCGCACGGCGGCCGGCCAAACGACGGGGCCCCGGCGTCGCCGCCGGGGCCCCGCGCTTCCATCGACACCGCTGCGCCTACTTGCCCTGATGCGCCGCGTTCCAGCTCATCGCCGCATTCAGCTGGCGGATCGCCGTCCGGCACGCCGTCATCGCCGCCGCCTTGTGCCCGCCGAAGGTGTCGGGCGCGTTGGTCATGAAGTCCAGGGCGTCCTGGATGGCGGTGATCGCCGCCTGGAGCCGCGGGTACGCCTGATGCGCGTTCGCCGCGACCGCGTGCTGCGGGATCATCAGGCCGGCCGCCATCGCGAGGGGGATGGATGCGAGCGCCCTGCTTGCGTCTCTGCGGTTCATCAGCGCCTCCGGTGTGGTGGAAGTATGCCCGGTCCACGCTCCGGGCCCGGGCCGAGAGCCGACAACACCCCAGATGATACGACGGAATTCTGAATATGTTAACAGTATATTTCGGCCGGCGCCAATCCGCATATTTCCGCCAACGCTCATCAGCAGGAGCAGATAGATGCTGACCGGTTTCCTGGCCCTGGTCGCGGCCGGCGCGCTGGGCACGACGCAGGCCGACACGCAGGTCCTGGGCTTTCCCACGCGCGCGCGGATCACCGACGACAGCGCGCACCACCAGCTCGTCGTCACGCTGGGTCCCGTCAACCTCCCGGCGCACGCCGAGCACCACATGGTGGACCAGCTGGGCGTCCAGGCCGTGGTGGTGCCGCGCTCCGGCTGGCTGCAGGGCTATAACGTGGACATCCTCGACTCGGCGGGGCACGTGCTGCCGCGCGCGCTGATCCACCACGTCGAGCTGATCGAGCTGGAGCGGCGCGGCCTGCTGTCCAGCGAGGTCCAGCGGATGGCCTCGGTGGGCAAGGAGACGCGGGAAGTCCAGCTGCCGGCGTTCATCGGCTACCCGGTGCGTCGCGGCGAGGTGATCGGGGTCAACCCGATGCTGGACAACCCCACCGACGCGAGCTACCCGGCCGCGTACGTCCGGCTGCGGATCCCCTACACGCCCGAGAACGCCGAGGACCGCCCGGTGGACGTGTTCAGCATCGAGGCGGACGTCACCGGCGCCGTCGGCGTGTCGTCGGACTTCGACATCCCGGCCGGCCGGTCGTCACGGAGCTACGAGTTCGCCGTGCCGATCGCGGGCGCCCTGCTCGCCGTCGGCGGGCACCTGCACGACCTCGGCACGCGGCTGGTGCTGGTGAGCCTGGCGAGCGGCGACACCGTGTACGACGGGCGGGCGGGCCGGGACTCCCTGGGGCGGGTGACGGAGGTGCCGGTCCGCCAGCTGTGGCGCACCGGCGGCTACCAGATCGCGGCGGGCCAGCGGTTCCGGCTGACGGCCTTCTACGACAACCCGGGCGCGCGCGTGGTGTCGGCGGGCGGGATGGGGACGCTGGGCGGCGCCTTCAAGCCCGACGACCTGCAGGCCTGGCCGCGCCTCGATCCGACGGATCCGGGCACGGCGAAGGACCTCGCGTACCTGCACGCGCTGGGCGGGATGATGGGGATGGACATGCAGTAGGCGAGCCTACTGTCGTATCGCCCGCTGCACCCACCCGCAGATCGGCTCGGCCGTGCCGGGGGCCTGGGACGCGACGCGCGTCACGGCCCTCGGCCCCCAGTTGATCGGCACCTCGACGCCGTAGATGCGTCCGCCGCGCCGGATGCTGAGCGTCGCCAGCTCCGCCGGCAGGTGCTGCGAGAAGTCGAGGTACATCTGCCGCGTGGGCAGCATCAGGTCGCCCGCCGAGACGCTGTCGCCGTCCACCGCCAGCACCGTGTCTCCCGTCAGCAGCCCGCGGCCCTGGAAGGGCGAGCGGTCGCCGATCCACCCGATCACCGCGCGGCCGCGCGCCACGCCCACCAGGGCGATGTCGGGGCTGGCGGCGGCGCGGCAGGAGTCGAGCGGGATGGCCGCGATGGCGCGGGTGAGCTCGCCCGCGAACGCGGACAGGCTCGGATACGCGGGCCGGTTCTTCTCGTAGCGCGCCAGCGCGTCCTCGAGCCAGGGCACGAGGGCCATGTTGGCTTCCATGGCCTCGGTCCGCAGCGGCCAGGCGACGGTCGGCTTGGCCTCGAGCAGGGCGCGGATGGTGATGGCCCGCGCCAGCTGCTCGCCGAGATCCTCGTCCCAGAACACGGGAGCGTAGCCGCCGCGCGCCATCGCGGCCTCCACGGTCGGCCGCAGCTGCACCGTGCGCTCGAGGATCTCGGGGTGCTCGGCGAACAGGCGACGCACGATGGCGTGGGCCATCTGGTGCCCCACGGCCGTCCAGATGTAGCTCGGCGAGCGGTACGAGCGGTCGGGGAAGACCGCGTCCGGCGCGAGGAAGATCCGGTTCCCCAGCGTGTGGGTCCAGCTCACGGGATCGACCGACGGGCTGAGCTGCCGGGTCCAGAACGTGCGCGCCAGGGTGATGTCGTAGCGCTGGCCGGCGTACCCGGAGTACGCGGCCAGCACGCTGTCCGGCGCCTTGGCCTCGGACAGCGCGACGTACACGTCGGACAGGTCGCGCAGCCGGGCGGCGGCGTTGAGGCCCTCGAAGGTGAGCGGGGCGGCGCGCGGCGCGAAGGCGCGCGCCGCGGCGACGAAGCGCGCCAGCGCCGCCGCCTGCGGGCGGTTGCCGGTGAAGCAGCGCCGGACGCCGGCCGCGATCAGGCCGCACGCCGAGTCGGGCGCGACGGGCGACGCCCAGGCCTCGAGCACCGGGCCGACCGGCGTGGGGCCCAGCGCGCGGGCCAGCTCGAACGCGGAATCGCCGCGCTCGGTCCCGAGGGCGACGTTCCACTTCTTGAGCGGGCCGAGCGGCGGGATGTCGGCGGTGTCGGAGAGGCGCAGCACCAGCCCCACCAGGTCGAGCGTCGAGTCCACCCGCACGGTGGTGTTGCCGAGGGTGAACGACGTCGAGCCGCGCGGCAGCTCGGACGTGCAGGCGGCGAGCGCGAGGGCGCCGGCGACCGCGAGTCGTTTCATCAGTGGCGGAACTGGCGCTTGCCGGTGAAGACCATGGCCAGCCCGTGCTCGTCGGCCGCCGCCACGACTTCGGCGTCGCGTACCGAGCCGCCGGGCTCGATGATCGCGCGGACGCCGGCCTTCGCCGCCTCGTCCACGCCGTCGCGGAACGGGAAGAACGCGTCGGAGGCGAGGACCGCGCCCTCGACGGCGTGGCCGGCGGCGCGCGCCTTGTGCACCGCGAGCATGGAGCTGTCCACCCGGCTCATCTGGCCGGCGCCGATCCCGAGCGCCTGGCCGTCCCGGGCGATGAGGATCGCGTTGGACTTGACGCTCATCACCGCGGCCCAGGCGAACCGGAGGTCGTCCAGCTCGGCGGCCGTCGGCGGGCGCCGGGTCACCGTCTTCCAGCCGCTCTCGTCGGGGTCGAACCGCAGCCGCGTCTCGGCGAGGAAGCCGCTGCGCACCCGCTTGAAGTCCAGCGGCTCGGCCGAGCCGCCGCGCGGCACCTCGACGATCCGCAGGTTCTTCTTCCGGCGCAGCACCTCCAGCGCCTCGGGCTGGAAGTTCGGCGCGACCACCGCCTCGACGAACAGGTCGGCCATCGCGCGCGCGGTCTCGGCGTCGAGCACGGTGTTGAACCCCACCACCGAGCCGTACGCGGACACCGGATCGGTCGCCAGCGCGCGCCGGTAGGCCTCCGCCGCCGTCGCGCCCACGGCGATCCCGCACGGCGTGGTGTGCTTGATGATGACGCACGCGGTGCGGTCCACCCACGGCTCGAGCGCGAGGTAGGCGGCGTCGAGGTCGAGGAGGTTGTTGAACGACAGCTCCTTGCCGCCGAGCTGGGTGAGGTCGGCGAGGCTGCCGCCCTCGCCGGTGACGTAGAACGCCGCCCGCTGCTCGGGGTTCTCCCCGTAGCGCAGCGGCTGCCGCCGCTCGAGCGCCAGGAGCAGGAACGGCGGCAGCGCGCCGTCGGCGTCCCCCGCGTGCGCCTCCAGCCACTGGGCGATCGCCGCGTCGTAGGTCGCGGTCTCGCGGAACACCTTTACCGCCAGCGCGCGCCGCAGCTCCGGCCCCGGGCCGCCGGAGCGGAGCGCGTCGACGACCCGCGCGTAGTCGGCCGGATCGACCACCACCGTGACCGCGTCGTGGTTCTTGGCCGCCGAGCGCAGCATCGACGGGCCGCCGATGTCGATCTGCTCGATGACCTCGTCCACGGTGACGCCGGCGCGCGCCGCCGTCTCGCGGAACGGGTAGAGGTTCACCGCCACCAGGTCGATGGGCGCGATGCCGTGGCGCTCCATCGCCATCACGTCCGAGGGCACGCGGCGCCGCGCGAGGAGGCCGCCGTGCACGGCCGGGTGCAGGGTCTTCACGCGGCCGTCCATCATCTCGGGGAAGCCGGTGACCTTCTCGATCGGGGTCACGGCGATGCCCGCGGCCGACAGCGCCTTCGCGGTGCCGCCGGTGGAGACGATCTCCCAGCCCAGGGCGGACAGCTCGCGCGCGAACTCCACCACGCCGCGCTTGTCCGAGACGGAAATCAGGGCGCGAGGCATCACCACCCCTCGGCGATGGCCTGGACGACGTCGGCGAGGGCGACCACGTCCGCGAGGTCGACCACTTCCGCCGGCGAGTGAGCGTAGCGCAGCGGCCACCCGAGGCCGACGTCGGGCACGCCGTACGCGGTGAACATCGAGCCGTCGTTGCCGCCGTTGGTGGTCCCGGCCGCGAGCGGGATGTGCCGCGCGCGCGCCAGGGCGAGCACCGAGTCCACCAGGGCCGGCGGCGTGACGGAGCTGTTGTCGATCGCCCGCACCACGGCGCCGGCGCCCAGCGGCGCGTCGGCGAAGGTGCGGATCTCGAGCGGCGCGTCGGACGAGACGAAGGTGTCGATCGCGTGCACGCGCGCCGGCCGCCCGGGCGCCAGCTCGGCCGCCGCCGCCCGCGCGCCCTCGAGGCCGATCTCCTCGCGCACCGAGAACACGAACACCACCTCGTGGCGGAGCCGGCGCGGATCGAGGCCCCGCAGCGCCAGGAGCTGCGCGGTGCAGCCGACCCGGTCGTCCATCGAGCGGCCGGTGGCGCGCGAGCCCGCCAGCCGCGCGAACGCCTTGGGCATCGTCACCCCGTCGCCGGGCCGGATCCCGAGCGCCTCGGTCGCCGCGCGGGTCGTCGTGCCGGGATCGACGCGGAGCGCGCCCGGCAGGTGCCGCGGCGCCCCTCCCGCGCTGTCGCGCGGCATGAACACGGCGGGCACGGGGCCCCGCGCCGTGTGCACCAGGGCCGGCTCCGCCTCGAACAGCGACGGGAAGAAGCCGCCCGCGGGCCGGAGCTCGAGGCTGCCGTCGTCGCGGATCGCGGTGACGACGAACCCGATCTCGTCCATGTGGGCGACGAACACCACGAGCGGCGCGCCCGTGCCCGCGCGCACCACGACGTTGCCGGCGGAGTCCACCGTGGGGCTCGCCCACGCCGGCAGCAGGTGGAGGATCGCGTCGCGCACCGGCGCCTCGTGGCCCGACACGCCGTAGGTCTCGACCAGCCGCGCGAGCACGTCCGCCGCCTCGGCGAGGCGTGCCGGGCGCTGCGCCGCGGCCGGGCGGGCCGCGGCCAGGCCGAGCGCCGCCGCCAGCGCGAGGCCCGCGCCCGCCGCCCGCGTCCGACGGGGCGTCACGGCGCACCGCCGAGGAAGAGCCGCAGCCGCTCGGCGAGCGCGGCGACGTCGCGGAGCGCGACGGTCTCGACCGGGGTGCGCGCGTAGCGGGCCGGGAGGCTCCACCCGGTCGCGCCCACCCAGCCGCCCGGCGTCGGGAGGCTGTCGCGGCGCGCGGGCGCGGAGCCGAGGCCGAGCGAGTCGGCCGGCGCGGCGCCGCCGAGGACGACGACGTCGCCGGCCGCCGCACCCGCCGCGCGGTCGCCGAGGAGGAAGGCCGCGCCGTCCCAGCGCAGCTGGCGGCGGCGCGTGAAGGCGACGACGGCGGTCCCGCCGCCCCCCGGCGGCAGGCGCTGGGCGGCGTCGAGCAGCGCGGCGCAGGCCGCGCGGTCGGCCGCGTCCGGCGCGGCGAGGAAGTCGAGGCCGTAGCGCTGCGCGCGCTTGGCGCGCGTGACGGGCGCGAGCACCGCGATGCCGAGGTCGGCCACGCCCTCGGCCGTGGCGGCGCCCACGTCCACCCGGGCGTCGTCGAGGCGGAAGGGCTCCTCGGCCGCCGGGCTCCGCCCGCGCGTCAGGTGCACCGAGCGCACGCCCACGACCCCGGGCACCGGACCGCGGCGGCCGAACACCGTGACGCGCTGACCCTCGAGGGACTGGTCGAACAGCGGGCCCACCGGCGTCGTGCCCACGCGGCGCAGCGTCAGGTAGCCGTCCGGGCCGATCGCGCCCACCACCCAGCCCACCTCGTCCAGCGGGCAGAGGGCCACGCGCACCGGCGGGCCGCCGCCCCGCGTCCACACGACGTTGCCCGCGCGGTCGAGCGACGCGCCGGGCAGCG
>DASPSV010000079.1:0-14647 GCA_035623755.1 Gemmatimonadales bacterium
ACTTGCCCTTGAGCGGGATCGGCTCGCGGGCCTCGACGTCGGGCGGAGTCTTCAGGCGCTTGTACAGCGGCTCCGAGATCATGATCTCGCCCTTGGCCGCCTTGGAGCACAGCCGCGAGGCCGTGTTGACCGCGTCGCCGAGGACCGTGTACTCCAGCCGCTGCTCGCTGCCCACGTTGCCCGCGAACACCTCGCCGAAGTTGATCCCGATCCCGATGTTGACCGGCGGCTTGCCGCTCTCTTCCCAGTGCTTGTTGAGCGCGGTCAGCGCCTGCTGCATCTCGATCGCGGCCGCCATCGCCTTGTCCGCGTCGTCGGCCATCGAGAGCGGCGCGCCCCACAGCGCCATGATCGCATCGCCGATGAACTTGTCCAGCGTCCCGCCGTGCCGGAAGATGATCTCCACCATCTCGGTGAAGTACTCCCGCAGCAGCTGCGCGACGTCGTCCGGCTCCATCTTCTCCGACATCGGCGTGAAGCCGCGGATGTCGGAGAACAGGATCACCACCGGCCGCTTGTCGCCCCCCAGCTTCACCTCCTCGCCGTGCTCGGCGATCTGCTTCGCCAGGTCGGGCGAGAAGTAGCGCTGGAAGTTGGACAGGACGAGCGCCTCGCGGCGGATGCGGTCGGAGAGCTGGCTGTTCTCCATCGCGACCGACGCCACGCCGGAGAACGCGATGAGGAACTCCAGGTCCTCGTCGGTGAAGGCGTGGGTCGAGGTGAGGTTGTCCACGTAGATGAGGCCGAGCACCGCGCCGTCGGAGCCCATCAGCGGGGCCCCCATGGCCGAGCGCACGCTCTGCAGCAGGATCGACTTGCCCTTGAACCGCTCGTCCTCGGCCGCGTTGTCGGTGAGGATGGCGACCCGCTCGCTCACCGCCTTGCGCGCGATGGACTGCGGCACGTGCCGCGCGGAGGCCGAGCCCTCGCCGAGCCGGCTCTTGGAGATGCGCGGCACCAGGTCGCCGCTGGTCTTCTCGCACAGCAGGATCGAGCAACGGTCCACGTCCATCACCTGGAACGTGAAGTCCACCACCGACTCGAGCAGCTTGTCCACGTCGAGCTGGCGCGACAGCTGCTTCGAGATCTCGAGCAGCAGCTCGAGCTTCTTGGCCGCGCGCGCCGCGGTGGGCTCGGGCGCGGCCTCGGCGGTGGGCACCGCGGCGGCCGCCGGCCCGGTCGGCATGCGCTTGAGCGGGCTCTGGATGACCCCGCTGACCTCGCCCACCGGGAGCTGGCGGACGATGGTGGCCCCGGCCGGCTTGGGGGCGGCGAACGCCTCCTTGGGCTGGGCCGCCGCCTTGGCCGTCTCGCGGACGTAGAAGGCGACCTTGCCGAAGGTGAGCACGTCGTTGGGGACGGCCAGCGTGTCGGCGATGCGGCTGCCGTTGAGGAAGGTGCCGTTCGCGGAGCCGAGGTCCTTGACCCGCACCCCGCCGTCCTCCGCGCTCAGCTGGGCGTGCTGGCGCGAGATGGTCGGCTCGTAGATGGGGATGTCGCTGTTCACCGCCCGTCCGACGACCAGCGTGACGCCCGGCTTGACGTCGATCGATTGGTCGCCAGCGGTGCTGACCAGCTTGAAGCCGTCGCTCATCTGGGATCGGGCTCCTCGGACCCCCAAAATATGCCGCCGCGCCAGGGGAGGCGCCAGCGGACGCGATCAGCCGCCGGCGCGCGCCAGGGCGATGGCTCGCAGGGCCGCCCGGGCCTTCGCCTCCGTCTCGGCGAGCTCGCGTGCGGGCTCGGAATCGGCCACGATCCCCGCGCCCGCCTGGATCAGCACGCGGTCCGGGAGCACCACGCAGGTGCGGATCGCGATGGCGGTGTCGAGCGCGCGCGCCCCCCAGCCGAGGTAGCCCACCGCCCCGGCGTACGGCCCCCGGCGCCGCGGCTCGAGCGCGTCGATGATCTCCATGGCGCGCACCTTCGGGGCGCCGGACACGGTGCCCGCGGGGAAGCAGGCCTTGAGCGCGTCCACGGCGTCCCGGCCGGGGGCGAGCCGGCCGCGCACCTCGGACACGAGGTGCTGCACGTGGGCGTACCGCTCCAGCGCCAGCAGCTCGCGGACCTCGACCGTGCCGTACGCCGCGACGCGACCGACGTCGTTGCGGCCGAGGTCCACGAGCATCAGGTGCTCGGCCCGCTCCTTGGGGTCGGCCGCCAGTTCGGCCGCCAGCGCCGCGTCGTCCGCCGGATCGGCGCCGCGCGGCCGCGTGCCGGCGATGGGCCGCACGGTCACCGCGTCGTCCTCCACCCGCACCAGCACCTCGGGCGAGCTGCCCACGAGCGCGAAGCCGTCGAGGGCGAGGTAGAACAGGTACGGCGCGGGGTTGAGGGCGCGGAGGTAGCGGTACAGCCGCAGCGGGTCCACGGCGCCGGCGACCTCGAGGCGGCGCGAGAGCACCGCTTGGAAGATGTCGCCGGCCGCGATGTGCTCCCGGATGCGGTCCACGTCGCGCGCGAACGCGCCCGGCGCGTAGGCGCTCGCGGCCTCCGCGGGCGGCAGGGCGTCGTCGAGGCGGAGCGGGCCGAGGTCGCCGGGCGCGCGCAGCCGCGCCTCGATCTCGGCGATGCGCTCGAGGGCGCGGTCGTGCAGCTCGGCGCGGCGCGCCTCCGACGCGCCGGCCGGCACGTCGGCGCTCACCACGATCTGCGCCCGATTGTGGAGGTTGTCGAGCACGATCACCGCGTCGGCGATCATGAACACGCCGTCGGGCAGGCCGAGGTCGTCGGGCGGGCCGGCCGGCAGCCGCTCCAGCGTGCGCACCACGTCGTAGGCGAAGTAGCCGACGGCGCCGCCGAAGAAGCGGGGCAGGTCCGCGGCCGGCGCGGGGCGCAGGGGGCGGAGCCGCGCGGCGAGGTGGCCCATCGGGTCCGCGCAGTCTTCGGCCGGCCCCCAGCCGCCCGCGGGCGTCCAGCGCTCGACGCGGCGGCCGCGGTAGCGCCACGCCTCGCGCGGCTCGGTGCCGAGAAACGTGTACCGCGCCCAGCGCTCCCCGCCGACGGCGGACTCGAGGAGAAAGGCGAACGGCCCGCGCGCGATCTTGCGCAGGACGGCGACCGGCTGGTCCGCGTCGAGCAGGCACTCGCGCACCACCGGGACGATGCCGCCGGCGGCCGCGTGCGCCACCCACGAGCGCCGGTCGGCGGCCGGCCCGGCGCCGCCCCGCGCGCTTGACCCCCCCATCAGGGCCCGCGATACTGCGGCGTCATGCCGCGCCGCAGCGCCCGCTCGTCCGTCTCCGCGTGCATCCTCGCCTCGCTCCTCGCGATCGCCGGCTCGCCGGGCCGCGCCGCGGCGCAGGACTGGGACTCGCCCACGGCACTGGCGCTCGTGGCCCGCGCCATCGCCCGCCGCAACGCCGCGTTCGCCGACTCCGGGCTCAGGGACTTCAGCGCCCGCGCGCACGGCTTCGTGTTCTTCCTCGGCCAGATCGGAGAGGGGCTCTCGGAACCGCCGCGGCTCGTCAAGGCGGACCAGCTCGAGCTGCAAGTCTACTGGAAGGCGCCGAACCTCAGCAAGCAGGTGATCGTGGGGTGGCGGGACCGCGCCGACCTGCCCACCGACATCCAGTACCACCGCGACCACCTGGGCATCGCGCTCAACAACTTCCCGGACCGCATCCGCCTCGGCGAGGGCGACGAGGTGCGCGACGTCCCGCACCCGCTCGCGCCCAACGGCCCCGATCTCTACCAGTACGCGCTCACCGATTCGCTGACCATCGAGCGGCCGGACCGGGCGATCCGCGTGTACGAGCTGGCCGTCCGCCCGCGCGACTTCGCCCAGCCGCGGCTGGTGGGCTCGATCTTCCTCGACGTCGACGACGGCGACCTGGTGCGCATGTCGTTCGAGTTCACCCGGCCCGCGTACCTCGACGCGCAGCTCGAGGACATCACCGTCTCGATCGAGAACAGCCTGTGGGGCGGGCGGTACTGGCTCCCCTACCGGCAGGAGATCGCCATCCGGCGGCGCGGCACGTGGCTCGACTTCCCGGTGCGCGGGATCATCCAGGGCCGCTGGGAGATCGACGGCTACCGGTTCAACGAGGGCGTGGACGAGGGGCTGGTCCACATGCTCGGGCCGGAGATCGTCGTCGCGGCGCCCGAGGTCCGGGACTCGTTCCCGTGGCCCGACTCGCTCGACGCCGCCATCCAGGGCGTCGCGCAGGGGGCCCGGGTCGAGGACTTCGCCGACGTGCGCGCGCAGGTCCGGGCGGTGGCGATGGGGCACGCGATCGACGGCCTGCGGCGCACCCAGCTGAGCGGCGCGTCGCTGTCGGACTTCGCGCATTTCAACCGGGTCGAGGGGCTGGCGCTGGGGCTCGGCGCCACCCTGCGCGGCGGCAACGACGCGACGACGCTGCACGTGCGGGCGGGCGCCGCGACCGCGACGACCCTGTTCACCGGCGGCGCGGAGCTGGCCGCGCGGCGCGGGTCGTGGACGTGGCGGCTGGGCGGCGCGCGCGAGGTGCGGGACCTGGGCGACGAGCCGGTGATCTCCGGTGTGATCAACTCGCTCGCGGCGCAGGAGACGGGCGCCGACTTCGGCGACTACTTCCTCGCCACGGGCGGTGCGGCGAGCGGCGAAGTGGCGCTGGGCGGCCGGACGTCGGTGCGCCTCGGCGCCGGCTGGGAGCGGATCGGCTCGCTGGCGACGCGCGCGGCGTGGGCGCGCGGGACCTTCGGGCCCAATCCGTCGGTGGGCGCCGGCGACTGGACCCGCGTGCAGCTGACGCTGCGGCGCCTCGCGCCGTCGTTCACGATGGTGCCCAGCCTGTCGGGGCGGCTGGAGGTCGAGGGCGGCAGCGGCCCCGCGCGATACCTGCGCGGGTACGGCGACCTGCGCTGGCAGGTCCCGGCCTGGGGCGGGTGGCTGGTCGCGCGCGCGAGCGCCGGCGCCGCCACCGCCGATCTGCCGGCCTACCGGGCGTTCGTGCTGGGCGGCCGCGGCACCCTGCTGGGCGAGCCCTTCCGGGCCTACGCCGGCCGGCAGCTGGCGTGGGGATCGCTGGAGCTGCGCCTCCCGGTCGGCGTGCCGGAGATCCCGCTCGGCTCCTTCGCCGGCACGGGCCGCAGCCTGACCCTCATCCCGTTCCTGGCCGCGGGCTGGATGGGAGGCGCGGTGACGCCGGTCCTGGGCACGGCCACCCGCGGCGACCGGCCGGTCGCGGGGCTCGGGTTCGGGTGGTTCCACGACATGCTCCGGCTCGACGTCGGGTACGGCCTCGGGACGGGCCGGATGGGCCTGTCCTTCGACGTCAGCCGGGACTTCTGGGAGATCCTGTAAGTCCGCTGTCCGGGCCACGTTGCCGCCCCGGCAGCCACCGGGGCATATTTCCGGGGCCATGAGGCGGCACGGGGAGAGGCGGCAGCGTGGCTGAGCGGGTATTCCCCGACGAGTGGCTGGTCGCGACGATCTCGGCGATGATCACGCCCGAGGCCGTCGCGGCGTTGCGCGAGGTGGCCGAGCCCACGTCGACGCTGTGGGAGCTCACGACCGCGAAGGGCTACGCCACGGACGACCAGATCCTGGCCGCGATGAGCAAGCGGTCCGGGATCCCGGCGGCCGTGGACGCGAAGCCCGACGCGAAGATGAAGGAGATCATCCCCGAGGCCGTCGCGCGGCGCTATCACATCGTGCCGCTCATGGCGACCGACTCGGTCCTCGAAATCGCCACCGCCAATCCGTTCGACCTCGACGCCGAGAAGGGCCTCGCCTTCGCCTCCGGGCGCGAGGTCCGGATGCAGCTGCTCTCGCCCGGCAAGATCACGTCCCTCACGGACGAGCTGTACCGGCCCGAGAACGTGATCGACAAGCTGCTCGAGGGCATGGAGGGCGCGGGCGAGATCGAGACGCTGGAGGCGGAGTCCCCCGCCGACGAGTTCGCGGTCAGCGCGGAGGAGGCGTCCCAGCGGCCGGTGGTGCGGCTGGTGGACCTGATCCTCTCCGAGGGCATCCTGTCGCGGGCGTCCGACATCCACATCGAGCCGGAGGAGGGCGGGTTCGCCGTCCGCTACCGGATCGACGGGGTGCTGCGGCAGGTGATGAAGGTGCCGCGGGCGGCCGGCTTCCCGCTGATCTCCCGCATCAAGATCATCTCCAGCCTGGACATCGCCGACCGGCTGCGCCCGCAGGACGGCCGCGCCCGCGTCGCGGTGAACGGCGTGCCGGTGGACCTGCGCGTGTCCACCCTGCCGGCGTCGCTGGGCGAGAAGGTCGTGATCCGGATCCTGGACTCGCGCGCGACGGTGCTTTCGCTCGACGCGCTGGGCCTCAACCCCGACGAGTTCGCGGCCTTCAAGGCGCTGCTGGACCACCACGAGGGCATCATCCTGGTGACCGGGCCCACCGGCTCGGGCAAGACGACCACGCTGTACTCGGGCATCCGCAGCATCCAGAGCGGCAAGACCAACATCGTCACCGTCGAGGACCCGGTCGAGTACCGGCTCCAGGGCATCGTGCAGGTGCAGGTGCACGAGAAGGCCGGGCTGACCTTCGCCAACGCGCTGCGCTCGATCCTGCGCCAGGACCCCGACGTGGTGCTGGTGGGCGAGATCCGCGACCGCGACACGGCGCAGATCGCCGTGCAGGCGTCGCTCACCGGGCACCTCGTGCTCTCGACCCTGCACACCAACGACGCCGCCAACGCGGTCACCCGCCTGGTGGACATCGGCATCGAGCCGTACAAGATCGCCGCCTCGCTGCGCGGCGTCGTGGCGCAGCGGCTGATGCGCAAGCTGTGCCCGACGTGCAAGGAGGTGTGGGTCGAGTCGGTGCCGGAGAAGCTCGAGAAGTGGGTGCCCAAGGGCACGCCGCTCTACCGCGCGGTGGGCTGCTCGGACTGCGCGATGACCGGCTACCGCGGCCGCTTCTCCATCGTCGAGGTGCTCACGGTCACGCCCGAGGTGGAGCGGCTCATCGGGGCCGGCGCCACCGCCGACAAGATCGCGGAGGCGGCGCACGCCGGCGGGATGAAGGGGCTGTGGGAGAGCGGGCTCGCCCACATCCTCCGCGGCGAGTCGAGTCTCGACGAGCTGACGCGCGTCGTGGACGTGCCGCACGAGGGCGAGGAGGGCGCGGAGCCGGAGATGATCGGGCCGAGCGACGCGGCCGCGCCCGCCGCCCGGGCCACGGCCGCCCCGGTGCACGCCGAGCGTCCCCCGGAGCCCGCGCGCGCCGAGGCGGGGGCGGGCACCTTCGAGCTGCTCGACAACCTCGACCTGCCGGGCGGCTCGAAGGTCACGCGGCTCAAGCGCAAGGTCCTGCTGGTGGACGACGAGGACCAGCTGCGGCGCGTGATGAAGGACCTGCTCGAGCGCGAGGGCTACATCGTGTCGGAGGCGCGCGACGGCGTGCAGGCCCTCGACCAGGTGGACCGCACCGGCCCGGACGTCATCGTCCTCGACCTCAACCTGCCCGGCCTCGACGGCTACGGGGTGCTCTCGCACCTGCGTTCCCGGCCCGCGACCGCGGAGATCCCGGTCGTGGTGCTCACGGCCAAGGGCGACGAGGACAACGAGGTGCGCGTCTTCGAGCTCGGCGCCGACGACTTCCTCACCAAGCCCTTCCGCGCCCGTGCGCTCTCGGCCCGGCTCGACGCCGTCCTCGGCCGCCGCCGCTCCAGCGCCTAGCCTCCCCGTGCCCACCCCGTGAGTCGCACCGCCGAGGTCCGCCGCGGCGCTCTCACGACCACCGTCGTCGTCCGGCTCGCCATCGACGGGCGCGGCCGCGCCAGCGTACGGACCGGCGTCACGGCGTTCGACCAGCTGCTCGAGGCCGTCGCGCTGCACGGCCGCTTCGACCTCGACGTCGAGGCGGCGGGCGGCTCGCCGCCCGACGCCCACGGGGTGGTGGTCGGGATCGGTGCGGCGCTCGGCGAGGCCTTCGCGCGCGGAGTGGGCCCGCGCGAGGTGACGCGCGTCATCGGGGAAGCCACGGTGCCCGTCGCCGGCGCGCTGGTCCGCGCCGTGTGCGACCTGCGCGGCCCCGGCCTGGTGGCGTACCAGGCGGCGCCGCCCGCCTGGCAGCTGGTGGGGGACTACGACGTCGCCCTGACGCCGGAGTTCTGGCAGGCGTTCACGGCCGAGGCGCGGGTGACGCTGCACCTCGACCGGCTGCGCGGCGAGCACGGGCGGCCCGTCACCGAGGCCACCTTCGCGGCGGCGGCGCGGGCGCTGGCCGCCGCGGCCGAGCGGGATCCGCGCGTCGCCGGGGGGCCGGCGGACGGGGGCCGCGCGTGACCGACGTCCGGGTCGCGATCGTGGACGTGTACGCGCTCCGCTTCCGTCCCGCGGCGGATGACCGCGGGATGGCGGGCCCGGTCCGGCCCAGGCCGTCCGGCGGCCCGGAGGTGCTGGTGCTGCGCCGCGCGCCCGGCCTCAGGAGCCCCGGCACGTGGGAGACCGTGCACGGGCACGTCGCCGACGGCGAGTCGCCGGTCGAGGCCGCGCTGCGGGAGCTCAGGGAGGAGACGGGTCTCGCGCCCTCCCGGCTCTACAACCTCAGCCGCGTGGAGACGTTCTACCTCCACCAGCCGAACCTGGTGGCGCTGATCCCGGCGTTCTGCGCGATCGTGCCCGCCGACGCCGCGCCCGTCCTCTCGGAGGAGCACGACGTCCTGGAGTGGCTGGAGCCGGGCGAGGCGGCGCGCCGCTTCTTCTGGCCGCGGGAGAAGCGGGCGCTCGCGGACGCGCTGCAGCTGTTCGGCTCGGGCGATGCCGGCGGGGCGGAGGACGTGCTGCGGATACTCTGAGTCCGGCCGACTACTTGGAACCGGCAACCACTTCCGACTTGGCGTCTGGCAACTGTTCTGACAGTCTGAAGACTTCTTCCGCGGTCCGTTTCAATTCGCGCAGATCGAACGGCTTCTGCAGCAGCCGCGTTCCGAGCGCCGGCCGGTCGTCGCCGTCGAGGCGGGCGCTGGTCGAGAGGACCAGCCGGTCGTGCACGCCGAAGGGCAGCCGCCGGAGGGCCGACGCGAACGGCTCGTCGCCGGCCGAGGCGAGCCGGTCGGCGAGCACGAGGTCGTAGCGCTCGGTCCGCGCCAGCCGCAGCGCGTCGGCGCCGCTCACCGCGGCGTCCACGCGGTGCCCGTCCCCGGTGAACAGCGCGCTTACCACCTGGCGCACGACCGGGTCGTCGTCGACCACGAGGACGCGGCGCGGCCCGGGCGGCTCACCGGCACCGGGCGACGCGGCCGCCGCGGTGCCGGCCGCGGGCAGGGTCAGGACGAACGCGGCTCCCTGTCCGGGCGACGCCTCGGCCGTGAGCGTCCCGCCGTGGGACTCCGCGATGCCGTAGGAGACGAACAGCCCGAGCCCCGTGCCCTCGCCGGGCTCCTTGGTCGTGAAGAAGGGGCTGAACATCTGGGCCCGGACCTCCTCGGTGAGCCCGGATCCCGTGTCGGCCACGCGCAGCGCGACGCGGCCGTGCTCGAGCCCGAGCCGGATGGCCACCCGCCGGGGCCGACCGGGCGCGAGGCCGCCCACGGCCTGCACCGCGTTGGTGAGGAGGTTCAGCGCCACCTGCTGCAGCTGATGGCGGTCGCCGAGCACCTTGGGCAGCGACGGCGCGACGACGATCTCGGTGGCGACCCCGAGCCGGCGCAGATCGTACCCCAGCAGCGCCAGGGTCCGCTGCACCACGTCGCCGAGGTCGACCGGCTCGCGCTCGGCCGGTCCCTTGCGGGCGAAGGTCAGCAGGTCCCGGACGATGTGGCCGGCGCGGTCCGCCTGCTCGTTGATGATGCGCAGGTGCTCGCGGCCGGGCGCGCCGGCCGGCGACTGCTCCAGCAGGAACTCCGACAGGCCGGCGATCGAGGTGAGGGGGTTGTTCAGCTCGTGCGCGACGCCCGAGACCAGCGTCCCCACGGCCGCCATCTTCTCGGACTGGATCAGCTGCGCCTCCAGCGCCTGCTGCTCGGTGATGTCCTCGACCACCACGACGACCGACGCGCCGTCCACGGCGCGGGCGACCGGCGCGGCGGCGACCCGCAGCACCCGGTTCAGCGTCGCCGAGCGCCGGACGACCGGCGCCGGACGGCCGCCCGCGGCGGCGGCCCGCAGCAGGGGGGCGAGCGCCTCGTGCTCGCCGAACAGCGCGTGACACAGCCGCTCGCCGCCGACGGTCGTCACCTGCCGGCCGGCCAGCTCCGCGAAGGTGGTGTTGGAGCGGCGGATGACGCCGTCCGCGCTCACCAGGGCGATGCCCTCGGAGATCGCGTCGAACGTCGCCTCCCACTGCTCCTTGCCGCGCTTCAGCATCTCGAACAGGCCGCGGCGGCGGCCGCGCTCGAGCAGCACCAGGGCCACGGCCAGCGCCGCGGCCACGCCGCCGAGCGCGACCGACAGGGCGAGCGGCATCGCCTACGGCTGGCGCTGTTGCGCGGCGCGCGCCAGGACGCGGGCGCGCTCGCTCTGGAGCAGGGTCAGGGAGTTGTCGAAGGTGGCGGTGTTCTGGTCGCCGTACATGACGGTGAAGGTCTGCGACATCGGGATGGCGGGATCGAACAGGTAGATGGCCGAAGCCTGCTGGCGCTGGTCGAGCCGCGCGTCGGTCCACTGGGGCGAGAGCGGGAGGATGCCCAGCGGCCGGTAGACGATGCCCTGGCTCTGGATCCAGACCTGGTCGGGGACGAAGGTGACCGCCGACTGGAGCCCGAAGAACGTCACGAAGAACACCGTCGCGCTGTCCTGGTTCACGCCGCGCGCGGCGGACGCGATGGCGCCGGCCCGCGACTGCACCAGCGCGTGCAGCGAGGCGTAGGTGTCCGGCGCGAGCAGCCGGATGACGCGCTCGTCGAGCGGCAGCACCCGCACCGCCAGGTTCACCGTGGTGAGCGTGACCGCGACCTGGTCCTGCCGCAGGGAGCCGAACCCCGCCGGCGGGAGGTCGGTGTCCTGGGCGGCGAGGCCCGCCGGGGCCGCCAGGGTGGCCGCGGCCAGCGCCGCCGTCTCAGCCCACGTGCGCCAGTACGCTGTCACGGAGATCCTCCGCGCCTTCGCGTGTCCGCGAGCTCGTCAGCACGAACTCCGCCGCGTCGAGTCCCAGCCGCAGGGCGATGGCGGCCGCGCGCGCCGCGCGGCGGCCGCGGGGCACCTGGTCCGCCTTGGTGAGCGCCACCAGGGTGGGGACGCCCCGCACGTTGAGCTGCGCGCCGATCGCCAGGTCCTCGGTCGACGGCTCCCGGCGGATGTCGAGCAGCCACACCACGCCCGCCAGCGTCGGCCGGTGCGCGAGGTAGGTGGCCGCGAGCCGCTGCCACCCGGCCCGCTCGGCGGCGGCGGCCCGCGCCCATCCGTACCCCGGCAGATCCACCAGGTAACAGCCGGTCCCCCAGCGATACACGTTCAGGTACCGGGTCTTGCCGGGCACCCGGCTGGCGTGCGCCAGCGCGCGCCGGCCCACCAGCAGGTTCACCAGGCTCGATTTGCCGACGTTGCTGCGACCGGCGAACGCAATCTCGGGCAGGGCGGGGCCGGGAATCGCGGCGTCCCATCGCGCCATCGACGTCACGAACTCGCTTACCAAAAGCCCCCTCGGGGAGGGGGCCTCTGTCCGCGGCACGTCAGGCCTCTTTCTTGGCGCGCGGTCGCTCGGTCACCAGCAGCGGCTGGCGTCCCTCGAGGATGCACTCGCGGGTGATCGCCACCTCGGTGACGTCGTCACGCGCGGGGAGGTCGAACATGATCTCCGTCATCACCTTCTCGAGGATGGCCCGCAGCCCCCGGGCCCCGGCGCCGCGCTTGATCGCCAGCTGCGCGGCGGCGCGCAGCGCCTCGGGCTCGAAGCTGAGGCGCACGTCCTCGAGCTCGAACAGCTTCTTGTACTGCTTGGTGAGCGCGTTCTTGGGCTCGACCAGGATCCGCACCAGCGCATCCTCGTCGAGCGTCTCGAGCGGCACGGTGACCGGCAGCCGCCCGATCAGCTCGGGGATGAGGCCGTAGCGCAGCAGGTCGTCCGGCTCCACCTCGCCGTACGGGTTGCGGCGCTGCAGCGCCGGCACGCCCCGCTCGACCTCGTCCTTGGTGAAGCCGATGCGCCGGCGCCCGGTGCGGGACTCGATGATCTTCTCCAGCCCGTCGAACGCGCCGCCGCAGATGAACAGGATGTCCTTGGTGTTGATCTGGATGTATTCCTGCTGCGGGTGCTTGCGGCCCCCCTGCGGCGGGACCGACGCGATCGTCCCCTCGAGGATCTTGAGCAGCGCCTGCTGCACGCCCTCGCCCGACACGTCGCGGGTGATGCTCGGGTTCTCGCTCTTGCGGGCGATCTTGTCGATCTCGTCGATGTAGACGATCCCGCGCTCGCACTCGGCGACGTTGAAGTCGCCGGCCTGCAGCAGCCGGACCAGGATGTTCTCCACGTCCTCGCCGACATAGCCGGCCTCGGTGAGGGTGGTGGCGTCGGCGATGGTGAACGGGACGTCCAGCATCCGCGCCAGGGTCTGGGCCAGCAGCGTCTTCCCGACGCCGGTCGGCCCGATCAGCAGGATGTTGGACTTCTCGAGCTCGACCTCGTTGTCCTTGATGGACTGCGAGTTGATGCGCTTGTAGTGGTTGTAGACCGCGACGGCGAGCGCCTTCTTGGCCTGCTCCTGCCCGATCACGTACTGGTCCAGCACCTCCTTGATCTCCACCGGGGTGGGGACCTGGGTGATCGCGTCGGCGACCTCGCGCTCCTCGTCCTCCGCCAGGATCTCGTTGCAGAGGGCGATGCACTCGTTGCAAATGTAGACCGACGGCCCGGAGATGAATTTCCGGACCGAGTCCTTGGACTTGCCGCAGAACGAACAGCGCAGGTGACGATCGTTGGACATGGGCGCCTGGGTACGGGACCTTCGCGAATATGTTGAACTGGCGCGCCTAAAGTCAAGCGACGCCTAGCTTTTCGCCCCTACCTCGAGCACCGAACCGGGCGCCAGCACCTGGTCGATGAGGCCGTACTCCTTGGCCTCCTCAGCCGACATGAAGCGGTCCCGGTCCATGTCCTTCTCGATCTGCTCGACGGTCTGGCCGGTGTGCTTGGCGTACAGCTCGTTGAGCTTCGTTCTCAGGTAGAGGATCTCCCGGGCCTGGATCTCGATGTCGGCAGCGGTGCCCTGGGTGCCCCCCGACGGCTGGTGCATCATGATCCGGGAATGGGGCAGGGCGCTGCGCTTGCCCTTGCGGCCGGCGGCCAGCAGGAACGATCCCATCGACGCGGCCATCCCCATGCAGATGGTGTTCACCGGCGCGCTGATGTGCTGCATGGTGTCGTAGATGGCCATCCCGCTCGAGACGATGCCGCCCGGCGAGTTCAGGTAGAGGTAGATGTCCTTCTCGGGGCTGTCCGCCTGCAGGAACAGCAGCTGCGCGATGACGATGTTCGACACGTCGTCGTTGATGGGGACGCCGAGGAAGATGATCCGGTCCATCAGCAACCGGGAGAAGATGTCGTAGGTGCGCTCGCCGCGGCTGGAGCGCTCGATGATGTACGGCGGATACAGCGTGGACACGTCGTTGCGGTCTCCCACGGATGCGCCCTGTGTCAACGGGTGGCCGGTGCGTCCTCCACGGTGCTCTCACCGAGGAGGAAGGTGAACACGTTCTCTTCGGTGATGGACCGCTCCAGCTCGCGGAGGCGGCCGGCCTTCTCGAGCGCGGCGCGCACGGCGGCCGGCGTCTCGCCGCGGCGCCGGGCGACGTCGGCGATCCGGGCGGCCACGGCGTCGCCGCTCGCCGCGAGGCCCTTCCGCTCGGCCACGGTGTCGAGGATCAGGTCGCGCCGCACCCCGGCCTCCGCCACCGGGCGGAACTCGGACGCGAAGCGCGCGCGCTGGTCCTCGGGGATGCCGTAGGCCGCGACGTAGGCGGCGAGCGCCCGGTCGAGCAACGAGGGCGGCACGGCGACGTTGTTGGCGGCGGCGAGCTGGTCGATCAGCTCGCCCCGGACCCGCGCCTCGGCCTCGCGCTTGGCCTCGGCCTCGAGGTCGGCCTTCACCGCGGCGCGGAGCGTCTCGACCGACTCGAACTCGCCCACCTCGCGCGCGAACTCGTCCGTGAGCTCGGGCAGCGACTGCCGCTTGACCTCGCCGAGGGCGACGCGCACCCGCCGACTCTGGCCGCGCTTCGCCGCGTCGGGGTGGTCGTCGGGGAAGCGGAGGGCGCCCTCCCACGTGCCGCCGGGGTCGAGCGCCATGAGCTGCGACTCCAGCTCGGGCAGCGCGCGGCCCTGGCCCAGCACGAACCGCACCGGCTCGGGCGCGTCGCCGCCCCCGGCGGCGGCGGGCGGCTCGTCGAGGTTGGTGATGGTGGCCTCGACCATGTCGCCCGGCTTGGCGCGCTCGGCGGCCGGCACCCAGGGCGCGCGCTGCTCGCGCAGCGTGGTGAGCTGGGCGTCCACCATCTCGTCGGTGACGGCGGCCGACCGGCGCGTCAGGCGGAACCCGCCGAGCCGGTCCAGCGCGATCTCGGGCTTCACGTCCACCAGCAGCTCGAAGGTCAGCGGCGCGCCGTCCTCGAACTTCACGTTGCGCACCTGCGGGTCCGCGATCGGCTTGAGGCCGTCCTGCTCGCGGGCCGCCTCCCAGGAGGCTCGCAGCAGCTCCTCGATCACGCTCTGCCGGATCGCGTCGCCGAAGCGCCGGCGCACGACGGACGCCGGCGC
>DASPSV010000042.1:0-27700 GCA_035623755.1 Gemmatimonadales bacterium
CCCCCGGGGACCTCGAGGTCGCCCGGAGCTTCGAGGCGGCGGCCGCCGGGCGCCGGCGCGCGCTGCGCGCCGCCGCGTACGACGCCGACAGCGGCTTCTTCTACGACGTGCGGTGGCGCACCGGCGAGCGCGTCCGGGACCGGCCGACGCTCGCCGCCGCCGTGCCGCTCTACTTCGGTGTCGCCACGGCGGAGCAGGGACGGGCGGTGGCGACTCGCCTGGAGCGGGACTTCCTGCGGCCGGGCGGACTGGTCACGACGCTGGTCGCGTCAGGCCAGCAGTGGGACGCGCCGAACGGCTGGGCGCCGCTCGAGTGGATGGCGATCGAGGGCGCGCGGCGCTACGGCCGTGCCGGCCTCGCCGACACGGCCGCAACGCGGTGGCTCGCCCTTGTCGCCCGCACCTGGCGGGCGACCGGGAGGATGATGGAGAAGTACGACGTCGCGGACCTCGACCGGCCCGCCGGCGGCGGCGAGTACCCCGCGCAGGACGGGTTCGGCTGGACCAACGGCGTCGCGCTCGCGCTGTCCGAGGCGCGGAGCGGCTTACTGCGCTAGGCCGATCTGCTGCATGAACGTCTGGTTGTCCCAGTACAGCCACTCGTGGTCCATCGTCGCGCCCTTCCAGTGGCCGATCGTCGTCATCGGCAGCCGGAAGGACTTGCCCGTCGGGGCGACCGACTTGCCACCGGGGAGCGGCATCGGGCGCGAGAAGGTCCCGGTCATCACGCCGGACACGGCGGTGTAGTCGCCCGAGCAGATGCGGATGGGATGCACGGCGATGTTCGTGTTCGGCGCGAAGACGAACATGCCCTTGAGGTCGTCCACGTGCTTCGCTAGGCCGGTGGTCTCGTGGCCGTCGGGCCACGTCACGACGATGTCGGCGGCGTGGCTCTCGCCGAGGCGGTCCCACTTCTGGTTGCTGTAGACGTCGAAGTCGAGCGTGTCGAACGTGGCGAGGCGCGCCGCGCACTGCGCGTCGGCCATCGGCTGGCCGGCGGGCTTGCAGGCGGCGGCCGCCGACAGGGCCGCGAGGCCCGCGACGACGATCGGGTTGCGCAGGGATGAGGGCACGAAAGCCTCCGTCAGGGGGTTGAGGTTGGCGACCGCAGGCCAGCGGCCTCGAGCAGCCTCCGGCGCTGGCCTTCGGTCAGCATGTCACGCGCGACCACGTCGCGCACCACGCGCGCCACGAAAGAATACCCGCGCGACTCCGCGGCAAGCCAGCGGCGCCACTCCAGCTCATCGAGCCCGCCCGCGAGGCGCTCGGCCTCGAGGCCGGCCGCGCGGCCGAGCACGACGGCCGGGGCACGGTCGCCGAGGACCGAAGCCGCCGCGAGCAGCGCCTGCGCGTCCTTCGACAGCCGCCGGAATCCCACCCGGATGGCGGCGGTGACCGCGTCGGGCAGCTCGCCGGGCAGCGTCTGGTCGAGGGTCCGGTGCTCGGCAGGCCAGGCGCCCGCGGCATCCACGCCGTGCAGGTCGAGGCCGAGGGCCACGGCGTGCAGCAGCTCGACGGCCAGCAGCGGCAGGCCGGCGGAGTCCGCCGCGACGCGCCGGGCCACGCGGTCGAGCTCGGCGTCGCCGTAGCCCGGCAGGGCCCACGCGGCAAGACGCCGCAGCGCGTCGTGGTCGAGCGCGCCGAGGCGCACCGCCACGCCGGGAACGTCGCGCCCGACGCGCCCGCACAGCTGGTCCAGCTCCTCGCGGCCGGCGAAGGGCGCCGCCGTGACGAGGACGAACAGCGGCGAGCGCGCCACGTCGCGCAGCGCGGCGTCGAGCGCGAGCAGCGTCTCGCGGTCGCTCCACTGCGCGTCGTCGAGTGCGACGAGCACGGGGCTCTCATCGGCCGCGGCGCGCAGGATCTCGGCGAGCGCCTGGCCCGGCGACGCGGGAGTCGCCTTCCGCGCCTCCGGGAAGCGGTCGCCCCAGTCGGAGAGCCTGGTGGCGAACGCCGCGAGGGCCGGGGCGGATGCCGCGGCAATCCCCGCCGCGGCCAGCAGGCCGCCGCGCGCCAGCCCCACGGCGCCGCTCCAGGGGTCGTCCCGGTCGGCGGGCACCGCCCGCGCGGCCGCGGTGGCCGCGCCGGCCAGCCGCGCGTGCGCCAGGACTTCCTCGACGAACCGCGTCCGTCCCGTGCCCGCGTCGCCCTCCACGAACGCGAGGGCGGCGCGGCGCTCGGCGCGGCACGTCTCCCACGCCGCCAGCACGGCGCCCAGCGTCTGCTCCCGCCCGATCAGCGGCGCACGCCTCGATTCCGCACCGGCCGCCGGGGCGGCATCGCTCTCGGGCAGCCGCCAGGCCCGCTGGTCCCGCACGCGGGCCGCGAGCCGCTGCAGCTCCTCGCCCGGCGCCGCGCCCAGGTCCGCGCGCAGCCGCTCCTCGAAGGCGCGGTACGCGTCCAGCGCTCCGGTGCGCTCGCCTGCGAGGGCCAGCGCGTGGATCTCGGCGGCGGCCGCGGCCTCCGAGTGCGGGTCGAGCGCGCGCGCCCGGCGGGCCTGGCCGGCCGCGTCGGCCGCGTGGCCGGCGCGCGCCAGCTCGCGGGCGAGCTGCAGCAGTGCGTCCACGGAGCGCCGCCGCCACTCGTCGCGCTCGGCGCCGAGCCAGTCCTCGAAGGCCGGGGCGTCCGGCACCGCGAAGCCCTCGAGGAACTCGCCGGACACCAGCGTCGCGGCGCCGGCCCAGTCGCCCTCGGCCGCGAGCAGCGCCAGCTCGTCCACGTCCAGCCGCGCCGCCGCGTCGCCGAGCCGGACCTGCTCGCCCGCGGTCTCGACGGCCGCCTCGCCGGTGCAGCGCCGCAGCACGCGCACCGCCTCGCGCAGGGAGTGGCGCGCCGCCGTCTGCGGCTTGTCCGCCCACAGCAGGCCGACCAGGTGCTCGCGCGAGCGGGAGCGGCGCGGCGAACGGGCGAGGTAGACCAGCAGCGCGAGGTGCTTCCGCCACAGCAGCTCGGGCGGCGGCTCGGCGCCGTCCACCGTGACGGCGAGCGGGCCCAGCGTGCGGCAGGTGATCAAGCGGCCCGGCCGCAGCGCAGGTCGCGGAGGCGCCGCGCCGCCGAGTCCGCCCGCGCGGCGTAGGGCGGGTCGCCTCCGGACCACAGGCGGACCACGGCGGCGTACGCCCCGCACGCCAAGGCGGTGTCGGCCGCGGCGTCGTGCAGCCGGGCGCGACGCCAGGCCGCCAGCGTGCCCAGCGACCAGTCCACCTCGGCCGCCTCCGGCGCGGCGGCCGCGGAGCCCGAGACCCGCAGGTCGCTGTTCTCGGCCCAGCGCAGGTCGCGCACCGCCTGCGACGCGTTCCCGTCGGCCGCGTTCCACTGGGCGCGCTCGAGGTGGAGCATGGCACGGAAGAAGGGATCCCCCGCCTGCCAGCCGGAGTCCAGCGCCACCAGCGGCAGCGTGGCGACGAGGGCGGCACGCAGGCGGCCGCGATCGGCGTCGGCGGCCGCTTCGACCAGGGTGCCGAAGGGCTTCGCGCCGGTCTCGCCGGAGAGCAGCGCCGTCCAGGAGCGTGCGGCGTCGGTGTCGCCGGCCCGCCGCGCGAGCAGGGCCAGCAGCCACGCGGCCCGGCGTGCGACCGACGTGCCGGGCGCACCGCTCGCGTAGCCGCGCAGCGCTCGGGTCGCCTCCGGGGCGCGGCGCCGGATCTCGGCCGGGGACGCCGAGTCCGCGAGGAGCAGCGCCGCCGGCAGCTCGGCCAGGTACAGGTCCACGTCGGGCTCCGTGGTCGCCGCGCGCAGCCGCGATTCGGCGGCCGCGGCCGAATCGAGCAGCCCCATCGCGAGGAAGGCGTAGACCTGGGCGAGCAGCCCCGGCCTCACGAGGTCCGGCCGCCCGCTGTGCTCGAAGCGCTGGGCGAGGAAGATCGCGCCGCGCGGCGCCCCCAGGTTCAGCAGGTACCGTGGGCCCGCGCTGATGTCGGCCATGCGGGCGACGGCCGCGGACCTGAGGCTGGCGTCGGTGTAGGCGGCCGCCTCGGTGGCCGGCGTGAACCGCCACCGGTACGCCACGTCGAGCAGGGCGCGGATGGACAGCTCGAACGGGTCGTCGCCGCCGCCGATCCGGGCGAGGCTGTCCAGCGCGGTGCGCCCGGTCGCCGAATCGCCTTCCACGATCGCGAGCCACGCGAGGTGCTCCCACGCGGGCGCGAAGTCCGGCCACACGATCGTGGCGTGCCGCATCCCCGCGTACGCGTCGGCCAGCGAGTAGCCCTCGAAGCCCCCGCGGTGAAACAGGTCGTCCGCTTCGATGAACCAACCGAGGCCGAAGTCGCCGAACCGGTCCGTCACGTCCCGCAGCAGCTCGAACCGCTGGTCGGGCGGAGCGAAGCTGGCCTTGATGAGGCGACGGTAATGGGACGGGAAGACCCCGAGGGCATCCCGGTAGCGGGCGATGGAGGCGGTGTCCGGCTCCATGTCCACCCAGCGGTTCACGTCGGTGAGCCGGACCCGGCACAGCAGGCAGGACGAGTCCACCTCGATCGCGCGCCGGTACGCCGCGCCGGCGGCCGTCCACTGAGCCCGGGCGAACAGCCGCTCGGCGGCGATCCACGCCACGATGCCGCGCCCGCTGCGGGGCAGGGCGCGCACCGGGAGATCGGCCGCGAGCGTCCCGCCGCGGCGGGTCCAGATGGCGAGCAGCAGCCGGTAGCCGAGCGAGTCGGCGAGACCCTCCCATTGCGCCGCCGGCCCGCTGACCGCGAGGTCGATCGGCGTCGCGGCGGCCGGCGTGTCGGCCGCCAGGGCGAGGCGCAGGGCGCCGTCCTCCGCCGCCTCGACGGTGCCGTGCAGCACCAGCGCGCCGCGCGGCACGGGACCGGCGCCGAGCGTCGCGGCGGCGAGGTCGGCCGCGCCGCCCACGCTGCGCACCAGCGCGGCCGGGAGCGAGTCGCCGAGCCACCGCGCCGCCGGCGCGCGCACTTCGAAGGGCCGGACGTAGATGCGGAGCACGGGCGGCGGCGCGGACCGCCACGGCCCGAGCGCGTCCCGGACCGCGAGCAGGATCAGGAGCGCGGCGGCGCCGGCGCCCACCCAGGCCAGCGCACGCCGGCGCGAACGCGCCGCCGGTACCAGCGCGGCGCGGAAGGCGGCCGCGCCCGGCCAGCGGTCCGCCGGGGCCCAGGCCAGTGCCCGCTCGAGCGTCGGCACCAGCGGCCGAGGCACGCCCGACCAGTCGCCGTGCGCGGGGTCCCGGTCGAACGACCACTTCCTGCCCGTCAGCGCCTCGTACAGCACCAGCCCGAGGGCGTAGAGGTCCGTCGCGGGCGACACCTCGCGGCCGGCCATCTGCTCGGGCGCCATGTAGCCGGGGCTGCCGACCGCCTTGTCGCCGTCGGTCAGCGGCTCCCCGCTCCCGCTCGTCTTGGCGACGCCGAGGTCGCCGACCACCGCGCGTCCCTCGAGCAGGAACACGTTCCCCGGCTTCACGTCGCGGTGGACGATCCCGCGACGGTGGATCGCCTCGAGCGCGCCGAGCACGTCGGCCGCCACGGCCGCGGCCTCCGCGGGCGGGAGCGGGCCGCGGGCGAGGCGCTCGGCGAGCGTCTCGGCCTCGAGGTAGTCCATCACGTAGTAGAAGACGCCGGCGGACTCGCCGGCCCGGTGCACGGGGATGAGGTTGGGATGGCTGATCGAGGCGAGGACTCTCGCCTCGCGCACGAAGCGCTCCGTGGCCGTCGCGGTCGCCCGGTCGGGGCGCACGATCTTGATCGCGACGCGGCGGTCCAGGGCGACGTCGCGGCCGACGAAGATCACGCCCATCCCGCCGCTCGCCAGCTCGCGCTCGACCTCGTAGTCCGGAGCGAGCGCCGCCCGCACGCGTTCCAGCAGCGTCGTCATCGGGCCGGCCCTCCCTCCGTCGCCGCGGCCCGGGTGGGCCGGCTACGTGGCGCGGAAGACCCCCAGCCAGATCAACGCGCCAATATGGCGCGCGGCGGGCGGGAGCGCACGGTCCCGGCCCCGGGGAGGGGGCCCGGAGGGGACGGGATGCCGAGGAGGGGGCCGGCCGGCGCCGCGCGGGCGGCGCGGCCTAGTGGCGGGTGAGGCTGATCCCGGCCTGGGCGAGCACCAGGACGACGTTCGGCTGGATGGCGGCGCCGTTGAACTTGATGCTGCCCGACAGGGGCGCCGCGAACAGGCTGACGTAGGGCGCCAGCGTGAGCTGCCGGGCGACCCGGAACTCCCAGCCGGTGCCGAGGATGACGCCGAGCGCGTCGGCCGACAGCACGCCCTGGCCGTCGGTGCTGTGCCACGAGAGGTACCCGACGCCGCCCTTCCAGTAGAAGCCGCCGCCGGCGCGCGGGAAGAAGTAGCCCACCGGGCCGACGCCCCACATGGCCTCGCGCGCCCCGGACTGGACGCCGCCGGCCCAGAACGTCGCCTCGACGCCCACCAGCACGTGGCTCGAGAGCCGGCCGCCGAGCCGCAGCTCGCCGGTGGCCGCGGTGCCGCGGTTGGCGCGGCAGATGGTGCACTGGACGCCCGCGATGCCCGGGCCAAGGCCGAGGCCGAACCAGAGCGCGTCGCGGCCCGGCACGTCCTGGGCGGCGAGCGCTCCGGCCAGCAGCGCCGTCAGGGCGGCGCCGGATAGGGCACTTCGGAGGATTCGGGGGTACATCGTTACGTTGACCGAGCCAACCCGGTCTACGTAACTATACCCCCTCGCAGCCCGTTTCCAGGAGGTCGCCGATGCTCACCGCGCTCCGGCGTCACACCGGGGTGTCGGCGCTTGCCGCGCTGGCCACGGCCGCGGTGGGGTGCCGGGACACCCTCACCACGGGATCGAGCGTCGCCATCACGCCGATCGGGAACGCGGCCTCGTACGGCACCTGGCACGCGGGGCCCCACGACACCTGCCCGGACAGCGTCCACAACCGGTACTCGGTCGTCGGTCCCGACCACAAGCTGTATCCCACCTGGCATCCGCCGGTGGACCCGGTGACCGGGTGCACGTTCGGCCACGACCACGGGCGCGACCCGCACGGCTCGAACCTCTACAGCTCCGTGGGCGACATCCCGTTCGGCTACGCGAACGAGCAGCTCGACACCTGGGATCCCGCGAACCCGAGGCACGAGGACCACTTCGGGCACAAGATCGAGTGGGCGAACGACGTCCCGCTGCACTTCAACAGCAACGCGGCCAACGCGCTGTTCGACGTGCATTGCGACGTGCTCGCCAAGCTGCACCAGGGCACGCACTCCGCCGACGCCTTCACGAACAACCTCCACGAGCTGGTCTACCACATCCGCTGCAGCGACGGGCTGGAGCTGCACGTGACGATCCTCGCGGCCATCGGCACGCCCGGCGGCTTCACCAGGAGCTGCGACGGCACCGACATCTCGGTCGGGATCGCGCTGCCCCTGAACTCGCCCCAGGGCGGCGGGCGGCGGCTGATCCCCGACCGCACCTGCGTGGTGAAGGAGATCCTGGTCGCCTCGGGCGTGCAGTCGGACTACGGCGCCCTGCACGAGAGCTGGCAGACCTCCAACAGCATCCGGACGGCGGACGGGCGGGAGCTGGCGTTCTTCAATCCGTACTTCCAGGTGTTCCTGCCGAGCCGCTACTACAACCCCGCGGTGGCGGGGGTGGTGGGGCGGCCGATGGACATGTGCTACGAGCAGGACAGCGGCGGCCTGGCCGCCCGCGGCGGGCCGTGCGCGCAGGCGACGAGCAACGGCCTCTTGACCGGCATCACCTACGACGATCCGCGCTCGCCGTTCAACGGGGTGGAGCGCGTCGTGGACATCAACGACACCGAGGTGCGCAACGCGGACGGGCCCACCGTGTGGTTCACGGATCCGTTCGGCGGCAACGCGCAGACCGACTCGTTCCCGGGCGCGATCCGCCAGCTCATCGCGAAGATCGACAACCACCGCAACGGGCTGAGCAACGGCGGCCCGGAGCTCGGGCGCAACCGCAACTACGGCGCCCCCTCGGTGCACTCGCCCAACTGACCCGGCGGGCGCCGCCGGCCGTCCACGCCGCGCGCCGGCCGCGGCCCCTACGGGGCGCGGAAGGTCCCCAGCCGCACCAGCTCGCCGATCCGCGTGAGGTCGGCCGCCAGCGCGCGGTCCGCGGTGAGCGGCGGCACGACGCCGCGCACCGCCGCGTGGGCGCGCTCGAGGGCCGGACTGGTCCGGAGCGGCCGCAGGCGGTCCACGGCCTCGGCCGCGCACATCAGCTCGACGGCGATCACGTGCTCGAGGCACTCGGCCGCACGCCGCGCCTTGCGGGCCGCCGCCGGGCCCATCGACACGTGGTCCTCGCGGCCCGCGCCGGTGGGCACCGAGTGGACGCTGGCGGGTGCGGCGAGCAGGCGCAGCTCGGTCAGCAGGTCGGCCGCGGCGACCTGCAGGGTCATCAGGCCCGACTCGACGCCGGGGTGCGGCGCGAGGAAGGCGGGCAGCCCCGACTCGTCCGGGTTGAGGAGCCGCTCGATGCGCCGCTCGGCGATGGCGCCGAGGTCCGCCAGCGCGATCGCCACCAGGTCCATCGCCTGGGCGACGATCTGGCCGTGGAAGTTGCCCCCGCTCTTGATCTGCCCGCTCTCCGGGAACACCAGCGGATTGTCGGTGGCGCTGTTGACCTCGACCTCGAGGACGCGGCGCGCGTAGGCGAGCGCGTCGCGCGCGGCGCCGTGCACCTGCGGCATGCAGCGCAGCGAGTAGGCGTCCTGGAGCCGCACGTCGCCGTGGCGGTGCGACTCGCGGATCTGGCTGCCCTCGAGCAGCGCCCGCAGCCGGCTGGCGCTCACGGCCTGGCCCTGGTGCGGCCGCACCGCCTGGATGTCGGCGTCGAACGGGACCGGCGAGCCGCGCAGGCCCTCGAGCGTCAGCGCTCCCGCCACCTCGAGCGCCTCGAGGGCGCGCTCGGCCGCGAGCAGCGCCAGCACGCCGAGCGCAGTGCAGTACTGGGTGCCGTTGATGAGCGACAGTCCGTCCTTCTCGCGCAGCGCGAACGGCGCGAGGTGGGCCGCGTGGAGGGCCTCGGCGGCGGGCACGACGCGCCCGCCGTGCTCGGCCTCTCCCTCGCCCATGAGCACCAGCGCGACGTGGGCCAGGGGCACGAGGTCGCCGCTCGCGCCCACCGAGCCGTACTCGGGCACCACCGGGTGGACGCCGGCGTTGAGGCAGTCGAGCAGCAGGTCCACCACCTCCGGGCTGCAGCCGGAGTGACCGTGCGCGAGCGAGGCGGCCCGGAGCAGCATGAGGGCGCGCGTGGCGGGCCGGTCGAGCGCGGGCCCGACGCCGCTGGCGTGGCTGCGGATGAGGTTGCGCTGCAGCGCCGCGCGCTCGTCGGCCGGGATCACCACCTCGGCCAGGCGGCCGAAGCCGGTGGTCACGCCGTACACGCGCTCGCCGCGGGCGACGCGGTCCTCGATCAGCCGCCGGGCGGTCTGGAGTGCGCCCTGCGCCGCGGGCGCGAGCCGCACCTCGGCGATCTCCCCGCGCGCGACGCCGCCGACGTCCTCGAGCCGCAGGTGGTGGCCGTCGATCTCCAGGGCGGCCACGGCTACGCGTCGTCCACGAGCAGGGGCGGCGCGGTGAGCGTGGAGGCGCGCAGCATCCCCGGGCCGGCGCCGAGCAGCGACCAGGCCGCGTCGCGGCCGGAGACCGTCTCGAACACGGCCACGATGGCGCCGCCGCTCCCCGCCAGCCGCACCAGGAACGCCTCGGTCTCGCGCAGCCGGTCGAGCCAGTGGCCGATCTCGGGCAGGCGGCCGGCCACCACCGGCTCGAAGTCGTTGTGCGAGTGGTCGCGGACGCCGGACCAGGTGGCGAAGGCCGCGGCGGCCACGACGGCCGCGTAGCCGGCGGGCTCGGTGGCGCCGCGGTCCTTGTCGAGCCAGGCGTAGGCGTCCGCGGTCCGCACCGGCGCCGGCGGCGGCACCACGAGCAGCGGGCGCGAGGGCAGGGGCGGGAAGGCGAGCAGCCGCTCGCCGCGCCCCCAGCCGAGGGCCAGGGTGCTGCCGGCGAGGAAGAACGGCACGTCGCTGCCGAGCCCCGCGCCCAGCTCCAGCAGGTCGCCGGTCGAGAGCGGCGAGCCGAACAGCCGGTTCATCGCGGCGAGCGTGGACGCGGCGTCGCTGGAGGCGCCGCCGAGCCCGGCGTTCCACGGGATGCGCTTGGTGAGCGTGATCCGGACGCCGGCGCGGGCGCGGGCCGCGGCCAGGAAGCGGGTGGCGGCGCGCACGATCAGGTTGTCCGTCGCGGGCGCGAGCGCGGCCGGGGCACCCACGAGCGCCACCCCCGACGGCGCGGGCTCGAACACCAGGTCGTCCTCGAGGCCGATGAGCTGGAACAGCGACTCGATGGCGTGGTAGCCCTTCGCGTCCCGCCCGAACACCCGCAGCCACAGGTTGATCTTGGCCGGCGCCCGGGCCCGGACCCGCGCGATCACGCGGCCTCCCCGGCGCCGGCGGTGATGTCGCGGAGCGAGAGCCCCGAGCGCGCCAGCCGCCACAGCCCGATCACGGTGATGGGAATGAACCACCCGATGTGCGTCCCGAGGGCGCAGCTCGCGGCCGGTGTCTGCGCGATGCCGTAGAGGCCGAGCGCGAACACGCCCGTCCACTCGAACACGCCCACGAAGCCCGGCGAGGAGGGAATCGCCACGCCGACGGCAACGATGCCCTGCATCAGGAGCGGGGAGGTGAGGGGCAGCGGCCCGAGGTGGAAGGCGAGGAAGGCGGCGTAGAACGCCGCGGCGTTGATGAGCCACACGCCGAACGAGCAGGTCACGACCCACGCGAACGCGGCCGGGGAGCGCAGCACCGTGAGCCCCTCGATGAACGAGCGCGTCACCCGCACCGCGAACTCGGCGGCCCGCGCGGGCAGCAGCCGGCGCACCACCGCGGCGAGCCAGGCGAGGGCGGGGCGGGGCGCGTGCACCAGGAAGAACAGCACCCCCAGGATCACGATGAACGCCGCGCCGCTCCACGCGGCGAGGCTCGAGACGCTGCGCCCGCTGAGCCGGGCCGCGCCGGCGTCGTGGAAGGTCGCGATGGCCAGCGCCAGCAGCAGCACCACGATGAGGCCGTCGAACACCCGCTCCACGGCGACCGATCCGATCGAGCGCGCCAGCGGCAGGTCGATGAACCGCGAGGCCGCGTAGGCCCGCGCCAGCTCGCCCGCGCGCGCGGGCAGGAGGTTGGTGGCCATGAAGCCGATGGCGGTGGCGTGCCACACCGGCCGGAACGGCACGCGCTCCCCGCCGGAGGCGAGGATGATCCGCCACCGGAAGGCCCGGGCGGGGAAGGTGAGCGTGGCGAGCGCGACGGAGAGGAGGTAGAAGCCGACGTTGACGTCGCGCAGGTCGGTCAGCAGCTCCCCGGGATCCACGCCCCGGAGCGCCCAGTAGAGGAAGCCGAGCGAGATGAGGATGCCCGCGAGGCCCAGCCAGAACCGGCCGCGGCCGGCGGAGGTCGGCGCTCCGGGGCTAGCGCTCGGCGCCGAGACCAAGCTGAACCAGGTCGAACACCTCGCGGACCAGCGCGGCCAGCTGCGCGCCGCCGCCGTTCCGCGCGGCGAGCAGGGCTTCGATCTCGGGCTGGAGCGCGAGCGCGTGCTTGAGGGCCGCCGCGCCGCGGTAGAGCAGCGACTCGACGGGCACCACGGCCTCGTCCCCGCGCGCCGCCAGCAGCTCGATCGGCACGACGTCGGCCTCGCCGGCCGGCGCCGCCAGCAGCTCCGCCAGGTCGGTGGGCGCCGCGGCCTGCCCGGCGGCGAGCCGTGCCAGCGACGCGTAGGCGTCGGCGAGGGACGAGCCGGCGGGCTCCGGCTCGGGCTCCGCGGCCACCTCTTCGGGCGAGACCAGGAACGGCAGGTCCGCCGCGGGCGCGGCGGCGCCCGCGGGCTCCGCCGCCGGCGCGGCCGCGCGAGCGGCCCGGAGGTCCTCGAGCTGCGCGCTCACGCCGTCGAGCGCCGCGGCCAGGGCGCCCTCGTCCTCGCGCGCGGCGCCCCGCAGGGACTCGGCCGCCTGCCCCACCAGGCTGACGAACGCGGGGAGGTTGGCGACGGCGGCGCCGCGCCCGATCGCGCCGCGGCCGACGTCGGCGAGCCGGCCGAGCGCCCCGGCCAGCGGCGTGCCCCCGGCGCCCGTGAGCGGCCGCAGCGCGGCCGCCAGGCCGAACAGCCGCAGGTCGCGCAGCACCGGCGAGGTGGCCCGCTGCAGGGCCCCGGCCGCGCCGGCGAGGTACTCGCCCTCGCTCACCACCTCCACGCGCGACATCCCCGCCGGGGCGATGCCCTCGATCACGACGTGCGGGCCCGCGTCGTCGTAGAACAGGTCCTCCACGGGCACCACGTTGCCGGCGCCCGCGAACGCCTCGAGCAGCAGCGCGGCGAAGGTCGCGGCCTCCTCGCCGTCGGTCGCGGGCCGCCCGTTGTCCACCACTTCGCGGGCGGCGCGCGCGAGCGCCTTCGCGCCGGCGTCGAACGCGGCGGCCGCCGCCGGCGGCGCCTCGCCCGAGGTCGCGTTCACCTCGTGGACGGCGCCCTCGACGCCGATGAGGATGTCGGCCAGGGGCGGCAGGTCGCCCAGCACCGCGACGCCGCGCAGCGCCGACATCGCCTGGCTCACGCCGGCCAGCGGCGCGCGGTCGCCCGGGTCGGCCTCCAGCGCGCGCGCCACGCGGTCGAGCGCGCTGGCGATCGCCGCGGCCTCGCGGGCCACGAACGCCCGGGCGCCCGCGTCGAGACCCTCGCCCGTGGCGCGCACCGGCGCGCTCGGGCGCCCGGCGAGGCGCTCGAGCTCCGCGCCGATCGCCTCGGCCTTGTCCCCGTCCTGCTCGGACGGCGTGCGGATGCGGCGCAGCAGCACCTTGCAGTCGTCCACCGCGCGGATCACCGCGCCCCGGGCGCGCTCGTCCCACGCCAGCCGGCCGTCGCGCAGCGCCCGGCCCGCCGCCTCGAGTCCCTGCGCGGCGCGCGCCAGCGGCTGCTGGCTCGCCATGAGCGCGCTGCCGCGGAAGGCGCGCGCGATGCGGACGAACTCCTCCGCCGCCTCGAAGGCGCCCGCCGGGGCCTGCGCGAGCGCGTCCAGGCGCTCGAGGTACTCCCCCGCCTCGAGCACGAAGAAATCCGTCATCCCGATCGCGTTGCTCATGGGCCCTCCGCCACGCTCGCCAAGCTATGACGCCCCGCGGGCGCGGTCAATTCGCTCGCGCATCTCCCGCACCGCCCGCTCGACGCCCACGAACACGGCCCGGCTGATGATGCTGTGCCCGATGTTCAGCTCCTCGATGTCCCGCAGCGCCGCGACCGGTCCGACGTTCTCGTAGGTCAGCCCGTGCCCCGCGTGCACCGCCAGGCCCGCCGCCTTCGCCTGCCGCGCCGCCGCTGCCAGCTCCGCCAGGCTCGCCTCGCCCTTCCGCCAGCTCTCGGCGTAGCGGCCGGTGTGCAGCTCGACCGCCACCGGCTTCAGCGCCGCGGCGGCCGCCACCGACGCGGCGTCGGGACTGATGAACAGGCTGGTGCGCACGCCCGCCGCCGCGAGGCGCCCGAGCGCGGCGCGGAGCCGGCCCGCGCCCTGCACGCACTCCAGCCCGCCCTCGGTGGTGATCTCCTCGCGGCGCTCCGGCACCAGGGTGGCCTGGTGCGGCCGCAGCCGCTCGGCGATCGCGACGATCTCGTCCGCGGCCGCGAGCTCGAGGTTCACCACCGTGCGCACCGTGCGCGCCAGCAGCTCCACGTCGCGGTCCTGGATGTGGCGGCGGTCCTCCCGCAGGTGGACCGTGATGCCGTCGGCCCCCGCCTGCTCGACCAGGACCGCCAGCCGCACTGGGTCGGGCTCGTCCGTGCGGCGCGCCTGGCGCACCGTCGCCGCGTGGTCGATGTTGACGTACAGTCTCACGCTTGCTCGCTCCCCGGGCGCCCGTTAGCTTGGCTTCTCGTGACCCGAACCCTGCGATTTCCAGCCGTTTGCGCCCTCGCCGCGCTGGCCGCCTGTGGCGGCCGCCAGGTCGCGGTCGGGCCGGCGCCCGCATCCCCCGAGGCGACGGTAGGGCAGTTCCTCGCCGCCGTCAACGCCAACGACCACGACCGGATGGCGGCGCTGTGGGGCGACGAGCGGGGCCCGAGCACCGTGAACATGGCCAACGGCGCGCGGCGCGACTCGGTCATGACGATCCTCCAGCACCTCCTGGTCAGCGATTCGGCCCGGGTGGTGGGCACCGAGCCGGCGCCGGGCAACGGCGCGCGGCGGGTGCTCCGGATGGAGCTGTTCCACGCCGAGAAGCGGGTGACCGTGCCCTTCACGCTCGCGCCGCAGCGTGCGGGCGGCTGGCTCGTCATGGCGTTCGACCCGCAGCCGTTGATGCCGACGGTGAACGCCCCCGCGCGCCCCTAGTCCGACAGCTCGAGCAGGATGCCCGCCGTCGCCTTCGGGTGGAGGAACGCGACCCGCCGGCCGTCGGCGCCGGGCCGGGGCGCGGCGTCGATCAGCCGGTAGCCGGCCGCCCGACAGTGCTCGAGGGCCGCCTCGAGATCGGGGACGCGGAAGCAGAGATGGTGGATGCCGGGGCCGTGCCGGGCGAGGAACCGGCCGATGGGGCTCTCGGGATCGTCGGAGGCCAGCAGCTCCACGTCGGCGCCGCCGGCCGGCACGACGACCAGCGCGGCACCGTCGGCCGATGCGGCCGGGTGCGGCGCCAGGCCGAGGACGTCGCGGTAGAAGCGGAGGGCGTCCTCGAGGCTCCGCACCGCCACGCCCACGTGGCCGAGCCGGACGCCGGGAGCCTGCTGGAGCTCGGGCGGGAGCACGCGCACATTCTAACCGGGAGTCGCACGTCATGGCAGGGTCGCAGGCGCTGGCGGTGACGGACGGGACGTTCCAGGCGGAGGTGGAGCAGCAGCCCGGCCTGGTGCTGGTGGATTTCTGGGCGGAATGGTGCGGACCGTGCCGCGTCATCGCGCCGATCCTCGACCAGATCGCCGTCGAATACGCGGGGAAGCTGAGGATCGCGAAGATGGACGTGGACGCGAACCAGCAGACGCCGGTGCGCTTCAACGTGCGCTCCATCCCCTCGCTGCTGTTCTTCAAGGGCGGCAAGCACGTGGACACGGTGGTGGGCGCGGTGCCCAAGGCGCACCTGGTGGGGAAGATCACCCAGCACATCTAGCGTGCGTGCCTCGTCCGCCGTCCTGACCGACACTTCGACCCGCCTCTGGGAGCTGGACTTCCCACGGGGCCGGGTCCTGCTGGGCCGGACGCGCGCCCCGTACGTCGCGCTCGACAGCCTCATCGCCTTCAGCAAGCGGGACCGCGACGGCAAGGTGGACGCCTACCTGGCGGCCTACCTGCCCGACGAGGTGGTGCTGCTGTTCTTCCTCGGCGGCGAGCTGGTGAACGCGGCGGAGCTGACCTCGGGCGGCCGGCGGACGATCGCCCTCGGCGACGCGCTGCGGCGCGTCGGGGCCGGGGCGGAGCGCGCCGAGATCGCGTTCCACCAGGCGCCGCCCGAGCTGCTGGCCGCGATCTACGGCTCGTGCACGCAGGCGCCGCTCGCGATCCCGATCGACGCGAAGAACCCGGACACCATCTTCGCCGCGCTGCTCGAGCGGCAATGGACCGGCCTGCTCGAGCTGATCTCGAACGGGCGGGTGAACTACCTCGCCGTCACTGCGGGCAAGGTCGCGACCTTCCATTTCTCCGCCCAGAAGCCCGACGAGCAGCCGCTGGCCTACCTGGCGCGGCTGTTCACGTCCACGCCACCCGAGCCGCTCCCCACCGTGGTGGTGCGGCTGTACGACGCGCCGGCGCCGCTGCCGGTGCAGGCGCCGCCCGCGATGATCGCGATGTTCCGCCACTACGTGTGGGACCTCACCGACCTCATCGAGGGCGAGGCGCCGGGCGAGGGCACCAAGCGCGCCGAGCGGGTGCGGCAGCGGCTGCTGCCGAAGCACGGCGTGCTGCAGTTCGTGGGGGGGGCGCGCGGCGCCGCCCAGCCCGATCCGGTCGTCGACCCGGCCGCGCTCGCCGAGGGCGTGGCGGCCTGGACGCGGGAGCTGCTCTCCGAGCTGGAGGTGCTCGCGCCGCAGAGCGCGCCGCGCCTGGTGCGGCAGTCGGGGCGCGAGCACCGGTTCGCGCTCAACGCGGTGGGGTTCTTCGACCGGCTGCCGTGGCGCGTGCAGTGGTGAGCCGCGGGACGCTGTTCGTGCTGAGCACCCCCATCGGCCATCTGGGGGATTTTTCTTTTCGGGGCCTGGAGGTGCTGCGCCGGGTCGCGCTGCTGGCCGCCGAGGACACCCGCCGGACCCGCCGGCTGCTCGGCCACTACGACGTCTCGCGCGAGGTGGTGAGCCTGCACGCGCACAGCCAGGTCGAGGACATCGAGCGGCTGCTGGACCGGGTCGAGGCGGGCGAGGACGTGGCCTACGTGACCGACGCGGGCACGCCGGCGATCTCCGATCCGGGCGCGGCGCTCGTGGCCCGCGCGCACGAGCGCGGCCTCGCGGTGGTGCCGATCCCGGGGCCGGCGGCGGTCATCACCGCGCTCGCCGCGGTGGGGCTGCCGGCCGACCGGTTCCTGTTCCTCGGCTTCCTGCCGCGCAAGGGCGCGGCGCGCGCCGAGCTGCTGGAGCGGATCGCGGCGGAGCCGTGGACGACCGTGTGCTACGAGGCGCCCAACCGCACCACCGCGCTGCTCCGGGATCTGGCCGCGGCGTGCGGCGCCGGCCGGCCGGCCGCCGTGGCACGCGAGCTGACCAAGATCCACGAGGAGATCCGGCGCGGAACGGTGGGCGAGCTGGTCCAGTATTACGAGGAGCACCCCCCGCGCGGCGAGGTGACCGTGGTGGTGGGCGGTGCGCCGCGCGAGGCGGCCGCCGCGCCCGCCGAGCCTCCCGACGCGGACGAGGCGCGGGAGCTGGTGGCGGCGCTGCGCGCCGACGGCGGCGCGCCGGGTGCCATCGCCAAGGAGCTGGCCCAACGCCTCGGAATCTCCCGCCGCGACGCCTATCGCCTGCTGACCCGGTGAGCCCGTGGTCCCGCTGACCATCGGCCGGGTGCACTACGACGGCGGGGGCGACTGGTACGCCAACCCGTCGAGCCTGCCCAACCTGCTGCGGGCCGTCCGCGAGCGCACCACCCTCGAGACCGCCGACCGGGAGCGCGTGGTGCGGCTCACCGACCCGGCGCTCCCCGACGTGCCTTACCTCTATATGACGGGGCACGGCAACGTGCTCTGGTCGGACGACGACGTGCGCTCGCTCCGCGCGCACCTCGAGGCGGGCGGGTTCCTGCACGCCGACGACTGCTACGGGATGGACAGGTCGATCCGGCGCGAGATCGCCAAGGCGTTTCCCGACCGGCCGTTCGCCGAGGTGCCGCTGGCGCATCCCATCTACCACGACGTGTACGAGTTCCCGCGCGGCATCCCCAAGATCCACGAGCACGACGGCCTGCCGGCGCAGGGCTTCGGCATCTTCTTCGGGCCGCGGCTCGCGCTCTACTACTCCTATCAATCCGACCTGGGCGACGGCTGGGAGGACCCGGAGGTGCACCACGACCCCGAGCCCATCCGCGAGCAGGCGCTGCGCATGGGGGTGAACCTGTTCGTCTACGCGGTCACGGGCGGCACGGGCGCCGGCGCGTGAGCGACCTGCTGGGGGGCCTGTCCCGGCTGCGCGCGGTGCTGGCGCGGCGGCGCGGCGCGGCGCGCGTCCTCGGCGCGCTGGCGGCGGCGCTGGCGCTGCTGGCGGCCGCGGCCCTGGCCGGCCGCGCCGGACTGTTCTGGCGCGCGGGCTGGGCGCCGCTCGCGGCCTGGGCGGTCGCGCTGGGGCTGGTCGGCGCCGCGCTGTGGCGCTCCGTCGGCCGCCGCGCGCCGCCCGGCGCGCTGCGCCAGACGGCGGCGCTGGTCGAGCGGGAGCAGGCGCTGCGCCGCGGCGCGCTGGTCGGGGCGGTGGACGCGGCGGGGACGGAGCCGGCCGGCACCTCGCCCGCGCTGGTCGCGAGCGCGGTGCGGCGGCTCGCCGGCGCGCTGCCCGCCGCCGGCGGCGCCGCGTGGGCGCCGGCCGCGGTGCGGGAGCTGGGCCGGCGGGTGGGATTCACGGCGGCCGCCTGCGCGCTGGCCGCCGGCGGGGCCGTGGTCGCGTTCGCCGCCGCGGGCGAGGCCGCGACCGAGCTGGCCTCCCCGCTCCGCACGCTCCGCGCATCGCTGGCGGCGAAGGTCGAGATCGCGGTGTCGCCGCGCGAGGTGCGGAGCGGCGGCGCCGTGGTCGTGCGGGCGCGGTCCGGCACGCCGGAGCCCATCCGGCTGTTCGCGCGCGAGACCGGCGAGACGTGGCGCGAGGTGCCGCTCGCGGCCGACGGCGCCGGCCGGGCGGCGGCGCGGCTCGCGGGGGTGACCGCCGCGACCTGGGTGTACGCGACCGCGGGCCGCGCGACCTCCGACACGCTGCGGGTGGACGTCGTCGAGCCCGCCTTCGTCACCGACTTCGTCGTCGAGGCGCACTACCCGCCCTACCTCGAGCGCGAGGACGAGACGCTGCCCGCCGACTCGGGGCAGGTGCTCCTGCCGGTGGGCACGGTGCTGCGGATGCGCGGCGCGGCTTCCAGGCCCGTCGGAGCCGCCGCGCTCGTCGCCGGTCCGGTGCGCGTGCCGCTGGCGGCGTCGGGGCCGGCGTTCCGCGGCGAGCTGGTGGTGCGCGGCTCGGCGGTGTGGCGGCTGTCGCTCACGGACCCGGGGCACGTCCCGTTCCCGGAGCCGCTGCCGCTGGTCAACGTGCGCGCCGTGCCGGACAGCGCGCCGGTGGTGGCCGTGCCCGTGCCCGGCGCCGACACCACGGCGCCGCTCGACCTCAAGCTCCCGCTGGTGGTGGACGCGCGCGACGACCACGCCCTGGCGCGGGTCGAGGTCGTGAGCTGGCGCGTGAGCCGCCTGGGGACCGTGGGCGCGCCGGTCGTGGACACCCTGGCCGGCGTGGCCGGCGCCGACCACGTGGTGCAGGGCCTCCAGCTGGACCTCAACGGCCGCGGCCTCCTGCCCGGCGACACGCTGCGGCTGTTCGCGCGGGCCACCGACCGCGCGCCGGTGCCGCACGTGGGCACCAGCCGCGAGTACGCGATCCGGCTCCGCACGCTCGCCGAGGTGCGCGAGGCGGTGCGGACCGGCGTGGACAGCCTGGCGGGCGCGGCGTCCGATCTCGCCGGCCGGGAGTCGGCGCTCGCCCGCCGCACCGCCGACCTCGCGGCGCAGCGGAGCCGCGGCGCGGACACGGCCGCCGACGCGGCGGACGCAGAGACCGCGCCGCACCCCGCGGCGCCGAGCGGCGCGATGCCCTTCGAGCGCGCGCAGGACGCCGGCCGCATCCGGGAGGAGCAGCAGCGGCTGGTGGCCCGCGCCGACTCGCTGCGCCAGGAGCTGGCGCGGGTGGCGCAGGCGTCCCGGGACGCGGGGCTCGACGATCCCCAGTGGCAGCAGCGCCTGCAGCAGCTGGACTCGCTGCTGCGCCAGGCGATCACGCCGGAGATGGCGGCGCGGCTCGAGGAGCTGCGCCAGGCGCTCGAGCGCCTCGACCCGCGCGCGGTGGAGCAGGCGCTCCGCAACCTGGCGGACGCGCAGCGGGACCTGCGGCGCGACCTCGAGCGCAGCGCCGAGCTGTTCGAGCGCGCGGCGCTGGAGGGGTCGCTGCAGACCTACGCGCACGGCGCCGACGAGCTGCGCGGCGCCGAGGAGCAGTGGGCGGCGCGCGCGCGGGCGGGCGGCGACACCGCTGCGGCGGCGGCGCAGCAGCGCGCCCTCCGGCGGCAGGCGGACACGCTCGGCGCCGGGCTGGCGGCGCTCGCCCCGCGGCTGCGCCAGCACGCGGACACCGGCACCGCGGGCGCGGTCGAGCGCGCGGGGCGGCAGGTGGGCGAGGCGGCGGAACGGATGGGCGATGCCGCGGGCTCCATGTCCGCGGGGCAGCGGGAGCCGGCGCAGCAGCGCGCGGAAGAGGCCGCGCGCGACCTCCAGCCCGTCGCCGACTCGCTGCGCCAGCGGCAGCAGCAGATGTCCGCGGCGTGGCGCTCGCAGGTGCTCCAGCAGCTCGAGGACGCCGAGGCCGAGAGCGTCCAGCTGGCGCTGGAGGAGCAGCAGGCGGCGGCGGCGCTGCGCCGCGGCGAGGGCGCGGGCGACGTCGCGGGGCGGCAGTCCACGCTCGAGCAGGGCGTGGACCAGATCGCGCGCCGGCTCGCCCAGGCCTCGGGCAGCAACGCGCTGGTCTCGCCGCGGCTCGGCGCCGCGCTCGGGCAGGCCCGCGCGCAGATCGAGCAGTCGCGGCGCGCGCTCGAGGGACCGCGCGCCGACCCCGACCAGGCCGCGGCCGGCGCGGAGGCGGCGGCGCGGTCGCTGGCCTCGGCCGCCTTCCAGATGCGGCGCACCGGGGAGGACGTGGCCGCGTCCCGGTCGGGCTCCGGGTTCGCCGAGGCGCTGCAGCGGCTCTCGGAGCTGGCCTCGCGCCAGGGCTCCCTCAACGACCAGCTCGGCACGCTGCTGCCGATGATGGGCGCGGGCGGCGCCTCGGACATGGTCGTCCAGCAGCTGCGCGCGCTCGCGGCGCGCCAGCGGGCCCTCGCCAACGAGCTCGAGCGGCTCGGCGGGCTCGGCTTGCCGGGCCGCCCCGAGCAGCTCGCGCCGGAGGCCCGGCGCCTCGCCGACCAGATGGAGGGTGGCCACCTCGACCGCGCCACGCTGGAGCGGCAGCAGCAGCTGTTCCGCCACCTGCTCGACGCGGGCCGCACGCTCCGGAACGACCAGGAGAGCGATCCGGAGCGCCGCAGCGAGACGGCGCGCGAGCAGCCGACCCGCGTGCCGCCGTCGACCGTGCCGCGCGAGGCCGCGCTGCGCTACCCGCCGCCCACGTGGGAGCAGCTGAAGGCGCTCTCGCCCGCCGAGCGCGCGATGGTCCTCGATTACTTCCAGCGGCTCAATGCGCCGGATCGCTAGCCTCGCACCCGCGCGCCGCGGCCCCGCCGCCGTGCCGCCCCCCCCCGCGCGCCGCCGCTCGCGGCGGCGCCTCGCCGCCGTCTTCCCCGCGCTGCTGGCGCTGCTCCTGCCGGCCCGCGCGGCCGGCCAGGGGGCGCTCAACCAGGCCCTGGACCTGGAGCAGCAGGGCCTGCTCGGCTCGGCGGCGCGGTTCTACGCCGCGGCGCTCCGGGCGGAGCCGAACAACCCCATCGCGCTGCTCGGGCTGGAGCGCGTGGGCCAGCAGGTGGGCTGGCGCGACTCGGCCGTGGCGTACGCGGAGCACGCGATCGCCCTCGATTCGGCCGACAACACGGCCCGCGGCATCGAGGTGCGCGGGCTGCGCGCGCTGGGGCGGGACTCCCTCGCTTCCGAGGCGCTGGCGCGGTGGCTCGCGGCCGACCCGCGGAGCCCGATGCCGTACCGCGAGTGGGCGCAGCTCAACCTCGCGGCGGGACGGGTGAGCGAGGCGCGCGACGCCGTGACCCGCGCGCGCGAGAGGCTGAGGAGCGCCACGGTGCTCGCGCCCGAGGCGGCGCGCGTGGACGCTGCCGACGGCGACTGGGCGCACGCGGTGGTCGAGTGGCGGGCGGCCGTCGGGGTCGAGCCGCAGCTGGCCCGGCCGGCGGCGTTCAGCCTTCGCGCCGCGCCGGTGGCCGCGCGGGACGGCGTGCTCGCGGCGCTGACCGCGGACGGGTCCGGCGCGAGCGCCGCGCGGCGGGTCGCCGCGGACCTGCTCCTGGGCTGGAACGAGCCCGCCCGCGCCTGGACGCTGTTCCGCTCCGAGCTGCCACCGCAGGGGCCGCTCCGGGCGGACGCGTTGCGCTCGTTCGCCGACCGGGCCCGCGCCACCGCGGGGCCGGCCGCGCAGCGGGCGGCGGCGGAGGCGTACGAGCTCCTCGCCCAGCTCGAGCCGGCGGCCACCGCGGTCGCGACCCGGGTCGAGAGCGCCCGCGCGTTCGCGGACGCGGGCGACGCGGCGGCGGCCGAGCGGCTGCTCCGCCCGCTGGCCACGGACCCGCAGGCGGACTCCGCGTCGCGCTCGGCGGCGGTCGGCGCGATGATCGAGCTGGCGGTGCGGGCCGGGGACCCGGGCGCGGCGGCCCGGCAGCTGGCCGCCGACTCGGCGTTGCTCACGGGCACCGAGCGCGAGGCGCTCGGCCGGCGCATCGCGCTGGGCTGGCTCCGGCGGGGCGCGGTGGACAGCGCCGCGTCCGCGATCGCAGGGGACGCCTCGCTCGACGGACTGGAGGTCCGCGGCTGGGTGGACCTGTACCGCGGCGACCTCGCCGGTGCGCGCGAGGCGCTCGCCGCCGTCGGCGCCACGGGCGGCGACACCGCGCGGGCGGCCGAGCGGGCGGCGACGGTCGGCCTGCTCGACGCGGTCGGCCGCGACACCCTGCCGGCGCTGGGCGCCGCGCTGCTGCTCGCGGCGCGCGGCGACACGGCCGCGGCCTGGCACGCGCTGGTGCCGCTGGCGCGCGGGGCCGGCGGCGCGGCCGAGCCGGCGCTCCTGGGCTGGGCGGCGCGCCTCGCCGCCGCGAGCGGGGACGGGACCGGCGGGGAGGCGCTGTGGCGCGAGGTGGCCGAGCGGTTCCCGGCCTCGGCCGGCGCGCCGGCCGCCGAGCTGGGGCTGGCGCGCGCCCTGGCGCGCCGCGGCGACCTGCGCGGCGCGCAGGCGCAGCTCGAAGCCATGATCCTGGCCCACCCCGAGAGCGCCCTGGTGCCGGAGGCGCGCCGGCTCCTGGACCGCGTGCGCGGCGCGGTCCCGTGAAGCGGCGCGGCTTCCTCGCGCGGCTGGGCGCCGCGATGGGCGCCCTGCTCGTGCGCGGGCACGGGGGCACGGGGAGAGCGGCGCGCGGGACCGGCGGCGCGCCCGGCCGCCGTGGCCCGGCGGCGCCGGACGGCGGCGTGCTGCTCGTGCCGATGGACGACGCGCAGACCAACCACCTCAAGGCCTACGGCATCGCCTACGACGCGGTGAAGCGCGGCGGCCACACCGAGTGGCTGCTCAACTACCGCGGCGGCTCGTTCTTCGTCCCCGACGACGGCGTGGTCCGCCGCGCGGCGACCCTGGCGGGCGTCGCCGTGGAGGGCGTGGACGACGCGCGGGTGCTGGCGATCCGCGGCACGGTCGAGCAGGGCAACATGGACGCGATCGTGCTGGAGCGCGCGCCGCGGGTCGCGATCTACGCCCCGCCGTTCGCGCAGCCCTGGGACGACGCGGTCACGATGGCGCTGCAGTACGCCGACATCCCGTTCACCCGCGTGTGGGACCCGGAGGTGCTCGGCGGGCGCGTGGCGGACTTCGACTGGCTGCACCTGCATCACGAGGACTTCACGGGGCAGGACTCGAAGTTCTACCTCACCTACGCCGGGGCGGCGTGGCTGAACGACATGGTCGCGGCCGACCAGGCCACGGCGCGCGCGCTGCACTTCGAGAACGTGCCCGCCCTCAAGAAGGCGGTGGCGGCGCGGCTGCGGACCTACGTGGAGAACGGCGGTTTCCTGTTCGCGATGTGCACCGCGACCGAGACCCTGGAGCTGGCGCTGGCGGCGCACGACGTGGACATCGCCGCCGCCTTCGCCGACGGCACGCCGATGGACCCCGACGCGGACCCGAAGCTGGACTGGACCCGCGCCATGGCGTGCCGGGACGCGCACCTGGAGAAGAACCCGGCGATCCCGGTGTTCTCCGACATCGACGGGCACCAGGTGAACAACCCGGCCCTGCGCCAGCCGCTCGGGGCGTTCGAGCTGTTCAACTTCAGCGCCAAGATCGATCCGGCGTACGCGATGCTGGTGCAGTGCCACCGCCAGGTGATCCCGGACTTCTACGGCGTCACGACCAGCTTCACCCGCCGCACGCTGAAGCCGGCCGACGTGGTGCTGGCCGAGGAGCCCGGCGCGCCGTGGGTGAAGTACATTCACGGGGACCTCGGCAGGGGGACCTGGACGTACCTCGGCGGCCACGACCCGGAAGATCCCCAGCACCAGATCGGCGCTCCGGCGACCGATCTCTCGCTGCACCCCACGTCCCCCGGCTACCGGCTGATCCTGAACAACGTGCTGTTCCCGGCCGCCCGGAAGCGCGAACTCAAGACGTGACGGACGGGACGTGACCGCGCCGGACGACAGCCGAACCGAGCACGACTCTTCCGATGCGCCGCCCGCTCGATCCCGCCCGGGCTCGAGTGTGACCGACGGGCGGCTCGGCGCCGCAGCCCGGGAGACGATCGCGGGCGCGATCGCCTCAGCCGGCGGCCGCGAGGTGTCGTTCGTCGCCGACCTCTCGCCCGACGGCACGGTGGTCCGCGCCGAGGCGGTGGCGCGGGGCACCGTGGACGCGGTGCTGGCACTGCCGGGCGTCGCCGCGCGCGGGCAGATGGTCCTGCACAACCACCCCAGCGGGCTGCTCGAGCCGTCCAACGCGGACCTCGACGTCGCCGTGCGCCTCCACGACGGGGGCGTCGGCTTCGGCATCGTGGACAACCAGGCCACGGCGCTCTACGTGGTGGTCGAGGTGCCGAAGCCGCGCACGGCGCGGCCCATCGATCCGGTGGCGGTCGCGGGGATGCTCGCGCCGGGCGGGCAGGTCGCGTGCGCGCTCGGCTACCACGAGGACCGCCAGAGCCAGCGCGACATGGCGGCCTACGTGGCCGACGCCTACAACGAGGGCGGCGTGGCGGTGCTCGAGGCCGGCACCGGAGTCGGGAAGAGCTTCGCGTACCTGGCGCCCGCGATCGCGTGGGCGGTCGCGAACGGCGAGCGCACGATCGTCTCGACCAACACGATCAACCTGCAGGAGCAGCTGGTGGGGAAGGACCTGCCGCTGCTCGGCCGCGCGCTCGGCACCGGGGACCGGCCGGTGCGCTACGCGCTCCTCAAGGGCTGGCGCAACTACGTGTGCCTCAGCCGGCTCGAGCAGGCCGGGCGCGCCGTGGGCACGCTGCTCGAGCCGGACCGCCGCGACGAGCTGGAGGCCATCGGCCGGTGGGCCGGGCGCAGCGCGGACGGGAGCCTCTCGGACCTCAGCTTCACGCCGAGCCCCGAGCTGTGGGACGAAGTGGCGGCGGAATCGGACCTGTGCACGCGGCTGCGCTGTCCGCACTTCGAGCGCTGCTTCGTGTTCGCGGCGCGGCGGGCGGCCGCCGACGCCGACGTGGTGGTCGTGAACCACCACCTGCTGGCGAGCGACCTCGCGGTGCGCGGCGCGGCCGGCAACTGGCTGGAGGCGGCGGTGCTGCCGCCCTACCGGCGCGTCGTGGTGGACGAGGCGCACCACCTCGAGGACACCGCCGGCGAGCACCTCGGCGCCCAGGTCACCTCGCGCGGCGTCGAGCGGCTGCTCGCGCGGCTGGAGCGCGGCAGCCGCGGGGTCCTGCCGGCGCTGCGGGCGGCGCTCGCCGCCGATGCGGGCGAGCTGCTGCGCGAGGCGGCGACGGAGGTGCTCGAAGCCCGCGTGGCGCCCGCGCTGGCCGACGCGCGGCGCTCGGCCGAGGGCCTGTTCCGGATCCTCGACGCGTTCCTCGCCGGGCGCACCGACAACGTGGTGCGCCTCACCGAGACCTTCGCCGACGATCCGGTGTGGGCCGCGGGGCTCGGCGACGCGCTGGAGGGGCTGGGCGCCGCGCTGGGCCTGCTGCGGGAGTCGCTCCTCGCGCTCGGCGACCGCCTGTCGGGCGAGGCCGAGCCGTCGGACCGCATCACCGCGCTCCTCGGCGAGCTCAAGGGCATCGCCGGCCGGCTCGAGGGCGCGCGCGACGCGGTGCGCACGACCCTGCGGCCGGCGCCTGGCGGGCCCGCGCTGGTGCGCTGGCTCGAGCGCCGCGGCGGCTCGCACGTCGCGCTGGCGGCCGTGCCGCTGGAGCTCGCCCCGCTCCTCAGGGAGCTGCTGTTCGACCGCGCCGAGACCGTGGTCCTCACCAGCGCCACGCTGGCCACCGGCGGCTCGTTCGAGTTCCTGACCGGGCGGCTGGGTCTCGACCTGGCCCCCGCGTGCCCGGGCCCGCGCGAGGCGCTGCCCTCGCCGTTCAACTACCGCGACCAGTGCCTGTTCGCGATCCCCGACGACGTCCCGGAGCCGCGCGACGACGTGGAGGCCCACGGCGCGCGGGTGGCGGAGATCGCGGCCGAGCTGGCGCACGCGTCCGACGGCGGCCTGTTCGTCCTGTTCACCAGCCACCGTGCGCTGCGGGAGACCGCCGCCGCGCTGCGGCGCCGCGCCGACGTCGCCGGTCGCTGGCCGCTGCTGGTGCAGGGCGACGCGCCCCGCGACCAGCTGCTGCGCCGCTTCCGCGACGCGGGCTCGGCCATCCTGCTGGGGACCGACTCGTTCTGGGAGGGCGTGGACGTGCCGGGGCTCGCGCTGCGCGCGCTGCTGCTGGCGAAGCTGCCCTTCCGCGTGCCCACCGAGCCGCTCACGGCGGCGCGGTGCGAGGTGATCCAGGCGGAGGGCGGCGACCCGTTCAACGACTACCTGGTGCCGCTGGCGGGCCTGAAGCTGAAGCAGGGATTCGGGCGGCTGATCCGGTCGCGGACCGACGTCGGGGTGGTGGTGCTGCTCGACCCGCGGGTGCTGCGGAAGCGGTATGGGGGGGCGCTGCTGGAAGGGCTGCCGGAGGCTCAGCGGATCGTTGGTCCATGGGAAACGTTACGAAGCGAGATCGAGGAATTCTTCGAAATCAACGGCGTGAGAGGTGAGAGGTGAGAAGTGAGACGTTCACGTGAGAGGTGAGAGGCAAGGACGTGAGAGGTGAGCTTCCTCTCACGCCTCACGACCTCTCACGTCTCACCTGAACCTCTCACTTCTCACCCCTCACGTCTCACGCCTATCGCTGAGAGGCGAGACGTGAACAGACCCGGCAAGATCGTGTGTGTAGGGCGCAACTACAGGGCTCATGCGGCCGAATTGGGCAACACCGTCCCCGCCGCCCCCCTCCTGTTCCTCAAGCCGCCCTCGGCCGTGATCGGCGACGGGGAGGCGATCCTGCTGCCGGAGGCCTCGCAGCGGGTCGAGCACGAGGGCGAGATCGGCGTGGTGATGGGCGCGCTGCTCCGGCGCGCCGGCCCCGACGCCGCCCGCGCCGCCATCGCCGGCATCACCTGCGTCAACGACGTCACCGCGCGCGACCTCCAGAACGCCGACGTCCAGTGGACCCGCGCCAAGGGCTTCGACACCTTCTGTCCCGTCGGGCCGCGGGTCGTGCCCCTGGGTGCCGGCGTGGACCTCGCCGGCCTCGAGGTGCGCTGCCGCGTCAACGGCGCCGAGCGGCAGCACGGGCGCTCGGCCGACCTGGTGTTCCCGATCGCGGACCTGGTCGCCTACATCTCGCAGGTGATGACGCTCGAGCCGGGCGACCTGATCGCGACCGGCACCCCGGCCGGCGTGGGACCGCTGGCCGAGGGCGACGTGGTGGAGGTGGAGATCGGCGGGGTGGGGGTGCTGCGGAACCCGGTCAGGACGGCGCCGCGCTAGCGGCGCCCGGCGCCGACGCGTCCAGCGCCGAGCGGACCGCGCCCAGCAGCTCCGGGATCGTCCACGGCTTGGTGAGGAACGGGTATCCGGGCTCCATCTCCTCGCGCTCGTCGCCGCGGCCCGGGTAGCCGCTGGTGAACAGCACCCGGACGTGGCGGCCCCGCTCGCGCAGCTGGCGGATCAGCTCGTTCCCGCCGAGCCGCGGCATCACCACGTCGGTGATGACGAGGTCCACGCGCGGCTCCTGCTCCAGCAGCTCGAGCGCCTCGCGGCCGTCGGC
>DASPSV010000112.1:0-2964 GCA_035623755.1 Gemmatimonadales bacterium
TGAGTAACAGAACGCACAAAAGAACTGCGATTCCCCTCACGTTTGCAGGATAAAGGTCGATAAATGGGGCGATTCAGGAGATGCGACAGGGCGCCGGATACTCCCTCAAGAAGCTCGTCGAGTACGACGCGCTCCGACATCGGCTGTGGATATTCGGGCAGCGATGCCACCACGGCGCGACCGGGAGCGTCGTCGCCACGGCCGCGTTTCTCGCCCTGGTCACGGATCCGGCCGCGATCGGTAAGCCGTCCAGCGGTCCGCGCTCCGTACTCGCGCTGACCGCCGCCGGCGGGGCGCTGATGATGGCCCACGATTGGAAGGACCGCGCGATCTGGTTCGAGCGCGGTCGCGGCTCCCAGATATAGCGGCTAACGTGCCAACCGACGCCGCGCCGGGCGCCGAGCGTGCGGTTGACCGCGACAGCCACGGCGTACGTGGCTTTCGGCAGGAACCGCGGGTCGAGTGCCACTTGTCGGGCCCCGGCGACCGAAGCGCCGGCGCGATCCGACCGTCCCACGCCTAGTCGGAGATCCACCGCTCCCCGTAACCTTCGACCCGCCATGGCCGTTCGCTGCGCCATCGTCCCGCCGACGCCCGTGCCCTACCGAGAGCCGCTGTTCCGGTCCCTGCACGAGCGCGACGAGCTGGACATCTGCGTGATCTACCAGTCGGCCGGGCAGCCGAGCTGGGACGTCCCGCCCGAGTGGTTCCCGCGCGAGCACCCCTATCCGGCCGTGCACCTGCGCTCGTGGCAGCGCCGGCGCGCCGGCCGTACGCCGCTGCTGTGGCCACGCGGGCTCGAGCGCGCGCTCACCACCGCCGATCCCGACTGCGTGGTCGTGTCCGAGTACGGGCCCGCGTCGTTGCGCGCGCTCAACTGGTGTCGCAGACACAAGCGCGCGTACGTGATCTTCACCGAATGCACGCCGGGGATCGACTCCATGCTGCCGCCCTGGCAGCTCGGGCTGCACCGCCGGCTCGGCCGCCACGCCGACGGGCTGATCGCGGCCAGCTCGGCCGCCCGCGCCCGGCTGCTGGCGTTCGGGATCCCCGACGACCGGATCGCGGTCGCGCTCCAGGCCGCCGACGTCGAGCCGGTCCGGGCCGCGGCGGCACGGGCACGCCGCGATCGTGCAACCGCATCCATGCCCGGCACGCCGGTCAGGGTCATCAGCACCGGTCGGCTCGTGCCCGACAAGAACTTCGGCATGCTTATCAAGGCATTCGCGAGGGCGGCGCTGACGCCGGCGGACGCCCAGCTCGAGATCGCCGGCGCCGGGTTCCTAGAGCCCGACCTGAAGGAGCTCGCGAAGAGGGCCGGGGTTCCCGTCCACTGGCACGGCCACCTCCCGCCGGAGAGCCTGCCCGAGCTGTACGCCAACGCGGACATTTACGCGCTGATCAGCACGTACGAGCCGTTCGGTGTGGCGGTCCGCGAGGCGGCCGCGGCGGCGATGCCGATCATCTGCTCCAGGACGGCCGGCGCCGCCGGCGACGTCGCGGTCGATGGCCGCAACGCGGTCCTGGTCAACCCGTACAGCGTCGAGGACGTTGCCGGCGCGCTCGACCGCCTGGTGTCCGACGCCGAGCTGCGCCGGCGGATGGGTGACGAGAGCCGGGCGATCGACCTCGAGACCGACGGTAGCGAGGTCGACGCGTTCGTCGAGGCCGTGGTCAGGGCTGCGGGCCGGCGTGGGCGTGTGCGGCCGCCGGGCGACCCCCACAGCAACGGCAAGGCGCCGGCCGACTACCGGCCGAGCAGGGCCGGCAGCACCTCGTCCTGAAGGCGCCCGACCAGCGCCTGGGGCCGGTACGGCTCGAGCGCGGCCCGCGCCGCCAGCCGGTAGGCGGCGAGGATCGCGTCGTCCGCCGCGAACGCCGCCTCGAGCGCGCGCGCGACGGCGCCGGCGTCGCGGTCGGCAGCCACGAACTCTGGCGCCAGCGATCGAGCGAGCCCGAGGCCTGGAAACGGACCGCCGCCTGGGGCGCAGACCAGCGCGGCGCCGCGATCGAGCGCCTCGAGCGGGGCGACGCCGAAGTCTTCCCACTCCGCGGTGCTTACGAACACGCGCGCCCGACCCAGCAGATCCCGGAACGACGGCTGGGGCAGCATCCCCACGAGCTCGGCCCCGGGTGGCAGCCTCACGCCGCGGCGAGACAGGAAGTCGACCGCACGCTCGCGCGGGATGCCCGCGATCAGCAGCCGCACGCCCGGCAACTGAGCCTCCTCCCACGCTGAGCACAGCAGCGCGAGCCCCTTGGCCTTCGGGTCGGGCGTGTACCCGACCGCGACCGGCTCCCGCAGATCCGCCGCACGCGAGGCAGCTGAGATCGGTGGCGGGATCACCACAGTCGGCGCGGCGCCCAGCGGCAACGCCGCCACTGCGCCGGGACTGTGCGGCATCAGCACGCGCGCGCGGGCGAGTTGCCGGCGCTCGAGCAGGTGCAGCGGCACGCTGGCCAAGCCCGGCCGGTTGAGGCGCGCCGGCGAGTCGAGCCACACCGCGAACGGTACCCCGGGGTCGCCGATGAAGAGCGCCGCGGTCGTAGTGGAGACGACCAGCGCTCGCGGCCGAAACCGGCGCATCCCGGCCGCGAGGGCGCGCCGGGCCGCGATCGCTTCGACGACATCGTTGACTGGATACGCCCGCCGGAGTGCGTTCGTCAACCCGATTCGTGTCCCCACGGCCGCGACGGAGGCGCCCGCCTCGCGCAGCATGTCGACGAGCTCCGCGTTGGCGAGCCGGAGCCCCCGGGTGGTGCCGAGTGAGAGAACCAGTACATCGACCGGCTCACTCACGAGCGTCGCGCCGCCGCGAGCGCACGGCGGTACGCGGCCACGGTCTGCTCCCCGCACCGCTCCCACGTGAACGACGCCGCCACCGTCCGCCGCGCTTCGGTCCCGAGCCGCGATAGCTCGCCCCGGTCATCCGAGAGCCGCGAGATTTCCCTCGCCAGCGCGCC
>DASPSV010000038.1:0-2940 GCA_035623755.1 Gemmatimonadales bacterium
GCCCGCCACGCACGTCACCGTCACGATCGACACCCTGCAAGGCTACCAGCTCGACGTCGGAAACCAGTGGGGCGGCGTGAAACTGCTGCTCGCTCCCGACCAGAGCGCGCACGTCGTGGCGTTCGATGCCTGGAGCGACCGCCTCCGCTACTACGGGTGCGCGAACTTCTGCGACGAACCGGTCCACTGGTTCGGCGGAACGGCGGACAGCGTGCCGATGTACGGAGGCTCCTTCGAGCTGGGTGGCGCCGGCGCCGTGCTCACATCGCTGGGGTTCCAGGCGGTCTACGGGCAGGCTCTGGCCCGGGGCATAGGCGTCGGTTACGCGCAGTGCCCCGGCGCGTGCAATTTCACCGCCCACTGGTCCGCGAGCTCCATGCTGGCGGACACGGCCTACCTGGAGGGCCCCTTTCAGGAGACTGCGTACAGCGTGCCTCTGGCCGCCGACGCCGCGGGCGGGCTGCACTTGATCTACTACGACTACGTCGACTACAGCATCCACTACCGGTACTGCCCGTCGGCGTGCGGCGCCGCAGCGAGCTGGCAGGACGTGACCGTGAGCAGCTTCTCGAACGACGCACTCGAGCACTCCTCGCGGCTCGTCGCCGTCGCGCCCAACGGCGCCGTGCATCTGCTGTATGGGTCAAGCTCGGGCCTCGTCCACGCCGCGTGCCTCGGAGGCTGCACCTCCGCCGCGAACTGGCAGTCGGCGCCGGTGCCGGGACCGTCGGGTATCGAGGCGCTCGCCATGACCTTCCTAACCGACGGGACGGCGCTCCTCGCCGTCGCCGATTCGACCGGAGCGGTCACCTTCGGGACCTGCGCCGGACCGTGCACCGCGGGTGCGGCCTGGTCGCTGGCGGCCCTGCCGCTCAAGTCTCGCGATGTCGCGCTGGCGACTGACGACAGCGGGCGGGTCTACCTGGCCACCAACCGCGGAACGGTTTCGCTCTCGCGCTGCACCGCGGGGTGCCTCGGGCCGGCCGGCTGGCGGACGGACACGCTCCGGGATGTGCCGGGTGAGGGCCGCGTCTCCGTCGTCGTGGACGCGGCGGGCCACGCGCGCATCGCCTCCAGTAACGGATGGTTCGGACCGCAGGTTCTGCAGTACACCCGGATGCTCCGCTAGCGCCGAGCCCCGCCGTCCCAGCTTGCGGCCCGCGCTTCCTGCAGGTGATGTTAGTCCCACTGCCGTGACCAACCCCACGTTGCCGGGAGTCTGCAAGCAGTGCGGCGCAGCTCTTCCTCCTGGCGCCGCCTTCTGCCAGAAGTGCGGCGCACCAACCGGCCTGCCCCCGGAACCGCCGCCCGAAGCCGACATCCTCGGCCGGCTCCAGGCCGCCCTCGCCGATCGCTACCGGATCGAGCGCCAGCTGGGCGCCGGCGGCATGGCGACGGTGTTCCTCGCCCACGACCTCCGGCACGAGCGCGACGTCGCCATCAAGGTGCTGCACCCCGAGCTGGCCGCCTCGATGGGCGCCGAGCGGTTCGAGCGCGAGATCAGGCTCGCCGCCAAGCTCCACCACCCGCACATCCTCGGCCTGTTCGACTCGGGCGAGGCGGACAACCTCTTCTACTACGTGATGCCGTTCGTCCCGGGCGAATCGCTGCGCGACCGCCTCACGCGCGAGTCGATGCTGCCGGTGGACGACGCCCTGCAGATCACCTACGAGGTCGCCGACGCGCTGGGCGCGGCCCACGCGCTCGGCATCGTCCACCGCGACATCAAGCCCGAGAACATCCTGCTCGCGGGCGGCCACGCCCTGGTGGCCGACTTCGGCGTCGCGCGCGCGGCGTCGGAGGCCGGCGAGAAGCTGACGCAGACCGGGATGGCCGTCGGCACGCCGACGTACATGAGTCCCGAGCAGGCGATGGGCGAGACGGTGGGACCGACGTCGGACCTGTACGCGCTGGGCTGCGTCGTGTACGAGATGCTCACGGGCCAGCCGCCGTTCACCGGCGCCAACGCGCGGGCGATCATGGCGCGCCACACCATGGAGGCGGTGCCGAGCATCCGCCTGGTGCGCGACGCCGTGCCGGAGGAGGTGGAGGAGGCGGTCCTCGCGGTGCTCGCCAAGGTCCCGGCCGACCGGCCGCAGACCGCGAAGGAGTTCCTCGACATGCTGGCGGCGCCGACCGGCACGGGCGTTACGCGCCGGCTCGGCAGCCGGATCACGACCGCGCGGCGCACGGCGGCCGTTGCGCAGCGCCGGCCCGTGTGGCGGCGGCCCGTGATCTGGGCGGCCGCCGGCGTCGTGCTCGCGGCGGCCGTGGGCGGCGCCCTGCTGCTGAGGCATCGCCCGGCGCGGGCCGGCGGCGCGTCCGGCGGGCTCGATCCGCATCACCTCGCGGTCCTCTACTTCCGGGACCAGAGCGGCGGGAAGCTGGGCTACGTGGTGGACGGCCTCACGGAGGGCCTGATCCGGGCCCTGCGCGAGGTGCCGACGCTCTCGGTGGTCTCGGCGGGCGGCGTCGAGCCGTACCGCCGCTCGGACCTGCCCCGCGACAGCATCGCGCGGGCCCTGAGCGTCGGGACCCTCGTCCTCGGCGACCTGGAGCAGAACGGCGACCGGCTGCGGGTGACGCTCCGCCTGATCGACGGCGCGAGCGGCGCGGACTTCGAGCGCACCAGCTTCGAGCAGCCGGCGAAGAACCTCGTCACGATCAGCGACACGCTGGCCGCGCAGGCCGCGCTGCTGATCCGCCGGCGCCTCGGCGAAGAAATTGCGATGCGGCAGATTCGCAGCGAGGCCCGCAACCCGGACGCGTGGTCGCTCTACCAGCAGGCGGAGCGGCTCAAGAAGGACGGCGCCGCCGCCGACGACTCGACCGTGCTGGCCCGGAACTTCGCGGCCGCGGACTCCCTGCTGGCCCAGGCCCAGCAGCTCGATCCCAAGTGGACGGACCCGCCCGTGCTGCGGGGGCAGCTGGCCTACCTGC
>DASPSV010000173.1:0-4486 GCA_035623755.1 Gemmatimonadales bacterium
GGGTGGGCGCCTGCGGCACTTCCCGGCAACCGGCGATCCCGGCCACGACGACAGCGGCGCTGCCGATCGCGATCAGCGGGGGCCGAAACCTCATGGCGTCCTCCGTGGCCGGCCCAGTCCTTCAGGCAAGCGCACGCAGTAGTACTATCGCCGCGTCAGGCGGGCGTCACTCCCGCCAATCGGCCACGCCGTGCGCCTGAAACCCGTTCTCATGTGCTCGTCTGACTGCCTTGAGTGGGGGACTCGGGCGTGCTCGCATCGGCCCCGGCTCGCATCCTTTTTGCGGTACTCCCCATTCGGTGCGGGGGCGGTCCCGGCCAGACGGCGGGCCGCGTCACGGCCCGGTACTCACCCTCAGTGACGGAGAAGCCTGCCATGGCGATGAAGATCATCGAGGAGTGCATCAACTGCGGAGCCTGCGAGCCCGAGTGCCCGAACGAGGCCATCAGCCAGGCCGACCCGATCTACCTGATCGATTTCGAGAAGTGCACCGAGTGCGTGGGCCACTACGACAATCCGAAGTGCGTCGAGGTGTGCCCGGTGGACAACTGCATCGTGAAGGACCCCGCCCACGCGGAGACGCACGAGCAGCTCGAAGCCAAGTACGCCCGGATGCACTAGCGCTCCTGCCGGGAGGAGCGGACACCCCGCCGCGCGGCTCGCGCGGCGGGGTGTCGTCGTTCAGGGAGCCGCCTACCAGATGTGCGGGATGCTGTCGGCGGCGCGGACCATCGGGTCGCCCGGCTTGCACCCGAACGCGATGGCGAAGGCCGGCATGTTCGAGAGCGGGCCGTTCACGCGCCACAGCTCGGGGGCGTGCGGATCGACGGTGACCCGGGTGCGCAGCCGCTCGGGGCGGTTGTGCACGCGCCAGCTCTGGGCGTAGGAGATGAAGAAGCGCTGCTCCGGCGTGTAGCCGTCGATCGGGCCGGGGCGGCCGTCGCGCTGCAGAGCCCGCTCGAGCGCGTCGTACCCGGTCAGGAGTCCGCCGTAGTCGGCGATGTTCTCGCCCTCGGTGAGCTTGCCGTTGACGTGGAACGTGTCCACCTGCAGGTACCCGTCGAACTGCCGGACCACGAGGTTGGCCTGCCCGGTGAAGTGCACCGAGTCGGCGGCGGTCCACCAGTCGCGCAGGTTGCCGGCGGCGTCGTAGTGCCGGCCCTCGTCGTCGAAGCCGTGGGTGAGCTCGTGGCCGGCCCAGCTGCCGCCCAGCGAGCCGTAGTTCGCGCCGTCGTCGGCGGACGCGTCGAACGTCTGCGGCACCAGGGCGCCCGCCGGAAAGACCATCTCGTTGCGCGAGGGATCGTAGTAGGCGTTGACCGTCGGCACCGTGATGCCCCACTCGGTGGTGTCCACCGGCGCGCCGGGCCGGTTCACGACCCGCTGCCACTCGAAGGCGTTGGCCCGCGCCACGTTGAGGATGAAGGGGCCGGGCTCCGTCACCAGCTTCGTGTAGTCCCGCCACCGGTCGGGGTAGCCGACCTTCTCGCCCATCTTCGCCAGCTTGTTCAGCGCCTGCGCCCGGGTCGAGTCCGACATCCAGGTCAGGTGCCGCAGCCGCTCGGCGAACGCCGCGCGGATGTCGTCGATCACGGCCTTGGCCCGCGCCCGGGCCTCCGGCGGGAAGGTGCGGGCGACGTAGGCCTGGCCGAGCGCCTCGCCCAGGTCGCCGTCCGTCTCGCGGAGGCAGCGCTTCCACCGCGGCAGCAGCGCCTTGGCGCCGGTGAAGCGGGAGCTGAAGGCGAACTGCTCCTGGACGAACGGCGTGCTGAGCCACGGCGACGCCTCGGCGACCAGGTGGTAGCGGAGGTACGCCTTCCACTGGGCGAGCGGCGCCGTCCGGAGCAGCGCGTTGACGCGGCGGACGAAGTCGGGCTCGGCGACGTTGACGCGCGGCACCGGCACGGTGAGCCCGATGCTGTGGAAGTAGGCCGGCCAGGCGACCGCCGGCGCGAGCGCCGCGAGCGCCCTGGCCGTCATGGGGTGATCGGTGGCGTTCGGATCGCGCAGCTGCACCCGCGTGAGCGACGCCTTGGCCAGGTCGGTCTCGAGGCGCACCACCTGGTGGGCGTCGCGCGCGGCCTGCGCCGCCGTCGCGCCGGCGAGCCGGAACGTGCGGGTCAGGTGCGCGACGTACGCCTCCCGGGTCGAGTCGGCCGAGGGGCCCGCGTCCGTGTAGTAGTCGCGGTCGGGGAGGCCGAGGCCGCCCTGGGAGAGCCAGGCCATGTAGTGCGCCGCGTCGTGCAGGTCCACGTCGGAGCTGTAGCGGAAGACGAGGTCGATGCCGCGGACCTGGAGCGCGGCGATCACGGCCACGAGGCGCGAGCGGGTCGTGATGCCGTCGACGTCCCGGAGCCAGGAGCGGAGCGGCGAGAGGCCCGCGGCCTCGATCGCCGTCGAGTCCATGCACGAGGCGTAGAACGTGCCGAGCTTGCGCGGCGTGCTGCCCGGAGCCGCGGAGTCGCGGCGGGCCATCGCGTCGTCGAGCACCGATCGCACGACCAGCTCGTTGCGGTCGCCCATGTCGCGCGTGACGCCGGACGACGAATAGGCCGCCGGGATCGTGTCGTGCGCCAGCCAGGCGCCGTTGGCGTACTGCATGAAGTCCACGCAGGCGTTGGCCGTCTGGTCGATGAACGCCGGGTCGAGGACCTTGAGCGGCGCCGTGGCGGCCGGCAGCGGCGTCGGGGCGCCCTGCGCGGCGGCGCGCCCGGGCACGAGCGCGGGCAGGAGGAAGGCCAGGGAGGCGAGGGCGCGGCGGACGCGCGCGGGGCTCGCGACGGTTCGGACGCTCATGGCAGCGGTCTCCGGTTGGAACGGGGGCACGTGTATATTAGCACCGCTCACCGAACCATAGAGCCGGGCGACGGGCGGTGCGGGGCCGCATGCCCCGACGGAGGCCGCCCGGCGCAGGTTTCGCCGTCCGACGCACACGGAGGGAGAGGGGCTGTGGCCGACAAGAAGGTCATCGCGGTCGTAGGAGCGCGGGGCGCGCAGGGCGGAGGACTCGTCCGCGCCATCATGGCGGACCGGGACGGTCCGTTCATCGCGCGGGCGCTGACGCGGGACATCCGCTCCGAGCGGGCCCGGGAGCTGCGGGCCCTCGGCGCGGAGGTGGTCGCGGCCGACGTGGACGACGAGGCGAGCCTGAACAAGGCGTTCGCCGGGGCCCACGGTGCCTTCTGCGTCACCTTCTACTGGGCCCACATGTCGCCCGAGCGGGAGGGGGCCGAGGCGGGCACGATGGCCCGGGCGGCGAAGGCCGCCGGCCTCCAGCACGTGGTCTGGTCGACCCTCGAGGACACGCGGAAGTGGGTGCCGCTGAGCGACGACCGCATGCCGACGCTGATGGGCAAATACAAGGTCCCGCACTTCGACGCCAAGGGCGAGTCCAACCGGCTGTTCTCCGACCTCGGCGTGCCGACGACGTTCCTGAACACCTGCGCCTACTGGGACAATTTCATCCACTTCGGCTGGGGCCCGAAGAAGGGGCCCGATGGCACGGTGGCGATCACGATGCCGATGGGCGACAAGAAGCTCGTGGGCATCGCGGCCGAGGACATCGGCAGGTGCGCGTACGGGATCTTCCGGCAGGGCGCCCGGCACGTCGGCAAGACCATCGGCATCGCGGGCGGGCACCTGACCGGCGCGGAGATGGCGGCGGCGATGTCGAAGGCGCTGGGCTACGCGGTGCAGTACCACGACATTCCGCCGGAGGTGTACCGCGGCTTCGGCTTCCCGGGGGCCGAGGACCTCGGCAACATGTTCCAGTTCGACCGGGACTTCTCGGACGAGATCTGCCGGACCCACAGCATCGAGGCCTCGCGGGCGCTGAACCCCGAGCTGCAGACGTTCGACGTCTGGCTCGCGGCCAACGCCAGGCACATTCCGCTCGCCTGACGGCGCGGCCCGACGCGAGCGCGGGCGACTGCCGCGCCGGGTTGCCCGAGGGCGCTCACCCGCAGCGCAAGGAGGATGGGATGAGCTGGCTGACGCTCGTGTTGCGCGTCCTGCACATCGGCGGAGGCGTGTTCTGGGCCGGAAGCACGTTCATGTTCGCCGGTTTTGTCGAGCCCGCGGTGGCCGCACTGGGCAGCTCGGGGAGCGGCTTCGTCGAGCGGCTGGTGAAGAGCTACTCGCCGGCCATGGCGGCGGCCGCGGTCCTGTCGGTTGGGGCCGGCATCTGGCTGTTCTCGATCGACTCGGGCGGCTTCCAGTCGGCGTTCATGGGGAGCCCCCTGGGCGTCGTGCTGTCGATCGGAGGACTGTGCGCGCTGCTGGCGGGCTTCGTGGGCTTCGGCGGCCAGGCCCGCAACGCCGCGCGGCTCAAGAAAGTGGCGAGCGCGATCCAGGGCCAGTCCGGCGGGCCGACGCCGGAGCAGGCGGCGCAGATGAAGTTGCTCGAAGGCAAGCTCCGGACCGGCGGCAGGGTCGCGGCGCTCTTCCTCGGCATCACCGTGATCTGCATGGCGATCGCGAGGTACGT
>DASPSV010000181.1:0-9590 GCA_035623755.1 Gemmatimonadales bacterium
CGGATTGACGTTGTCGGGCCCGTAGCCCTCGGTCTCGGAGTACCGCAGCGCCGCCGCGACGTCGGTCCGGCGGTCCTTGAACAGGCTCGGGCTGACGGCGCGCACGCGGGCCTCGGCGAAGACCCAGTGCGCCGAAAACGACGTGCCGCGGAACGACTGCTCGCTGACGCCGACCGCGACGCCGACCCGGTCGAGGATCTCCGCGACCAGCGCGGCCTCCCAGTCGGTGCCGCGGCCCCCCGCGGCACTGCCAGACTGCGCTCGCGCGATGGCGTACCCTCCGTGCATACCCGCGGCCACGGCGATCCCGAACCTGACCGCGCGGTAGTCGCGCACGGCGAGCCGCTGCATCTCCCGGACGTCGGCCGAGAGGCGGAGCCTCGCCGTGGCGCCCCCAGGCAGGCCGTCGAGCCGGACGACGTGCGTGCCGGTGAGGTAGGGATAGACCTCGAAGCGGCGGGTCGCCGTGTCGGAGCCCGCGGCGCCAGGCACCACGAACGCCGACACCTCACCGTTGCGCGGGTTGCGGAACGCGGGCGTTCCGGGGCCCGTGACTTCCGCGGTGTACACCACGCCCCGCCGCAGCGTGACCATCGCGGTGTCAGCCGAGGCGCCGAAGGCGCGCTCGAGGATCGCGGCGGGCGCCGCGCCCTGCGCCGGCGGGGTCTGCGCGGCCGCTGCGGCGGCCGCGAGCAGCAGGCCCGCGATCGGCGCCACACGGGTGCCGGCGCGGCCGGCCGTGCACGGTGTGTGAGGTTTCGCAGCCATGTTCTCTCCCGGCGGGCGCGACCGGCCCGAGGAGCAGCCTAGGACGAGGGCGTCACACGGGCGTCATCCGGTGCGGCCTGCGGCCCGCATCCGGTATCCGACTACTCGTGTCGCCGATTGGTCGGCACGCCTTGACGACTGCTTGACCGGCGCCGGCTAGCAGTGGTGCGGGTTCGGGCGAGGATTGCAGGCCGAGGAGCGCTGCCCGACCGATCCGCAGACCGCTGGGCGATGCCCGCACGGGTCTGGTGCCGGCGCCGGGCGGCCGGAGGGGGATCGGCGTGTCGCTGGCGTTCTAGCGGCGCAGGTTTCGCCCGTGGTCGACCGGCGCTGCCGGGTCCGGTCGGGCGCGATGCGCGCCGCGACGTGGCGTCAGGCCGGCTGGTGCTTGAGGAACACCACGGAGAGCGGCGGCAGCACCAGGTCGAGCGACTGCTCGCGCCCGTGGAAGGGCACCGGCTCCGTGTGCCGCCCGCCGAGGTTGCCGATCCCGCCGCCGCCGTAGGCCGCGGCGTCGGTGTTCAGCACCTCGCGCCAGAAGCCGGCGCGCGGCACGCCGACCCGGTAGCCGCCGCGGGGGACGGGCGTGAAGTTGCACGCCACGAGGATCAGCTCCCCGTCGCGGCTCCTCCTGAGGTAGGTCAGCGACGAGTTGTCGGAGTCGTTGGCGTCGATCCACTCCATCCCGGCGGGATCGCTGTCCAGCTCGTGCAGCGCGGGCTCGGCGCGGATCAGGCGGTTGAGGTCGCGGGTGAGCGCCTGCACGCCGCGGTGCGGCTCGCGCTCGAGCAGGTGCCACTCGACGCTCGACTCGTGGCTCCACTCGCCGCCCTGCGCGATCTCGCCGCCCATGAACAGCAGCTTCTTGCCCGGCTGCGAGTACATGTAGCCCAGCAGCGCGCGGAGGTTGGCGAACTGCTGCCACCCGTCGCCCGGCATCTTGGCCAGCAGCGAGCCCTTGCCGTGCACCACCTCGTCGTGGGAGAGCGGCAGGCAGTAGTTCTCGGTGAAGGCGTACAGCCCGCGGAAGGTGAGCTGGTTGTGGTGGAAGCGCCGGTGCACCGGGTCGTGCGCCAGGTACGCCAGCGTGTCGTGCATCCACCCCATGTCCCACTTGAGGCCGAAGCCGAGGCCGCCCACGTAGGTCGGCCGCGAGACCATCGGCCACGCGGTGGACTCCTCGGCGATGGTCTGCGTCTCGGGGTGCCGCTCGTAGACGGCGGTGTTGAAGCGGCGCAGGAAGTCCACGGCCTCGAGGTTCTCGTGGCCGCCGAAGCGGTTGGGGATCCACTCGCCCGACTTGCGCGAGTAGTCGAGGTAGAGCATCGAGGCCACGGCGTCCACGCGCAGGCCGTCGGCGTGGTAGGTGTCGAGCCACAGGAAGGCCGACGAGAGCAGGAACGAGCGCACCTCGTGGCGGCCGTAGTTGAAGATGTAGCTGTTCCAGTCGGGGTGGAAACCCTGGCGCATGTCGGCGTGCTCGAACAGGTGCGTGCCGTCGAAGTACGCCAGGCTGTGCTCGTCCGCCGGGAAGTGCGACGGCACCCAGTCGAGGATCACGCCGATCCCGGCCTGGTGGAGCCGGTCCACCAGGTACATGAAATCCTGCGGCGTGCCGTAGCGGCTGGTGGGAGCGAAGTAGCCGGTGGTCTGGTAGCCCCAGGAGCCGTAGAACGGGTGCTCCATCACCGGCAGGAACTCGACGTGGGTGAAGCCGAGGTCGGCGACGTAGGGCACCAGCTTCCCGGCCAGCTCGCGGTAGCTGAGCGAGCGGTTCCCGTCCTCGGGCACCCGCGCCCACGAGCCGAGGTGCACCTCGTAGATGGAGATCGGGCTCGCCAGGCCGTTGCGCCGGTGGCGGCCGGCCATCCACTCGGCGTCGCCCCACGCGTAGTCGAGGTCCCACACCTTGGAGCCCGTCCTGGGCGGCGTCTCGTGGTGGATGCCGAACGGGTCGGCCTTGTCCACACGGAAGCCGCGCTGCCGCGAGCCGACGTGGAACTTGTAGGTGTCGCCCTTCTTCACCCCGCCGACGAAGCCCTCCCAGATCCCCGACGAGCCGCGCGGCGCGAGCTTGTTGGTGGCGCGGTTCCAGCCGTTGAAGTCGCCGATGACGGAGACGTAGTTGGCGTTCGGGGCCCACACGGCGAAGGTGGCGCCGGCCACGCCGTTCAGCGTGGTGAGGTGGCAGCCGAGCTTGTGGTAGAGGTGGTAGTGGCTGCCCTCGTTGAAGAGGTAGAGGTCGTCGTCGGTGACGGGCGCCGCGGTGCGGGTGGCGGGGCTGCCGTCGGACTTCGGTGCCGCGTCGTCGCTCATCGTCGCTCCGGTCGGATCTGCCGCCGCTCGGCGCTCGCGCGCCGCCCAGAGAGAATAGCCGCCCGCGGGCGCCGCTGACCAGCGGGCGGTGCGGAACCCGCACCCCGCCTCGCCGCCGGGACGCGCCGCCTAACGCCGGGCTGACGCTCCGCCGCGACCTTGCGGGCGGTCCTGACGGCCGGCCCGCGCGCGGCATCTCGCCCGGCGGCCGACGTCGCAATCCCGGAGATCCGGATGCGGATTCCTCTGCTCGCTCCCGTCGCCGCGCTCGCCGTTCTCGCGCCGCGGCTCGCCGCGCAGGCGCCGGCGCCCATGCGCGACACCACCGCCTACACCCTCGCCGCCACGGCGCTGCGCGCGCAGCCCGAAAGCGCGGCCCGTGCCGTGTCGAACCTGCCTGCCGGCTGGCCAGTGCACGTGACCGTGTGCATCGCCGGCTGGTGCGACGTGCGCACCGCCTCGGTCTCGGGCTACCTGCGGGCCGATTCGCTGACGCTGGTCGTGCCGCGCGGTGCGCCGGCGCCCGCCGAAGCGGAGGTCGCCCCGGGCACCAGCATCGGCGTGGACCTCACGTCGCGGCTCACGCTTGGCCTCGCGGGGGGAGCGCACTTCCGGGTCGCGCCCGAGGTCTCGTACGTGTCGCAGCAATCGAAGTCGTACGGCAATACCACCCAGATCGCCACCTACACCGTGGACGGGTCCGACACGGAGCTGTGGCTGGGCGTGGGGTTCTACTACCTGAAGGCGTTGCCGGTGCGTCCCGCCGGCGCGCCGTGCCTGTTCTACATCGGCCCGCGCGTCGGTCTGGCCTTCGTCAGCGCCGAGCAGAAGGTCGAGAACCTCACCGTCCCGAGCGACGCGACCACGTCGCGGACGGACGTCTGGGCCGGCGCCGCCCTGGGCGCCGAGCTGATGGTGAGCCGGAGCTTCAGCATCGGGGCCCAGGCGGAGGCGGAGAAGGTGTTCATGGGCTCCCCGCGCGTGGTGGGTGTGACCACCAGCTCGCTGGGGGTCGCGCAGGCCTGGGTGGACGTCGAGACGCGCGGGACGCTGATGTTGCGATTCTATCCGTGAGCTGTCGACCCCGGACCCGGCGCCGCCTCCGCCGGCCGCTGGCGGCGGCGGGGGCGGCCTTCGCGGCGGCGGCGCTGCTCGCCCGCTGCCGCGGGCCCGGCGACTTCGTGTTGTACCGGCCGCCGTCGTCCGTGAGCGTCTCCCCCGCGGACACCTCCATCGTCGAGGGAACGAGCTTCCAGTTGCACGCGACGGTGCTCGACGCCCGGGGCGACAGCGTCCCGGCGGGCGTGCGCACCTTCCGGAGCGGCGACACGGCGGTACTTCGCGTGACGGCGAACGGACTGGTGACGGGGGTCGGCGCCGGGCAGTCGGTCGTGACGGTGGACGCGGAGAACCTCGAGGCCTCGGCGCGGGTGACGGTCGGCGACAGCGGGAACCTCGCGCGCGTGGGCGTGTGGGGCCAGCCGTACGACATCGCGATCGGTCGGGGAACCGCCTACGTCACGGCGCTGTGGGGCGCCGTGTTCCCGATCGATCTCGGGACGCTGGTGGTGGGACCGGCCGCCCACGGGCCGTTCTGGACACCCGTGGCGGTGGCGTTCGACTCCGCCGGGTTGCTGGCGTACGTGAGCAATGGAGACGCGGCGCACGTCGCCGTGGTGGATCCCGCCGCCAACGCGCAGGTGGACTCGATCATCACGAGCGGCGGCTCGATGTCCGTGGGCGTGCTGGGGGGTGCCCTCTTCGTGGGCACCACGTCGGGTTTCGTGTTCCGGATCGATCTGGCGACCCACCGGACGACCGATTCCATCGCGGTGCCGGGCGTCGCATACCACCTCCTCGAGGATCGAGCGGGAGGCGTCGTCTTCGCCGCGGCGTACCAGGGCGGTCTCGCCAGCGGCGGGACCATCGTGGAGGCCGACGGAGACTCGCTGACGCCCATCCGTTCCATCATCGTGGGCGGCCAACCGCAGGCGATGGCGCTCTCCCCGGATCGCCAGAAGCTGTACGTGGCGAACTGGACGGAGCCCTACCTGGTCGGCATCTCGCTCCCACTCGGCGCCGCCACGGACACGATTCCCCTCGACGCGCCCGCCATCGGCCTGGCGATCTCGGCGGACGGCACGCGTCTGTACGCGGGCCTGCCTGCCGGTGCGGTGGAGGTCATCGATCGTGCGACCGGTGCGAGGGTGCGCTCCGTGGCACTCGGCGGTCAGCCGCGCGAGGTTCGATACGATGCCGCGCGCGCGCGCGTCCTGGTGACGAACGTGGGTGGGTGGGTGGACGTGCTGAAACCGTGAGGCGGGCGGCCGGGCGCGGCGGCGCCCGTGCCGCGCCTCGTCCGCTCACAGGCCGGTGCGCTTCTCCAGGTGCTCGGGGTAGCGTGCGCCCTCGATCGCGATCTGCGCGGCGGCGCCCTCGATCTCCCGCAGGTCCCCGGCCGTCAGCGCGATGGCGGCCGCGCCGAGGTTCTCCTCGAGCCGCGACGGCTTGGTCGTGCCGGGGATCGGCACGATCCACGGCTTGCGGGCGAGCAGCCAGGCGAGCGCGAGCTGCGCGGGCGTCGCCCGCTTCGCCGCCGCGAGCCGGCGCAGCAGCTCCACGAGGGCCTGGTTTGCCTTCCTCGCCTCCGGCGTGAACCGGGGGACGACGTTGCGGAAGTCCCCCTTGTCGAACGTCGTCTTCTCGTCGATCGCGCCCGTGAGGAAGCCGCGCCCGAGCGGGCTGAACGGCACGAAGCCGATGCCCAGCTCCTCGAGCGCGGGAAGCACGTCCTCCTCGGGCTTCCGCCACCACAGCGAGTACTCGCTCTGGAGCGCCGCGACCGGCTGGACGGCGTGGGCGCGCCGGATCGTCCGCACGCCCGCCTCCGAGAGGCCGAAGTGCCGCACCTTCCCCTCGCGGATCAGGTCCCGCACCGCGCCGGCCACCTCCTCGATCGGCACCGTCGTGTCCACGCGATGCTGGTAGAAGAGGTCGATGACGTCGGTCTTCAGGCGTTTGAGCGACGCCTCGGCGACCGCGCGGACGTGCTCGGGCCGGCTGTCCTGTCCCACCTGCTCGCCCTTGGGCCCGAACTTGAAGCCGAACTTGGTGGCGATCACCACCTGCCGGCGGACGGGCGCGAGCGCCTCACCGACCAGCTCCTCGTTCGCGTACGGTCCGTAGGCCTCGGCCGTGTCGAAGAAGGTGACGCCGCGGTCGACCGCCGTGCGGACGAGGGCGATCATCTCCTTCCGGTCCGCGGCCGGACCGTACCCGAAGCTCATGCCCATGCACCCGAGGCCGAGGGCCGAGACCTCGAGGCCGCCCGTTCCCAGCGAACGCTTCTGCATCGTTCCTCCCGCGCCGACGAAACGCGAACTCAACGTACCGATGGCGCGGGGAACGGGCCAGAAGCGGATGGGTACGGCGGCCGCCCGGCGGCGCGCGACCGCCGTCAGCGCACGGTCACACGGGGCGTGGATGTCCGCCCGGTTCCGGCCAGGATGCTGCTGGCGTACGCGAGCCCGTGGCTCGGCAGCGAGTCGGCGGCGAAGGTGGGCGCGCACGCGATCGCGAAGTCCGCCACCACCGCGTGGCCGTCTAGAGATCCGCCAGGGAGGCCTGCAGTCGCGCGAACGCGTCGGTCAACGACGGCCCCGGGATGGGACCGGGTCTACGATACGGCGGAGGTCGTGAGGCAGCTAGAGCGGACGCGACCGATCGACGAGCCCGCGTCCGAGTTGCCGCGCCGCGCCGCCGGGTGCTACGTTCTCGTCCCCGAAAGCCGGGAGCATGCGATGAGCAGTGAAGGGGGGAACGGCAAGGCCCGCACGTTCGGGGCCGGCCTCATCCTCGGCGCGCTGGTCGGGGCCGGCCTGGCCCTGCTCCTCGCGCCGCAGTCGGGCGCGGAAACGCGGCGCACCCTGGCGCGGCGGGCGCGCCAGCTCGGCAGCGACGCGAAGGACCGCTACGAGGAAGCGCGCGAGCGCATCCGCCGGGCGCGCGCCCAGCGGCGGCAGCTGCGGGACGAGGCTACCGGCGAGTGATCCGCTGCAGCAGCTCGGCGGCGCGCTGCTTGTACGACGGGTCGCCCACGTCGCAGCCGAGCGGCAGCTGCTCCACCTCCTCGAGGTGCGGCCGGGCCTGGGCCTTCCGGTCCCCGTCGATCAGCGCCTCGGCGAGGTCGAGATGATGGTAGATGTTCTGCGGGTTGATCTGGATCGCGCGGTCGAAGTAGGCGTAGGAGCTGTCCCACGACGCCGCGTTGAAGATCGACGCGCCCAGGAAGGTCTTCGCGAAGAACTTCGTGATCCCCGGCAGTCGCTCGATCTCCGCGTTCCACCGGCCGAGCACGTGCAGCGCCCCGTCGTGGCGCGGGTCGAGCTGGACCGCGCGCAGCGCCTCGTCGCGCACCACGCGCGCCGAGCGGACCCGCTCGCTCGCGCTCTTGGTGAGCGCCACCCGTCCCGCCGCCACGGCGACCATGTAGTGGCCGTCGGCGCCCATCGAGTCGAGCTGCACGGCGCGCCGCGCCAGCGCCAGCGCGTCGGCGTAGACCGAATCGCGCTGCTTGCGCTGCGCGTCGGGCATCAGCTTCCCGATGTCGGTGAGCTCGCGCGACGCCTTCCACGCGGCCTCGTAGCTGCCCGAGTCGAGGGCCAGCGCCTCCCGGTAGTGCGCCAGCGCCGCCGGGCTGAGGCGCTCGCAGCGCGCGGTGTCGCCCGCGGCGAGGTGGGCGGCCACGGTCTGCGCCGGGAGCGGGGCGGCCATGAGCAGGGCGAGAGCGGCGGGCAGCGGGAACGCGCGCATGGACGGCTCTCCGGAGGGGAGAAGGTGGCCTAATGTTCGTCCCCGCCCTGATCGAGCGCAAGCGCGACGGCGGCGCCCTCGGCGCCGGCGAGTGGCGCGAGCTGCTCACGGCCTACCAGGCCGGCACCGTCCCCGACTACCAGATCAGCGCGCTGCTGATGGCGTGCTTCCTCAAGGGCCTGACGCGCGAGGAGACGGCGGGCCTGCTGGACGGCATGATGGCCTCCGGCAGCCGGCTCGACTTCTCCGCGCTCGGCCGCAAGGTCATCGACAAGCACTCCACCGGCGGCGTCGGCGACAAGGTGTCGCTCATCCTCGCGCCCCTGGTGGCCGCGTGCGGCGTCGCGGTGCCGATGATGAGCGGCCGCGGCCTCGGCCACACCGGCGGTACGCTCGACAAGCTGGAGAGCATCCCCGGCTTCCGCACCGACCTCTCGCTCGAGGCGACCCGGGCGCAGGTCGACAGAATAGGCTGCGCGATGATCGGCCAGACGCCGGAGATCGCGCCGGTGGACAAGAAGCTGTACGCGCTGCGCGACGTGACGGCCACCGTCGAGTGCGTCCCGCTGATCGCGGCGAGCATCATGTCCAAGAAGCTGGCCGAGGGGCTGCACGGCCTGGTGCTGGACGTGAAGCAGGGCAGCGGCGCCTTCATCACCGACGCCGAGCGCTCGCTCCAGCTCGCGAGGACGATGATCGAGCTGGGCGAGGACCGCGGCTGCCCGACCGTCGCGCTCCTGACGGCGATGGACCGGCCGCTGGGCCGCGCGTGCGGCAACGCGCTCGAGGCGGAGGAGGCGATCATGGGCCTCCGCGGCGAGGGCCCGGAGGACCTGCACGAGGTCACCATCGCCGAGGGCGTCGAGATGCTGGTGCTGGCCGGGGAGAAGGACCGCGCCAAGGCGCGCAAGCGGCTCGAGGAGGCGCTGAAGAACGGCAAGGCGGCCGAGACGTTCCAGAAGATCATCGCCGCGCAGGGCGGCAACCCGGCGGTGGTGGACGACCCGTCGCTGCTGCCGCAGGCCGAGGAGGTGGAGGTCTACTACGCGCGCAAGACCGGCACGATCCTCAAGGTGGAGCCGCGGACGATCGGTCGCGCGGTGGTCGAGATGGGCGGCGGCCGGCGCAAGGTCGAGGACGCGGTGGACCCGACGGTGGGCTTCGTCATCACCGCGCGGCCGGGCCAGCAGGTGCACGCGTCGGAGCCGCTGGCGTCGATCTTCGCGCGGGACGAGGCGGGGATCGCCCTGGCGACGAAGGCTCTTGATGCCGCCATCGAGATCGGGGAGGGGAAGGGCTCAGCCCTCCCACTGATCGAGGCGCGCGTCACGGCGAAGGGAGTGGAGCGCATCAGTGAGAAGTGAGGCGTGATCACTTCTCACCCCTCACGCTTCCCGTTATCAATCGCGCCGACCTCTCGAACCTCACGTATGCCCAGGCCCACTCTATCATGACGAGAAATCGGTTCCGGAACCCGATCAGCCACAGGATGTGGATGAAGCACCACAGCAGCCACGCCGGGTAGCCCGACAGCCGCAGCCTCCCCAGGTCCACCACGGCCGCGTCCCGGCCGATCGTCGCCATCGTCCCGCGGTCGTGATAGCGGAAGGGCGCCCGCGCGCCGGCCGGTCCGCCGGCCGCCTCGCGCGCCACCACGCGCCCGGCATACTCGCCCTGCTGGATCGCCACCGGCG
>DASPSV010000192.1:0-9488 GCA_035623755.1 Gemmatimonadales bacterium
AGCGCCGAAAGCCGACAGCCTGAGCCATCGTCTCATGGACGACCTCCGGGACGGCGTACGTGGCTGGTTGGGGTGAAATCCGAGTCAACGATGCGGAATTGTAAAAACCCGCGCAAGAGCGGGTTCGGCGGCGGGTCGAGCCACTGTGCGCCGCACCATCACTGTGCTGCGCGTGCGCCCGCGGCGGGCCCCGTCCGCCCGCGAGGGCAGGGGCCGTAACTCGTTGCCTGGCGCGAAACTCGCGGGCGGCTACCACGTACGTAGTAGGTCCGCGACCCCGACCGGCCTGACCCGGGGCCCGGCCCCCGATCCCAGGACGCTCCCATGCTGCCGCTGCTCACGGCTCTGCTGTTGACCCGGTCGGCGCTCCACACCGGCGCGGCCGCCCCGGCCCCGGCGGCCCCGGCCGCGGCCGCGCGGCCGTCGGCGGCGCATCGCGCCCCGTCGCCGACCCAGGTCGCCGTCCCGCGCATCGCCGACGCCGAGGCCGTGGTGGACGGCCGCCTCGACGAGCCGGTGTGGGAGCGGGCCGCCGTGCTGCGCGACTTCTCGCAGTACCTGCCGAACGACAACCGGCCCGCGGACGATTCGACGACGGTGCTGGTCTGGTACTCGCCGACGGCGATCTGGTTCGGGATCCGCGCCTACCAGGACTCGGCGAGCGTGCGCGCGACGCTGGCCGACCGCGACAAGATCGGCGGCGACGACTGCGTCGAGATCCTGCTCGACACCTTCAACGACCGCCGCCAGGCGCTGGTGTTCGGCGTGAACCCGCTCGGCGTGCAGGCCGACGGCACGCTGCGCGACGCCCCGCGCCAGACCATCAACTTCCTGTCCTCGGCCGTGACGGGCGCCTACACGCTCGACCTCAGCCCCGACTACGTGTACGAGTCGAAAGGCCGGCTGACCGCGTGGGGCTACGAGGTCGAGGTGCGGATCCCGTTCAAGACCCTGCGCTACCAGGCCCGGGAGCCGCAGGACTGGGGCCTCAACGTCATCCGCGTGGTGCAGGCGACCGGCCACCAGCACACCTGGACGCGGGTGCTGCAGACCGAGGCGTCGTTCCTCGCGCAGGACGGCACGCTGACCGGCCTCACCGACATGCACCGCGGCCTGGTGCTCGACGTCACGCCCGAGGTGACGAGCACGCTGACCGGCGCGCAGGCACCGGGCGGCTGGCACTACGGCGGGGGCGACCCGCGCGTCGGCGCCACGGCGCGCTGGGGCGTCACGACCAACCTCACGCTGAACGGCACCGTGCGGCCCGACTTCTCGCAGGTCGAGTCCGACGTCCCGCAGATCCAGTTCGATCCGCGGCAGGCGCTCTACTACCCGGAGAAGCGGCCGTTCTTCCTCGACGGGCTGGAGATGTTCGCGTCGCCCTACCAGCTCATCTACACCCGGCAGCTGGTGGACCCGCAGGGCGCGGTGAAGCTCACGGGGAAGGTGGGCGGCACGTCCGTGGGCTTCCTCTCGGGCGTGGACGGCACCGAGGCGTCGGCGACGGGCACCGACCACCCGGTGATGAACGCGCTGCGCCTCAAGCAGGACCTGGGCGGCCAGAGCAGCCTCGGCCTCGTGTACACCGACCGGGTGGACGGGCCCGCGACGAACCGCGTGGCCGCCGTGGACGGCCGGCTGGTGCTCGGCGCCTCGTACGCCCTGACCTTCCAGGGCGGCGGCAGCGCGACGCGCGACAGCGGCCCGGCGGCGTACGCCCCCATCTGGTACGGGTCGCTGGTGCGCTCGGGCCGGCGGTTCTCGTTCACGCTCTCGGCGAGCGGCATCGGCGACGACTTCCGCGCCGCGAGCGGCTACATCTCGCGGCCCGGCATCGCGCAGGTCGCCTTCAGCCCGACCTACAACATCGTCGGCGCGCCGGGCTCGCTGCTCGAGAGCTTCACCGGCAACATCTACACGGCGGGGACCTGGGACGACTACGCGCTCTTGTCGAAGGGCGATCCGCCCGACACGCGGCAATTCCACGTCAACACCGGCTTCACGCTCCGCGGCGGGTGGCAGCTCGGCGCCTCGGTGCTGTTCGAGTCGTTCGGCTACCCGAACCCGCTGTACGCCAACTACTGGATCGAGCGCCCGCTGGTCTCGACCGGCGCTCCCGCGTACGACACCATCCCGTTCACCGGCCAGGCGCGGATCGGGAACCTCGACTACGGCGTGAACCTCCAGACGCCGCGGTTCCAGAGCTTCTCGCTCACGGCGTACTTCCTCATGGGCCACGACGAGAACTTCTACGAGTGGGCGTCGGGGAAGATCATCGTGGGCACGCTCGACCTCACCTGGCGGCCCACCGAGCAGCTGCGGGCCGAGCTGATCTACGACCACCAGCAGATCATCCGGCGCGACGGCGGCAGCACGGTGGCGCTCACCCGCGTGCCGCGGCTCAAGCTCGAGTACCAGCTGTCGCGGCCGATCTTCCTCCGGCTGGTGGGGCAGTACACCTCGGTGGCGGTGGACGCGCTGCGCGACGACTCCCGGACCGGCGGCGCGATCCTGGTGCGCGACCCGGCGACGGGGACCTTCACCCGCACCGCGCCGTCGGCGAGCAACGCGTTCCGCGTGGACTGGCTGTTCTCCTACCATCCGACGCCCGGCACCGTGTTCTACGCGGGCTACGGCAGCAGCCTCGCCGATCCGACCACGTTCGGGTTTCGGGGACTCGCGCGCACCAGCGACGGATTCTTCGTGAAGGTGAGTTACCTGTACAGGGTGTGATGAAGCAGGGTGTGATCAAGCAGGGTGTAGGGGCTACACCCTCCTTCATTCTCGCTCGTCACCTGAACCGCACTCCGGTGTAGTAACAACAAGTCGTCGCTCAGCCGCGCTCGCGTGACCTGCATCACCTTCGTCGTCGAACCCACGCCGCGCGCCCGGCTCCTCCGCCCGTCCGCCGCATCCCGCCGGGAACATCTCTATAACTAGCGAGTACTAGTCAAACATTCCCCGGCGCCGCCGCGTCGCTCCCGGCGGCCGCCGGCGGCCCCTCTCCGCTCTCTCCGGTGGACACCGACACCGGGCGGGGACGGGGCGCGACAAACCGGCTGCGCGGGCGGTCACCCCGCCGGCCACGACAACGGAGGCAGCATGCGTCGCAACGTCCTGCTGGCACTGGCCCTGCTCGGCGCGGTGGTCGGGTGCAGCTCGACCACCGGCTACGGCAGCCCCGGTGGAAGCGGCAACATGGTCGGGACCCCCGGTCCCACCCAGGTGTTCGCGCAGAACATCGCCTTCAACCCCGCGACGCGCACGGTGAGCAAGGGCACCACCGTGCAGTGGGTGAACCAGGACGGGATCACGCACACCGTGACCTGGGACGGCGGGCCGGGGCCGGCGTTCGACTCCGGGAACCTGGCCGGCGGCGCGAGCTTCTCGGTGACGTTCGACAGCGCCGGGACCTACACCTACCACTGCAGGATCCACGGCGCCCCCGGGTCGGGGATGCATGGCAGTGTCGTGGTGCAGTGAGAATGAGGGTGTAGGGTGTGAGGGTGTAGCGTGTGGGGGGTGGACCCTACACCCTACACCCTACCCCCTACACCCGTATCTTCATCTCCATGCCCGACTATCACTACCTGATCATCGGCGGCGGGATGACCGCCGACGCGGCCGCCCGCGGCATCCGCGAGGTGGACACGGAGCGCGACATCGGCGTGCTGGCCGAGGAGCCCGACGCGCCGTACAACCGCCCGCCGCTCAGCAAGGGCCTGTGGAAGGGCGAGGCGCTCGACAGCGTGTGGCGGAAGACCGCGGACGCCGGCGTCGCGCTGCAGCTCGGCAAGCGGGTGGTGAAGATCGATCCAGCGGCCCGCCGGGTCACCGACCACCGCGGCGCCACCTACGGCTACGGCCGGCTGCTGCTCGCCACCGGCGTGCGCCCGCGGCGCCTGGTGGCGGGCGGCGAGCAGGTGATCTACTTCCGCACCCTCGCCGACTACCGGCGGGTGCGCGAGCTGGCCGACCAGCACAAGCGGTTCGCCATCATCGGCGGCGGGTTCATCGGCTCGGAGCTGGCGGCGGCGCTCGCCACCGCCGGCTGCAAGGTCTCGATGATCTTCTCCGAGCCGGCGATCGGCGCGCGGATCTTCCCGCTCGAGCTGGCCCGGTTCGTGAGCGATTACTACGAGAGGAAGGGCGTGACGCTGCTGCCGGCGCAATCGGTGATCGGGCTCGTCAAGCGCGGCCGCGCGTTCGCCGTGCGCACGCTGAGCGGCGCCGACGTCGACGCGCACGTCGTGGTGGCCGGCCTGGGCGCGCAGCCCAACGTGGAGCTGGCGGAGGCCGCCGGCCTCCCGGTCGAGAACGGCATCGCGGTGGACGAGCGCCTCCGCGCCGGCCGCCCCGACGTTTTCGCCGCCGGCGACGTCGCGAGCTGGCCGAGCCCGGCGCTCGGCCGCCGGGTGCGGGTCGAGCACGAGGACAACGCGCTCACGATGGGGCGCCGGGCGGGCCGCGCGATGGCGGGCGCCGACGACGGCCCGTACACCCACCTGCCGTTCTTCTACTCCGACCTGTTCGACCTGGGCTACGAGGCCGTGGGCGATCTCGATGCGCGCCTGCAGACGGTGGCCGACTGGAAGGAGCCCAACCGCGAGGGCGTCGTCTACTACCTCGATGGCGGCCGCGTGCGCGGCGTCCTGCTGTGGGGGATGTTCGGGAAGGTGGATGCAGCGCGCGAGCTCATTGCCGATCCCGGGCCGTGGACGGAAGGTAAGGTGATTGGAGCGATCAAGTAGAAGGGTGCAGGGTGTGATGAAGCGGGTGTAGGGTGTAGGGTGTAGAGTACTGCCCGGTCCGCTTCACACCCTACACCCTACACCCTACACCCTGTTTATTTCACCTCGATGCCCGTTTCGAATCCTGCTCTCGACGCCCTCTTCGGCGACCGGTACGCGCTCGAAAAGGAGCTCGGCCGCGGCGGCATGGCGACCGTGTACCTGGCCGAGGACCGCAAGCACGCCCGCAAGGTCGCGATCAAGCTGATGCACCCCGACCTCGGGAAGACGGTGGACGCCGAGCGCTTCCTGCGCGAGATCGGCATCGCGGCCCAGCTCTCGCACCCGCACATCGTCCCGCTGATCGACTCCGGCGAGGCCGGCGGCCGGCTGTACCTCGTCGCGCCGTACGTGACCGGCGGCTCGCTGCGCGACCGGCTCGAGAAGGAGGGCCGGCTCCCGGTCGCCGACGTGCTGCGGATCGCCCGGGAGGCCGGCGAGGGCCTCGACTTCGCGCACCGCAACGGCTTCGTGCACCGCGACGTGAAGCCGGAGAACATCCTGTTCGCCGACGGCCACGCGGTGCTCGCCGACTTCGGCATCGCGCGCGCCTGCTGCGGGCCCGAGGCGTCGCGGCCGGCGGGCGTCACCGAGGTCGGCATCGTGGTGGGCACGCCCGAGTACATGAGCCCGGAGCAGGCGAGCGGCGACGACGTGGACAGCCCCTCCGACGTCTACAGCCTCGCCTGCGTCGTGTACGAGATGCTCGCCGGCGCGCCGCCCCTCCGGGGCGACGGCACGCGCGCCACCATCGCCCGGCAGATCGCCGAGGTGCCCAGGTCCGTGCGCGCCGCCCGGCCCGACGCGCCGCCCGCCATGGAGCAGGCGCTCGCCCGGGCGCTCGCCAAGCGGCCGGCGGACCGGTACCAGACCGTGCCCGAGTTCCTGGCCGCGCTCGCCGCCGACGCGGCCGAGCCGGGACTGCGGCACGCGGCCGGCGCGCGCTCGGTGGCGGTGCTGCCGTTCGTCAACGCCAGCCCCGATCCCGAGAACGAGTACCTGAGCGACGGCATCACCGACGAGCTGATCGACGCCCTCGCCAAGGTCGAGGGCCTGCGCGTCTCCTCCCGCACCTCGGTGTTCGCCCTCAAGGGCAAGGCGCAGGACGTGCGCGCGATCGGCGCGCTGCTCGGCGCCTCGGAGGTGCTCGAGGGCACGGTGCGGAAGGCCGGCGACCGGCTGCGGATCACCGCGCAGCTCTCCTCGACCGAGGACGGACGGCTGCTGTGGTCGCAGCGCTACGACCGCACGCTCGACGACGTGTTCGCGATCCAGGACGAGATCGCGCGCACCATCGTCACCACGCTGCGGGCCACCTCGTTCGCCGATCTCGCCGAGCCGGCCGCGAAGCGCGGCACGGCGAGCGTCGAGGCGTACGGGCACTACCTCCGCGGCCGCTACGAGTGGAACAAGCGCACCAACCAGGACGTCGCCCGCGGCATCCGCTACTTCGAGCAGGCGATCGCCGCCGACCCGGGCTACGCGCTGGCCTACACCGGCCTCGCCGACTCCTACGCGCTGCACGTGGACTACCGCAGCGTGCCGGTCACGGAGGGCTTCGAGCGCGCCAAGGCCTACGCGCGCCAGGCGCTCGCGCTCGACGACTCGCTGGCGGAGGCGCACGCGTCGCTCGCCTGGTGCCTGTTCATCTACGACTGGGACTTCGACGGCGCCGACCGGGAGTTCCGGCGCGCGATCGCGCTCGACCCGCGCTACGCGTCGGCGCACAACTGGTACGCGTTCCTGCTCGCGGCGCGCGGCCGGACGCAGGAGGCGCTGCTCGAGGGGCACACGGCGCTCGAGCTGGAGCCGGGCTCCGTCTCCGTGCGGCGCACCATGGCCTGGGACTACTACTACGCCCGGCGCTGGGACCAGGCGCGCTGGCACGCCGGCCGCGCGGTGGAGATGAACCCGACCCAGGAGGAGAGCCACCGCATCCTGGGCATGTCGCTGACCTTCGAGGGCCGCCTCGCCGAGGCGGAGCGGGTGCTGCGCGAGGCCCGGGCGCTGCCGGGCGCCGGCGCCTACGCGCTCGGCACGCTGGGATTCGCGCTGGCGAGGGCGGGGAAGCGCGACGAGGCGCTCGCGCTGCTGGCCGAGCTCGAGGCGCGCGCCGCGTCCGAGTACGTCACGCCGGTGGCGCGCGGCACGCTGCTCATCGGCCTGGGCGAGAAGCAGCGCGCGCTCGACTGCGTGGAGCAGGCCATGGCCGAGCGCCGCGGCTGGGTGGTGTATGCGAACGTGAGTCCGGTGTTCGACGATTTGCGGGACGAGGAGCGGTTCAGGGCGATCGTGAAGAAGGTGGGGTTGTGAACGAGAGGGTGTGATGGACCCTTACACCCCTTCTTTTCTCAAGTAACTCACCACCGCCTCCGCTTCGGCGATGAACGCGCCGAACGCTTCCCGCACCCTGGCCGCCGCGCCCTCCTTCGCCGCCGCCTCCATTTCCTTGAGCCGGTCGGCCAGCCGGTTCGCGCCCAGCTGCGCGGCCGACGACTTGAACGCGTGGGCGAGCCGCGCGACCTCGTCCGTGTTCCCGGCCTCCACCGCGCGCGCCATGGCGTCGGTGCGCGTGGCCGAGCTGTCGAGGAAGCTCTCGATGATCCCGTTCACGGCCTCGGAGGCGCCCGCCTCGGCCATCTCGCGCCGGAACGCGGCCAGGTCCACCGGCGGCGGCGCGGAGCGCGCGCCCCAGCCCTCGGCCGCGGCGAACAGCTCGAACGCCTTGAACGGCTTGGTGACGTAGGCGTTCATCCCCACCGCCAGGCAGTTCTGCCGCTCCTCGGCGAGGGCGTGCGCGGTGAGCGCGACGATCGGCAGGTCGGCGCAGGCGGGCATCGCGCGGAGGGCGCGGGTCGCGTCGAGCCCGTCCATCTCCGGCATCTGGATGTCCATCAGCACCACGTCGTAGTGCTGCTTGCTCGCCTGGGCGACCGCCGCGGTGCCGGTGCCGACCACGTCCACGTGGTGGCCGCGCTTGCGGAGCATGGTGGCGGCCACCTCCTGGTTCACCTGGTTGTCCTCGGCCAGGAGGATCGTGAGGTGGCGGCGCGACTCGGCGATCCGGTGCCGCGTCACGACCTCGTGGCCGCCGGGACCGGCGGCGGCGCCGCCCAGGATGCCGGCGACCATGTCGAGCAGGTCGGCGCGGGAGACCGGCTTGGTGAGGTAGCCGTGGATGCCCAGCTCGCGGCAGCGCTGCGCGTCGCCGCGCTGCCCCGCCGAGGTCAGCATCAGCAGCCGCGTCGCGAGCAGCGCCGGCTCGGCGGCGACGCTCTGCGCCATCTGGAAGCCGTCGCGGCCGGGCATCTGGGCGTCGAGGATCGCCAGCGCGTAGGCCTGCCCCTCGTCGCTCGCGTGGCGCATCATGTTGAGGCCTTCGTCGGCGCTGGCGGCCTCGTCCACCGTCACCCCGGCGGCGAACAGCAGCCCGCGCACCACGCGCCGGTTGGACTGGTTGTCGTCCACCACCAGCATCCGGAGGCCCGAGAGCGGCACCGCCCCCGGCGCCGGCAGCGCCGCGGGCATCGCCGGCTCCACCGCCAGCTCGACCTGGAAGGAGAACTCGCTGCCGCGGCCCTCCTCGCTCCGCACCGCCAGCTCGCCGCCCATCATCGCCACCAGCCGCTGCGCGATCGTCAGGCCCAGGCCCGTCCCGCCGTAGCGCCGCGTCATCGACAGGTCGCCCTGGTTGAACGGCTGGAAGATGCTCTGGCGCTGCCGCTCCGGGATCCCGATGCCGGTGTCCTTCACCGCGAAGCGCACCGTCGCCCGGCTGTCCCGCTCGGAGACCAGCCGCACCGACACCACGACCTCGCCCTGCTCGGTGAACTTCACCGCGTTGCCGATGAGGTTGGTGAGCACCTGCCTGAGGCGCGTCGGGTCGCCGCGGACCTGCTCCGGCACCGACGCGGGCATGTCCGCCAGCAGCTCGATCGACCGCTCGCGGGCGCGCACCGCCAGCAGGCTCACGGTCGAGTCCACCAGCCGCGGCAAATCGAACGGGACCTGCTCGAGCTGCAGGCTCTCGGCTTCGATCTTCGAGAGGTCGAGGATGTCGTTGAGCAGCGTCAGCAGCGTCTCGCCCGACGACTGGATCAGCACCAGCGAGCGCCGCTGGTCGGTCGACAGCTCGGTGTCGAGCAGCAGCTCGGCGAGGCCGAGCACCGCGTTCATCGGGGTGCGGATCTCGTGGCTCATGTTGGCGAGGAAGGCGCTCCGCATCTGCGCCACCTTCTCGGCCGCCTCCTTGGCCTCCTGCAGCGCGCGGCGCGCCGCGATCTCCTTGGAGATGTCCTCGTACAGCACGAACAGCGCCGGCTCGCCGCCGCCCTCGACCCGCGCGGCGGAGGCGCGCACCGTCACCGCCTGCCCGTCCTTGCGGCGCCGCTCCACCTCGATCACCACGGTCTCGCCGGCGCGCACCGTCTCGTCGAGCTGCCGGGCGGCCGCCCGCTCCGTCGGCGGCACGATCAGGTCGTTCAGCGTCTGGCCGCGGATCTCCTCGAGCGCGTAGCCGAACAGCGTCTGGAAGCGCGGGTTCGCGTCGCGGACCTTGCCCGCCGGGTCCACCACCACGGTCGCCACCGGCGCGCTGGCGAACAGCGCGTCGAGCCGCGCCCGCTCGCGCGCCGCGCGCTCCTCGCTCGCCACCAGCTCGACGGTGGTGAGGGCCTGCTGCACCAGCCCGGTGTACGC
>DASPSV010000217.1:0-2280 GCA_035623755.1 Gemmatimonadales bacterium
CCTGTTCGCCCGCGCCGGCCTCGCGCGGATCGACGGCTCGATGGTCGAGGCCGCCGCCTCCCTGGGCGCCGGGCCGTGGCGGACCTTCCGCCGCGTCACGCTGCCGCTGCTGGCGCCCGCCCTGTGGGGCGCCGCGCTGCTCGTGTTCATGACGGCGCTGGCCTCGTTCAGCGCGCCGTACATCTTCGGCGGGTCGTTCCGCGTGATGACGACCCAGATCGTCGCCACCAAGCTGAACGGCGACCTGCCCACCGCGATGCTCGAGACGGTGGGGCTCGCCCTGATCGCCCTCGCCGGCTTCGCGCTGGTGCAGCGCAGCGAGGGGAACCGCCTGGTGGTCTCGGTGGGGAAGGGCACCGCGCCGGCGCTCCGGGCCATCACCCACCCCCTCGCGCGGCGCGCCGCCGCGGTCACGGGCTGGGCGCTGGCCGTGGTGCTGCTGCTGCCCCACGTGACGCTGGTGGTCGTCTCCCTGGTGCCCGAGGGGACCTGGACCACCGAGGCGATCCCGCCCGCGTGGAGCCTCCGGAACTACGGCACGCTGCTGTCCGAGCCCGACCGGCTGCGCCCGCTGCTGACCTCGCTGTGGACGGCGGCCGCCGCCACCGCGGCGGCGGTCGCGCTCGCCGCGGTCGCCGCGCACCTCGCGGTGCGGCGCCGGGTGGCGCTGCGCCGGGCCATCGAGACCCTGCTGGCGCTGCCGTGGGCGGTGCCGGGCACCGTGGTGGCGATCGGCCTCGCGACCCTGTTCAGCGTCAAGAGCCCGCTCGCCGGCCGCTGGATCCTGGTCGGCACCGCGGCGATCCTGCCGCTCGGCTACCTGGTGCGGAGCCTCCCGCTCACGGGCCGCGCGCTGCTCGCCGGCTACCGGCAGCTGGATCCGTCGCTCGAGGAGGCGGCCGAGGCGCTCGGCGCGGGCCGGTGGCGGCGGCTGTGGCGGGTGACCGTGCCGCTCCTCCGGCCGGCGATGGCCGCGGGCGCGAGCCTGGCCTTCGTCACGGCGCTGGGCGACTTCGTCACCTCGATCCTGCTGTACACCTACGACACGCGCCCCATCTCGATCGAGATCCTCTCCAGCCTGCGGCTCAACGACGTGGGTGTGGCGGCGGCCTTCGGCGTGGTGTTGATGGCGGTGAGCGCCGCGGCGCTCGGCGTGGGGGCGAGGGCCGGCCGATGAGGAAGGCGCTGTGGGTCCTGATGACGGCCGCGTTCGTGGACATGCTCGGCTTCGCGATGATCTTCCCGCTGCTGCCCTTCTACGCGCTGCGGCTGGGCGGCCAGGCGTGGATCGTGGGGCCGCTGGTGGCGTCGTTCTCCATCGCGCAGCTGGCCAGCTCCCCGGTGTGGGGCCGCGTCTCCGACCGCTACGGCCGCCGGCCGGTGATGCTGATCGGGCTCACGGGCGCCGGCATCGCGTACCTGATCTTCGGCTTCGCGAACAGCATCTGGCTGCTGTTCGCCTCGCGCCTCGTGCAGGGCCTCGGCGGCGGCACTACCGGCGTCATCCAGGCCTACGTCTCGGACGCGACGGAGCCGTCGCAACGCGCCAAGGGCCTGGGCTGGCTCTCGGCCTCGACCAACGCCGGCGTGATGATCGGCCCCGCGATCGGCTCGCTGGCCTCGCACCTCGGGCCCGCGGCGCCGGGCATCGTCGCCGCGAGCCTGTGCGCCGTCAACGTGGCGTTCGCCTGGGCGTTCCTGCCGGAGTCGAGGCCCAGCCACGGGCGCGGGCCCAGGACCGGCATCCGCACCGCGGTGCTGCGGGTGATCCGGCACCCCACCGCGCCGCAGCCGCGGCTGATCTGGATCTACGCGGTCGGCATGGGCGCGTTCGCCTCCATGTCCGCCGTCGTGGCGCTGTACCTCAAGGCGCGCTTCGGCGTCACCGAGCACACCATCGGCTACTTCTTCCTCTACATGGGGCTGCTGGCCGTGGTGCTGCGGGCGGTGATCATCGGCTGGCTGGTGGACCGCTACGGCGAGACGCGCGTGATGCGGGCGGGCACGATCCTGCTCGCGCTCGGCATGCTGCTCTACCCGGTGCCGCACTCCATCCCGGTCATGGCGCTGGTGCTGGCCCTGGTGCCCATCGGCACGGCGCTGCTGTTCCCGGCGGTGACGGCGCTGGTCTCGCACGAGACCGATCCCGCCGAGGTGGGCCAGACGATGGGCGTGCAGCAGGCGTTCGGCGGCGTCGCGCGGGTCGTGGGCCCGATGTGGGCGACGCCGGTCTTCCAGCTGGCCGGCCCGAGCTACCCGTTCCTCATCGCCGCGGCGATC
>DASPSV010000218.1:0-8717 GCA_035623755.1 Gemmatimonadales bacterium
GGCCGGAGCCTTCCACAAGGACCAGGTGCTCGAGCTGCTGAACCAGGCCGGCTGCGTCGGGCTCCGCGTGCATCTCGGCCGCGAAGCGGACGGGAGCCCGACGGTCGTCCTGACGGGCATCGACCAGGCCGACAGCGACCTGGTGAAGGGCGTGATGCTCGAGCAGTGGTACCCCTGCCCGCCGTTCTGCGGTGCGCAGAACGCGCTGAACAGCTAGCCCGTGCGGCAGCCGGCCCTGCTGCACCTCGCCGTCGCGGCCGAAGCGCTCCCGCTGGTCGCGGCGGCGGTGGTGCGGCGGGGCCTGGGCGCGGGCGCGGCGCGCGGCTGGGTCCTGGCGTGGTGCGGCCTGCTGACGGCGGCCAACGTCGCGCAGTTGTGGCTGGGCTCGCGCGGCGTGAACAACCTCTGGCTGTCGTGGGTCGTGAACCCGGTCGGCGGCGCGCTCGTCCTCTGGGCGCTGTCGTGCTGGGCGACGCGGGAGCTCCCGCGCCTCACGATGCGGCTGATGATCGTGGCGTTCCTCCTCGTGTGGGCGGTCCTCACCCTGGCGTTCGACCAGGCCTCGACCTTCAGCCGCGCCGCGGAGCCGCTGGCGAACCTGGTGTGCCTCGGCGCCGCCGCGTACACGCTGGTCGCGCGGAGCCGCACGGCGGGCGGCGACCTGCTGCGGCAGGACTGGATGTGGGTGAGCGCCGGCATGGCCCTGTACTTCGGCACGCTGGCCACGAGGAGCCCGCTGAGCGCCCTCCTGGTGAGCAGCGACCCGGCGCTGCTGGTCCGGGCCTACGAGCTGGCGGCGGTGCTGTGCATCGCGGCGCTGCTCGCCATCACGCGCGGGGTGACGTGTCCGACCAGCAGCTGACCGCCTGGTCGCTGTTCCTCGCGGCCGTGCTCAGCGTCGCGATCGTCGTGGCGGCGCTGGTGCTCGCGCTGGTGATCTCGCAGCGCCGCCGGCTCGCGCTGGAGCGCGAGCACGCGCGCCGCCTGCTCGGGGCGCAGGAGGAGGAGCGCTCGCGCGTGGCCCGCGAGCTGCACGACGACGCCCTGCAGCGGCTGGCCGTGATCCGCCACGAGCTGGAGCAGGTCGCGGCGCTGGCCGGTCCCGAGGCGGTGCACCGCATCGGCGGCGTCTCGGGCGAGCTGGAGGACCTGGGGACGGTGCTCCGCACCGCGGCGCACCAGCTCCACCCGTCGGTGGTCGAGAAGGCCGGCCTGGTGCGCGCCCTCGGCGCGCTGGCCGAGGAGTTCGGGCGCACGTCCGGTCTCGACGTCCGGCTGGCGCTCCCGCCCGCCGACGTCGCCGTTCCGCCGGGCGTGGGCGTGGCGGCGTACCGGATCGCCCAGGAGGCGCTGCGCAACGTGGTCCGTCACGCCGGGGTCGCGCGCGCGGACCTGTCGCTCGAGCTGACCGACGGGACGCTGACGCTCCGCGTCGCGGACGCGGGCAAGGGGTTCGACGCCGGCACGAGCCGGCCGGAGGACGGCCTGGGCCTGATCGCGATGCGGCAGCGCGCCGTCGCCGTGGGCGGCCACCTGGCGGTGGCGCCCGCGCCCGCCGGCGGCACCATCGTGACCGCGACGCTGCCCGGGCGGGCCAACGCGTGAGCGGCGAGCGCCCGCGGCTGGTGATCGCCGACGACCACCGGGTCGTCGTCCAGGGCCTGCAGCAGCTGCTGGGCACGCGGTTCGACATCGTGGGCGTCGCCTACGCCGGCGACGAGCTGCTGAAGGTGCTGGAGAAGACGCCGTCGGACGGGCTGCTGCTCGACCTCTCGCTGCCCGGGCGCAACGGCCTCGACATCCTGCCCGAGATCCGCGCGCTGCAGCCCGACCTCAAGGTGCTGGTGCTGACGATGCACGCCGACCGGGTCTTGGCCGAGGCGTCGATCGCGGCGGGCGCGCTCGGGTTCGTGCCCAAGGACGCGGGCACCGACGAGCTGGAGCTGGCCCTGCAGCAGGTGCTCGCCGGTCGGCGCTACGTGTCCCCGCGGGTCCCCAAGTCCAGCCACCGGGTCTCGCTCGACGCGACGCACGCGAGCCTGGCGCGGCTCACCGAGCGGCAGCAGACGATCCTGCGGCTCCTCGGGCAGGGCCTCAGCTCGGCGGACATCGGCGATCGGCTCGGCCTCAGCGAGAACACGATCACGTTCCATCGCCGGCGCATCCGCACGATCCTGGGACTGGCGTCGGAATGGGAGCTGATGCGCCAGGCGATCCTGATCCACCTGGCCACCGACGGCGACGACGCGGCGAAGAAGAGCTAGGGCGGCGCGGCTACCAGGTGTGGCTGCCGCCGCCGAAGATGGCGGGCGGATCCTTCAGCACGACCTGCGGCTCGCCCAGAAGCGGCGCGGGGATGGGCGCGGCCGGTTTCCGCGCGGGCGGCGGCGGCACGTCGGCGGGAAGCTGGCCGTCGCGGTTGGTCTCGGACGGGCGGTCGGCGGTGTCGTTGGAGTTCACGATGGCTAGTCTGGGGCGCGGCGCGCGGGGCGTAAAGACTATGGGATCCCATAGTGCCCTCGCCGTGAGACGAATCGCGACTCCGCTCGGCCCGATGGTGGCGGTCGCGGGCGTTCGCGGCTTGTGCCTGCTCGAGTTCGCGCGCGGGGCCGGACAGGCGCGCGGGGCGACGGCGGCGCGGGTCCGGCGCCTCGGTGCGCGCGCCGGCGGCCGCCCGGATCGCAGAGCCGCCGCACATCTCGACCAGCTCGCGCGCGAGCTGCGTGCGTATTTCACTGGGCGCCTCACGCGCTTCCGGGTGCGCCTCGCGCCGGAGGGCACGCTGTTCCAGCGCTCCGTGTGGCGGCGGGTGCGCGCGATCCGGTACGGGAGCGTGTCCACCTACGAGCGCGTGGCGCGGGCGATCGGCCGGGCGAAGGCGCAGCGCGCGGTGGGGCGCGCCAACGGCGACAACCCGCTGGCGATCGTGGTGCCCTGCCACCGCCTGGTGGGCGCCGACGGCGCCCTGCGCGGCTACGGCGGCGGGCTGTGGAGGAAGCGGCGACTGCTCGAGCTGGAAGGTGCGCTGGTGCGGGGCGGCCGGTGGGCGGCCAGCCGATAGCGGTGCGGCGCGGCTAGCTGCCCGGCGCCGCCCCGATCGCGCGCAGCAGCTCGTCGGACCACAGCGGCAGCCGCTCGCCGCCGCCGCGCGCGAGATCGGCGGCCGCCCGGTTGTAGGTGACGAGCAGCGCACGCGGGTCGAGCATGCACTCGATGAGCCGCGCCCGGCCGAACCGCCGCTCGATCACCACCGCCATCTTCCAGCCCACCGTGTACCACGGGCCCTGCACGCCGAAGAACTGCATGCCCGCCTGCTGGCGATCCGCCGGCGTCCTCAGCCGGCCGTGCGCGACGTCGAGGAAGAAGCGCTCGAGCGTCGGCAGGTCGCGGCCGAAGTTCGCGACGTCGCCGTCCCAGCGGGCGCGCTCCGCGGCCGGGCTCTCGGCGTGCGGGTGCACGTCCGGCCCGCCGGCGGCCGCGAGCATCGCGAAGCCCTCGCCGAAGGCGCCCATCCACTCGGCCGCGGCGCGCGGGTCGGGCGCGAGGCCGGCGATGGCCGAGTCGAACCGGGCCTCGACGCTGGCGTAGCCGATGTGGTGCAGCTCGTGCGCGACCGTGTTCTCGAACTGCGCGCGCGTCTCGGCGGGATCCAGGTAGAGGAAGATCGCCGGGTCGGTCGTCGGCTCGAACACGAAGCTGTTGGTGTGGGGCTTGATGACCGGGTAGACGCCGGCGCGGATCACGGCGTCGGGCGGCAGGTACGCGAAGGCGCGCTCCGCCGCGGACGTGAGGTCGGCGCGCCGCCAGTCGTCGAGGGTCTGCCGCAGCGCGACGGCGCGCTCGGCCAGCGTGTCCGACAGCACGAAACGGGCGAAGTCCGAGTCGGCGAACGCGCGGCCCATCCCCGCCTCGCGCGCCCGGAGCCGGACGTACGGCACCGAGCCGAACAGCCGGCGCCAGTCCGCCGAGTCCGCCGCCCGGTGCGCCTGCCGCCCGGCGAGGATCGCGAGCACCGCCTCCGCCTCGCTGGTGTCGAGCGTCAGCCGGAGCCTGCCCTCGGGGACCTGCCGGGCGCGGCAGGGCGACGCGCACGCCAGCGCGAGCGCGGCGGCGAGTGCGCCGGCCGGCCTCACGGACGCAGGCGCTTGGACCCGTCGATGCCGCGGTGGCGCCGGCCGGTGGAGTCCGGCGCGTCGCAGCGGTCGCAATCCATGTCGCCGAACGCTCGGGCGATCGCCGGCCCGATGCTCGCGGCGATCGATACCCCAAGCGAGACGCCCAGCCGCGCGATCTGCGGCGCCACCTTCGTCGCCATCCGCACGCCCACCCGCTGCAGCTCGGCGACGTCAGGCGCGATCTCGGCCTGGATCTCGCGGCCGAGGCGAGTGCCTGCGCGCCCCAGATCGCGGGACGACGCCGCGACGTCGCCCGCGTCCGCCAGGTCGGCGACGATCGAGGCGGCACTGTCGGCCACCGCCGCCGCGTCGGACCAGTCGTCGTCCGAGTCACCGGCCCGCACGCCCTCGACGGCGGGGACCCGCACCGGCTCGAGACTCCACACCGTGCGGCCGTCCTCGTCCACGATGCGCAGCGTGTCGGTGTCGCACACCGCCACGTCCTCGTCCTCGTCCACCTGCGCCCCGTTGACGGTGAGGTGCTGGTCGTCCATCAACTCGACGGCGCGCCCGCCGCGCCGAATGCCGATGCGACCCTGGCCCGTCATCCGCGGCGCGAAGCCGGAGCGGAACGTCACCACGCGGCCGTCCCGGATCGTGGCCCACACGTGCGGCCCGCCCTGCATCACGGCCATCGCCTCGTGGCCGCGCGGCGCCGCCACCACGGCGGCCGCCCGACCGTCGTCCTGGCACGGCGGCAGGACGCCCGGCGCCGCGAAGGCGACGGTCGAGAGCGCGAGCGCAGCTACCGGCACGGCCAGCCGGAGGCCGCGCGCCGCGCGCGGCTCGACGCCGTCCAGCAGCCGCTGCACGCGCGCCACCAGCTGCGAGCGGTTCTCGGCCATCCCGGAGACCGGCACCGCCTGCCGCGACGCCTGCAGCCACGTGGCCACCTCGGCCAGGCACTTGGCGAGGGTGAGGCCGCCCCCGGTCTGCATCGCGGCCCAGTCGTCGCACAGGTACTCCGCTGCCTCCTGCACGCGGCGGCGCGCCACGCGGTTCAGCGGCTGGACGAACAGCAGGTTCTCGAGCACGACGCCGACGGCCAGCCAGGTCGGGTCGCGGCGCACCAGGTGCCCCAGCTCGTGCGCCAGCACCGCGCGCTGCTCCGCCGGCGCGAGCGACGTCAGCACCCGCTCGGGCAGGCAGATCTCCGTGGCGCCCATCGCGACCGGCCCCGACAGCTCCGGCGAGATCGCGAGCCGCACCCGGCGCCGGAGGCCGGCGGCTTCCCGCAGCGCGTCGAGCATCTCGACGAGGGCCCCGTCCGCGAGCTCGCGCCGGTCGCCCAGGCGGCGGCAGAAGCGGCGGCGGCGGAGCGTGAGGCGGACCAGCAGCGCGGCGGAGCCGATGGCCCAGACGCCGAGGAGGGCCAGGGGCCAGGGGACCTGGGGCTTGGGGGTTGGAGTTTGGGGGTTGGGGGACGAGGCCTCAGCCGTCCGGGCCCGGGACAAGCTGGGTGTAGGGTGTAGGGTGTAGGGTGTAGTCGCCGACGCCACGACCATCGGGTCGTGGACGACGACCGGGCGCGGCCAGGCCGCCGCCGTTCTCGCGGGCGCGGCCGCCACGAGCTGCTCCGACGGCGACGCGCCGCCGGGCAGCCAGAAGCGCCGCCCCGGCCCGTCGAGCTTGAAGCCGGTCTCCACCGTCGCCGTGAGCAGCCCGCCCACCAGCGCCACTTTCCACAACGTGTCCTTCACGGCGGGCGAGCGGACCGCCTTCGTGGCCGCGAGCACCCAGGCGCCGCCCAGCAGGATCGAGCTGTGCACCAGGTACGTCAGCAGCCACGCGACGGCCAGGAGTGCGAGCGTCATCCTAGCGGCCCCCCTTCCGTTCCTTGTCCTCGATGAGCCGCTTCACGCGGGCCAGGTCGCCGGGCTCGATCTCGCGGGCGGTCACCAGGTGGCTGACGAGGGCCGCGACGTCCCCCTCGAACAGCCGGTCGGCGAGCGCCGAGACCATGGAGCGGCGGACCTCTTCCTCTGATACGAGCGGACGGTACAGGTAGTGTCGGCCCGCGGCCCGGTGGGCCACCAGGCCGGCCTTCTCCAGCCGGGTCAGGACCGTGGCCACCGTGGTCAGCGCGAGGCCGCGCTCCGGCTCCAGGGCCTCGTGCACCTCGGCCACGGCCGCCTTGTGCTTCTGCCACAGCACGCGCATCACGGCGAGCTGCAGCTCGCTCAGTTCGAGGGGCGGGGTCATGAGATACTATACTACAGCTGTAGTAGAAAGTTTCAAGGGGGGCCGGGCGGCCGGGCGGGGGCGGCACCGGTGCCGGGCGCCCCCGCCTGTCCAACCGTATGTCAACGCTTCAGTTGCACGCCGACGCGCTGCCTGACCAGGTGCCGGTGCCGCCGTCGGCAGACCAGAAGCCGCTCGCGGTGTTGGCGGGAGTCGTGAGGCTCCCGCTGGCCGAGACGGTGCCGTCGTCGGGCGAGGTGATGCCGGTCATCGCTCCGGTACCGGCGTTGAAGCCGCCGAGGAGCCGGATGGCGCCGCCGGCGCTGGCCGCCTCGCCGACCATCGCGTTGCCGACGATCGAAAGGTTCCACACGCCGTTCGACGACCCGGTGTAGACGCCGCACAGGGCCACCGAGGCGCCGCCCGTCGGCACGGACAGCAGGCTGAAGCCTCCGCCCGTGGCGCCGGGGCCGGTCCACGCGCCGGTGAACCTCCCGCCGGAGAAGCCTCCGGTGATGGTGAACGGCCCGGCGGTGACGCCGCTCAGGAGCCCGGTGGACGTGTCGAACGAGCCCGAGATCGGGTAGGTACTGCCGCCGGCGATCTTGAGCGAGCCGGTGAGCGTGACGATGGCGTCCACGGCGAACGCGGTGCCCATCGTGGAGCGCGCGGGCGGCGCGGCCGCCGCCGCAGGAATCGTGATCGACAGCGTGCCGCTGGTCGTGGCACCGGCGATGATGCCGGAGTAGGTGCCGGCGTAGCTGTTGCCGGTGCCGGGGCCGGTGGCCTTGTCGCTCTTGCACGACAGGGCGGCGAGCGGCAGCGCGCCCAGGGCGGCCCAACGAGAAATGCTGCGCAGCATGCGACTCCTCCTCGAGAAGAGAGTGAGAGATGCGGGTGACCGGTATCCCGGTGTCACAGCCGGACGAGCACCGCGACGAAGGCCGCGGCCTGCTCCTGACCCGTGCCGTCGAAGTCCCAGCCCGACCCGTCGGACCGCAGAGACAGCGTGTCGCCGGACTGGTGGAAGGCGACCCGCTCCGGTTCGGGCGCACCGTCGGGCCGGAGCCGCAGCTCGTCGCCGGCGACCTCGCACGCACCGGCGACGCTGTGCTTGCCACGACCCGCGACGTCGAACGCCAGGATGAAGGCCGTCGCCGTCAGGCTCAGCGTCACCGAGCCGCGCAGGTCGCAGACGACATCCACGATCCGCTCCGGCGCCGCGCGGCTCGCGTACTCCCATCGGGTGGCGGACCAGCCGCCGGACAGCGGATGGTCCGATGCGCCCGGCGACGGATCCGCGTGTGCCGCCGTCGCCATGCCCTGCGTTCCGCCTGCCGGTGGTCGAGGCAGCCGCACGCGTCGCTCGTGCGTGAGAGTTCGTGGCTCGGCCTTGTCGCTGGCCGTATGGCGCGGTAACTCTGACCAGCCTAGCGCGGCCCGCTTAGCCGGGTCGCTAGCCGGGCCTTATCTGCGACGTAAGGGTCTCAAGCCCTTGGGAGAGCGATGCTTCGGCTGACGACGCTGGGTGCCGTGGACCTGCGCGACCGTCACGGGCATGCCGTGCGGGACGTCCTCGCTCAGCCCAAGCGTCTCGCGCTGCTGGCCTACCTCGCCGTCGAAGGCAGCCGGGGGCCGGTCTCCCGGGATACGGTGCTGGCGCTGTTCTGGCCCGAGTCCGACGAGGCGCGCGCGCGCAACGCGTTGTCGCAGTCGCTCCACCACCTGCGCCAGGCGCTCGGCCCGGGGGCGGTCGAGGGCCGGGGCGTCCACAGCCTCGCGGTGGACGGCGAGCGGCTGTGGTGCGACGCCGTGGTGTTCGCCGCGGCGCTCGAGCGCGGGGACGTGGAGATGGCGCTCGACCTCTACCGGGGCGAGTTCTGCCCGGCGCTGTTCGTGAGCGGCGCACCCCAGGTGGAGCAGTGGATCGACGCGCAGCGCCGCCGGCTGCGCGGCCTCGCGCTCGCCGCGCTGCGGGCCTCCGCCGAGCGGCTCGAGGCGCGCGGCGATGGCGAGGCCGCCGCGAGGGCCGCGCGGCGGGCCCTGGCGCTGCACCCGGACGACGAGGCGGAGGTACGCGCCCTGCTCGCGCTGCTCGAGCGGTCGGGAGACGCGACCGGCGCGCTGCTAGCGTATCGGGAGTACGAGCGCCGGCTCGCCGATGACCTGGAGACGGGCCCGTCGCCCGAGACCCGCCGGCTGGTGGGGGCGATGCTGCGCAGACGGGAGCCGGAACCCGGGGACGCCGCGGAGGCCCGAGCGCCCGCACCCGCGCCGACCGGGACCGGCCGGGTGATGGCGGGCGGACCGCCCGCGTCCGCGCCGACGGCGATTCGCGCCCGCGCGCGGCGCGCGGCGATA
>DASPSV010000225.1:0-7576 GCA_035623755.1 Gemmatimonadales bacterium
CGCCGGCGTGGCAGGCCGGCCGCACCGACCTTTCGGGCGCGCTGAGGAGCGGCGGCCGCGACGTGAGCCCGACGCGCGGGCGGCTGCGCTCGGCGCTGCTGGCGACGCAGGTCGCCCTGACGCTGGTACTGCTCGTGGGCGCCGGGCTGTTCGTGCGCAGCCTCAGGCACGCGCAGACGCTCGACTACGGCTTCGACGTGGACCACCTCCTGCTGGCCAACGCGCAGCAGCGGGGCGGCAACGTCTCCATCTCGCGCCAGCTCGCCGCGTCGCCCGAGGGCCCGGTGGACCCGCAGAGCGCGCGGCTGCTCCGGATGCGCGACAAGATCCGCGCCAACCCGCTGGTGGCCGGTGCGGACGCGCTGGTCGGCATGCCGTACCAGTCCGTCATCATGATGTCCATCCGCGTGTCGGGGCGCGACACCCTGCCGCGCCTCGCGGGTGGCGGCCCGTTCATGCTGGCGGTGACGCCGACCTACTTCGCCACCGTGGGCACGCGCATCCTCCGCGGCCGCGGCTTCACCGACGGCGACGTGAAGGGCTCGCTGCCCGTCACGGTCGTGGACGAGTCGTTCGCCAAGTTCGCCTGGCCGGATCGCGATGCGATCGGGCAGTGCCTCTTCCTGGGCGACTCGACGTGCATCCAGGTCGTCGGCGTCGTCGCGGACGTCAGGGGCCGCTCGGTCACGCAGGCGCAGTCGTTGAACTACTACCTGGACTTCCTGCAGCAGCTGCAGCCCCCCATGATGCCGCTCGACGGGCTGGTGATCCGCACCCGCGGTCCCGCCGCGCAGGCCGCGGCGCAGGTGCAGCACGCGCTCCAGGTGTCCGAGCCCGACCTCCCGTACGTGCGCGTCCAGACGCTGGCCGAGCGCATCGCGCCGCAGTGGCGCTCGTGGCAGCTGGGCGCGACGATGCTGACCCTGTTCGGGCTGCTGGCGCTGGTGATCGCGTCGCTGGGGCTGTACGGCGTGACGGCCTACGGGGTCGCGCAGCGCACGCAGGAGATCGGCGTCCGCATCGCGCTCGGCGCGGGCCGGCGCGACGTCGTGGGCCTCGCGGTCGCGCAGGCGCTGCGGGCGACCGCGATCGGCGCGGCGATCGGCATGCTGCTCGCCTTCGCGCTCGGCCGCGCGGTGGCCGCGCTGCTGTTCGGCATCAAGCCGCTCGATCCCCTGAGCGTCCTCGGCGGCGTCGCGGTGCTGGTCGCCGTGGCGGCGGCGGCGGCGTGGCTCCCGGCGCGCCGCGCCGCGGGGATCGATCCGATGCAGGCGTTGAGAACGGAATAGAAGCAGGGTGTGGGGTGTGAGGGTGTCGGGTGTAGCCACCCCTCCCTCACACCCTACACCCTTACACCCTTACACCCGGTCTGTCATGATCGCGATCCGGAACCTCGAGAAGAGCTACGACACCGGCGGCACGAAGACGTACGTCCTGCGCAACGTCGACTTCGACGTCGCGGCCGGCGAGTTCGTCACCATCATGGGGCCGTCGGGGGCGGGGAAGAGCACCCTGCTCGCCATCCTCGGCATGCTCGACGGGCAGTGGACGGGCGCGTACGACTTCCTCGGCGAGCCGGTGCACCAGCTGTCGGTGAAGCAGCGCAACGAGCTCCACAAGAAGCACGTCGGCTTCGTGTTCCAGCAGTACCACCTGATCGACGACCTCACCGTCGAGGAGAACCTCGACGTGCCGCTCTCGTACCGGAACGTCCGGAAGAGCGAGCGGCAGGCGATCGTGGCCGACGCGCTCGACCGGTTCCAGATCGTGGCCAAGAAGAAGCTGTTCCCGAGCCAGCTCTCGGGCGGGCAGCAGCAGCTGGTGGCGGTGGCGCGGGCGATCGTCGCCAAGCCGGAGCTGCTCCTCGCCGACGAGCCGACCGGCAACCTGCACAGCTCGCAGGGCCGCGAGATCATGGAGCTGTTCACGAAGCTGAACCGCGAGGGCACGACGATCGTGCAGGTCACGCACTCGGAGACCAACGCGGCGTACGGGAACCGGGTGGTGAACCTGATGGACGGATGGATCGTGAAATAAGGCGGGTGTGAGGGTGAAGGGTGTGAGGGTGTCGTCCACCCTACACCCCACACCCTACACCCTACACCCAGCGGGTCGGAGCGTGATTCAGTGGATGCGCTGATTCAAGATCTGCGCTACGCCGTTCGTACGCTGCGCAAGAGTCCCGGCCTCGCCGCCCTCGCGATCCTCTGCATGGGGCTCGGCGTCGGGGCCGTGACGAGCATGTACAGCACCGCCGAGGCCTTCACGCTGCGGCCGCTGCCGCAGGTGACGGATGCGTCGCGGGTGGCGCACGTGTGGGAAGGCCGCGCGTCCAACCCCGCCAACTACGACCAGATGAGCGCCGCGGCGCTGCGGGAGCTCCGCGGCCTCGGCGTCTTCGGCGGCGTGACGGGCATGCAGTACTGGAGCGCCAACATCGTCGGGACGGACCTCCCGGAGCAGGTGGGCGGGGCGCGGGTCTCGGCCGGCGCGCTGCACACCCTCGGCCGCGTGCCGTTCCTGGGCCGGGACTTCACCGCGGCCGACGACGAGCCGGCGGGGAGCCACGTGGTGCTGCTCGGCTACGGCCTGTGGCAGCGGCGGTTCGGCGGCGACCGCGGGATCGTCGGGCGGGTGGTGCGGATCAACGGCGAGGGCTACACCGTCGTCGGCGTGCTGCCGGAGGACTTCTCGTTCCCCGCGGGCACGGAGCTGTGGGCTCCGCTCGCGTTCGACGCCGCGGCGTGGGCCGACCGGACCGCCCGCAACGTGTTCGTCCTGGCGCGGCTCGCGCCGGACGTCTCGGAGCGTTCGGCGGAGGCGGCCGCCGCGCAGCTCGGCGCCCGCCTCGCCGCCACCTATCCCTCGGTGAGCGCCGACATCGTGATCCGGGCCGAGCCGGCGGTGCGGTACTTCGGTCAGGGCCCGCGGCCGTTCATGAACGTGCTGCTCGCGGCCAGCCTGTTCGTGCTGCTGATCGCCTGCGCGGACGTGGCGAACCTGCTGCTGTCGCGGGCCACGGCGCGTCAGCGCGAGCTGGCGATCCGCATCGCCCACGGCGCCTCGCGCGCGCGGATCGTGCGCCAGCAGCTGACGGAGAGCGTCGTCATCGCGCTCGCCGGCGGCGCGCTGGGCGTGCTGTTCGCGGGCTGGGGACTGAGCGGCCTCGCGGCCAGCGTCCCGGTCGAGGTGCGCGCGTACATCCCGGGCTTCGGCGAGCTGCACCTCGACGCGCGCGCCCTGGTCCTCACCCTCGTGGTGGCGGTCGGCTCGGGCATCCTGTTCGGGATCGTGCCCGCGTTCGCGGCCGCGAAGGTGGACGTGCAGGGGGCCCTGAAGGAGGGCGCGCGCGGCGACGTCGCCGGGACGCGGTCGGGCGGCGGGCGCCTGCGGAGCGCGCTGGTCGTAGCCGAGGTCGCGCTGGCCCTGATGCTGCTCGTCGGCTCGGCCCAGACGCTCGGCACCTGGCGCCGGCTGGCGATGACGGACCCCGGGTTCCGCACCGACGGCGTGCTCACGCTGGGCGTGTCGCTGCCGCGGGCCGACTACCCGGGGGACAGCGACGTCGTCCGCTTCTACCGGAATCTCGAGGACCGGCTTGCGGCGCTGCCCGGCGTCACCGCGGTGGGCGCCACGACCATCCTGCCGCTCTCCTGGAGCGAGGACCGGCGCGGCGTCACGGTGGAGGGCAGCACGCCGCGGCGGCCCGAGGACGTGCCGCGGCTGGGACTGCGCCTGGTGTCGCCCGCCTTCCTCGCGGCGCTCCAGATCCCGCTCCTCCGGGGCCGCGCGCTCCTCCCGACCGACGACGCGGCCGCGCCGGCCGTCGCGGTCGTGAGCGAGGCCGGGGCGAAGCTCCTCTGGCCGGGCGCGGACCCGGTGGGCCGCCGGTTCCGGGTGGCCTCGGACCAGTGGGTGGAGGTCGTGGGCGTCGTGGGCGACGTGCGCGGCAACCCGCTGATGGGCGGCGAGTCCCGGCTGGCCGTGTACCTCCCCGAGCGGCAGCGCCCGGCGCGCGCCACGTCGCTGGTGCTGCGCGCGGCGGGCGATCCCGCGCAGCTCACGCCGCTGGTGCAGCGCGAGATCGGCGCGCTCGACTCCCGGCTCGCGGCCGGGAGCGTGCTGCCCATGCGCCGCGTCATCGCGATGGCGCTCTCGCCGCAGAGCGCGACCGCCCAGACGCTCGCCGTCGCCGCCGTGATCGCGGTCCTGCTGGCGTGCATCGGCCTCTACGGCGTGATGGCGTACAGCGTCTCGCGGCGCACCCAGGAGATCGGGGTGCGCGTCGCCCTCGGCGCGAGCGCCGGCGGCGTGGTGCGGCTGGTGCTGCGGCAGGCGCTGATCCTCACGGGCCTCGGCGTGGTGATCGGCGCCGCGGGCTCGCTCGCGTTGAGCCGCGGCCTCCAGGCGATCCTGGTGGGCTCCCGCGCGGGCGACCCGCTGATCCTCGCGCTGGTGGCCGCGCTCCTCGGCGCGGTCGCGGCCTCCGCGAGTGCGGCGCCGGCGCTGCGGGCGGCGCGGGTGGATCCGATGGAGGCGTTGAGGAGCGAATGATGGCCATGGACACGCTGATGCACGACCTCCGCTACGCCGCCCGCTCGTTGCGGCGCACGCCGCTCTTCACCCTCGGGATCGTGGCGACCCTGGGCCTCGGCATCGGCGTCAACGCCGCGGTCTTCGGGGTCGTGGACCGGCTGTTCCTCCGGCCGCCCGCCGGCGTCCACGGCGCCGACCGCGTGGTCCGCCTGTACGTCCGGCGCACCGACCCGTTCTTCGGCGTCAACACGCAGGGCATCGGGCAGTACCCGGCCTTCGCCGACATCCGGGACAGCCACGCGTTCGCGCACGTCTCGGCCGTCACGCCCCGGGACATGAGCCTCGGGCGCGGCGCGGACGCCGTCTCGGTGAACGTCGCCGCCGTGTCGTGGGACTACTTCGCCACGCTGGGCGTCGGGGCGGAGGCGGGCCGCCTGTTCGTGGCCGGCGACGACGACCCGGGCGCGGCGCGGACCGTCGTGCTCACCGACGCGTTCTGGCGCGCGCACTACGGGGCGGATGCGAGCATCGTCGGTCGGCAGATCCTGGTGGGGGCGGCGCCGGCCACGGTCGTCGGCGTGGCGGCGCGAGGATTCCGCGGCATCGACCTGAGCCCGATGGACATGTTCATGCCCATCCGCGTCGTGGCGGCGGAGATTGCGAGCCCGGAGGCGCTCACCAGCCGGGGCTGGTGGTGGATGGACGCCATCGCGCAGCTCCGGCCCGGTCAGCGGGCCGAGGAAGCCGCGGCGCGGGCGACGCTGGCGTACCGCCGTGGTTCGGTGGACAAGGCGGACAGCACGGCCACCGCGCTGACCGGACCGATCCAGCAGGCGCGCGGCCCCGAGGCGTCGAGCGACGCGAAGGTCTCCGCGTGGATCGGCTTCGTGGCGCTCGCGGTGCTGCTCATCGCCTGCGCCAACGTCGCCAACCTGCTGCTGGCGCGCGGCGTGACGCGGCGGCGCGAGCTGGCGGTGCGGGCCGGCCTCGGTGCCGGGCGCGGCGGGCTCGTCCGCATGCTGCTGGCCGAGTCGCTGGTGCTCGCGGCGGCGGGCGGCGCCGCCGCGCTCGCGCTGGCGGCGTGGAGCGGCGCGCTCGCACGCGGCTTCCTCGTGCCCGATCTCCCCGCCGACACGCCGATCCTCGACCCGCGCCTGGTGGCGTTCACGGCGCTCGCCGTGGCGGTCACCGCGCTCCTGATCGGCGTCGTGCCGGCCCTGCAGGCCAGCCGCACCGATCTCACCGAGTCGCTCAAGAGCGGGGGACGCGGCGCGACCCAGCGCGGCGGACGGACGCGGGCGGCGCTGCTCGCCGTCCAGGTCGCGCTCACCCTGGTGCTGCTGGTGGGTGCCGGCCTGTTCGTGAGGAGCCTGCGCAACGTCGAGCACATCGACCTCGGCTTCGACCCGAACCGCGTTCTCGAGGCCAGGGTGGACATGACCGCGGCCGGCTTGAGCGGCACCGAGGCCGACGCGACGTACCTGCGCATGCTGGACCGCGTCCGCCGCCTGCCCGGCGTCGCCGGCGCGGCCGCCATGCAGTCGCCCTACCACTGGGCGTGGGCGATCACGCTGCGGGCCCAGGGCGTGGACTCGCTGCACCGACCGGCGACGGGAGGGCCGTACATCAACGCCGTCACGCCGGGCTACTTCGAAACGCTCGGCACGCGGCTGGTGCGAGGCCGCGAGTTCACGGACCAGGACGGCGCCGGCAGCCCGCGGGTCGCGATGGTCAACGCGACCATGGCGAAGGGGCTGTGGCCGCGCGAGAGCGCGATCGGCAAGTGCCTCTATCTCGGCTCGGACACCACGAAGGCGTGCACCGAGGTGGTCGGCGTGGTGGGCGACGTCGCGAGCAACGGCGTGACCCAGGGCGAGATGTGGAACTACTACGTGCCGTTCGCGCAGGCGCACCTGGCGAGCACGATGGTGGCGCACCTCAACGGCCTGGCCGTCCGCTCGCGGACCGGTGCCGACGAGATCGCGGGCGCGGTGCGCCGCGAGATGCAGGCCGCCGGGAGCCTGCCGTACGCACAGGTCCGGAGCCTCGCCGACCGGATCGCGCCGGACCTCCGCTCCTGGCGCCTCGGGGCGACGGCGTTCACCGCGTTCGGCGCCCTCGCCCTCGTCATCGCCGCGATGGGGGTCTTCGCGGTCATCTCGTACTCGGTCAGCCGCCGCACCCAGGAGATCGGGGTGCGCATGGCGCTCGGCGCCCCGGCGGCCCAGGTGGCGCGGATGGTGCTGGGACAGGGCCTGCGCGCCGCGGCGGTGGGGGTGGTGCTCGGCGCCGGCGCCGCGTGGGCGCTGGGCCACGGAGTCCGGGCGCTGCTGTACGGGGTGGCGCCGGGCGACCCGCTGGTGCTGGGGACGACCGCGCTCGTGCTGGTGACGGTGGCGGCGCTGGCGGCGTGGCTGCCGGCGCGGCGCGCGGCCCGGATCGATCCGATGGTGGCGTTGAGGGCGGAGTAACGGCCGGCTACTCCGGCACGCCGCTCGTTGCCAAGCTCGGCATCAAGCCGGGCGCGTCGGTGCTGATCCTCGAAGCGCCGAGAGGCTACGCGAAGACGCTCGGACCCTTGCCGACCGGTGTCGTGCGCCCGAAGGCGCTGAAGACCGGCCTCGATGTCATCCACCTGTTCGTCACCAGGCGCGCCGATCTCGAGCGCAGGTTCGCGTCCCTCGCGAAGGCGCTCGCGCCCGCCGGCATGCTGTGGGTGTCCTGGCCCAAGAAGGCGTCGGGCGTCGCGACCGACCTGACGGAGAACGTGGTGCGGGAGGTGGCCCTCGCCGGCGGCCTGGTGGACGTGAAGGTCTGCGCGGTGGACGAGGTCTGGTCGGGGCTGAAGCTGGTGAGGCGCCTGAAAGACAGGGTGTAGGGGGTAGGGTGTAGGGTGTAGACATGCCTGTCACACCCGCCACACCCTACACCCTACACCCAGCCGCTTGGCGCCGACATGCCGCTCGGCCTTCCCCAACCCCTAACCCCCAACCCCCAAACCCCATATTTCTAGATTGATGACCGCCACCCCCCGCATCCT
>DASPSV010000227.1:0-15673 GCA_035623755.1 Gemmatimonadales bacterium
GCTGCTGTTCAAGATCGGGACGCTGTCCACGCTGACCCGGGGGCACGAGAACTTCCACGCCTTCACCGCGACCAGCCCGAACGGGCCGACCTCCGACTCGCCCCTGGACGGGCACGACATCGGGGTGTACGCCGAGACGCAGCTGGCGCCGAGCGACCAGTGGCAGCTCAAGGCGGGCGTCCGTTACGACAGCCACGACTACCCGACCTCCGCCACGGCCCACGCGACGGCCGACCAGGTGAGCCCGCGGGTGCGGCTGAGCTTCTTCCCGGACCCGGGCACCACGCTGTGGGTGTACTACGGGCGGCAGTTCATCCCGACGAACATCGAGGACCTGCGGGCCATCACCAGCGCGTCGCAGGGCGGCGTCGTGAGCGCGCCGACCCTCCCCGAGCGGGACGACTTCTACGAGCTCGGGGTCACGCACCGCTTTCCCGCCGGGATCGTCCTGAAGCTCTCCGCCTACCGCAAGAAGAGCACGCCCGGCACGGACGACACCCAGGTGCCGGGCACCGCCATCACCACCGACGTGAACATCGCGCAGGTGCGGGTCACGGGCATCGAAACGGTCCTCGAGGTGCGGCCGCCGGGCCCGCTCAGCGGCTTCCTCAACCTGGCGCTGTGCCACGCCTACGGCTTCGGCGGCGTCTCGGGCGGCTTCTTCACCACCGCGCCCCCGTCCCAGCCCTTCGACCTGGACCACGACCAGCGCCTGTCGGCGACGGCCGGCCTGACCTTCGGGTCGCGGGGCTGGCTCCTGAGCGCGACGGGGATCTACGGCAGCGGCCTGACCAACGGCGTTACCCCGAACACGCCCGGGCGGCCTTTCTATGACTCGACGATCGCGGCGACGGGGCCGCTCAACACGGGGCTGTTCGACTTCAACGGCGCCTTCAAGGTGAAGCCGAGCTTCATCGTGAACGCGAGCGCGGGCTACACCTTCCTGCTCGGAAGCGTGGAGGTCCGGCCGCAGCTGTTCGTCAACAACCTCTTCGACCTCCGGTACGCGCTGAAGGGCACGTTCTTCAGCGGTGCCAGCGTGGGCCGGCCGCGGACCGTACAGCTCAAGGTCACGCTCGGGGTCTGAAACAACTCGCGTCCCGCCGCGTCGAATGTCGACCCGGGTCGGCCCCCGGTCCCGGGACGCAGACGTCAACAGGAGCAGACGCGATGCGCGCGCGAGTTCTCGCAACCGCCGCAGCCGCCGCCCTGGCGGCCGGCTGCTACACGCCCGACAAGACGCTCACGAGCCACGGACCGCTGCCGCTGTGTACCGTCGCGGCCTCCGCGGTGAGCCTCGGCGTCGGGGCCTACACCGCCTACGACATCACCGCCGACTCGGGCTGCGCGGTCATTCCCACCAACGCGTCGACGACGGACTCCGCCGAGTACCTGGTCGTGGTGCAGGCCGGCGGCGGCACGCCCGGCGACTCGGCCACGCTCCACGTCGAGGCGGACCGGGCCGGCGGGCCGCTGGCCCGCGTCCTCGCGGCCGCCGCGCCGGCGGCCGGGCGGGTGCACCGGTCGATCCAGGCCGCGTTCGAGCGGCGGCTGCGCGGTCGCGCCCGTGGCGTGCGCGCGGCGGCGACCGTTGCCCCGGCCGGCAGCGGACGCGCGGCCGCCGCCATCGTCCCGCCCGTGGCCGGCAGCCTGCGCGCCTTCACGGTGTGCGCGAACCTCGACTGCTCGAACTACCAGCCCGTCACCGGGCGGGCGCTCGCCGTCGGCCAGCACGTGGCGCTGTACGAGGACACGCTCGCCCCGGCGAACGGATTCACCGCCACGGACATCGACTCGCTGGAGGCGGTGTTCGACGGCCGCATCTATCCGCTCGACACGCTGGCGTTCGGCCGGGAATCCGACGTCGACAGCAACGGCATCGTGATCGTGCTGCTGACCAACGTCGTCAACCGGATCGTGACCTCGGCCCAGTGCGACACCGGCGGGTACGTGACCGGCTTCTTCGACTCCGCCGACCTCGATCCGGCCACGGCGGCGCAGCACAACCACGGCGAGGTGTTCTACGGGATCGTGCCGGACCCGGCGGGCGCGCTGAGCTGCAGCCACAGCACGGCCGAGGTGGACGCGATCCTGCCGACGACGTTCGCCCACGAGTTCGAGCACATGGTCAACTTCGTGCAGCACGTGCTGGTGCGTGGCGGGGACGCCGAGGACGACTGGCTCGACGAGGGGCTGGCGAAGTACGCCGAGGAGCTGACCGCCGACAGCTACCTGCCGGCGGACACCGCCTCCTGGATCAACGACGTGTTCGAGGACCTGTACGACGCCGGCCAGTACCTGCTCGCGCCCCAGAGCCACAGCCTGCTCACCACCACCGACCAGAGCTTCGGCGACGTGGGCGCGGGCTGGCTGTTCGTGCGCTACCTGGTGGACCAGCTGGGGCCCGGCATCAGCCGCACGCTGGTCGAGACCGCGCTCACGGGCACGGGGAACGTGACCCAGGCCGCCGGGCTGCCGTTCTCGACCGTCGTGGCGCGCTGGGCGCTCGCGACCTGGGTCTCGGACCTGCCGAACTTCAGCCCTCCCGGCGAGCTGGTGTACACCTCCTGGAGCTGGCGCGCGGTGTACGCCGAGCTGTACCTCCAGGACCCGATGGCCTTCCCACTGCCCTTCCCCCTGGTGCCCGCCAGCGTCAGCGCCGGCTCCCTCGACCTCACCGGCTCGCTCCACGCGGGCTCCGGCCTGTACCTGCTGGTGCACCAGGGACCCGGCGGCGGCCCGGACACGCTGCACGTGAACCCCGGGGCCGCGGCGCTCCCGGCGTCGCTGGTGCCCCAGTTCGCGGTGATCCGGGTGCACTGACCCGCAACGACGAGGCGCCGCGGCGAACGGCCGCGGCGCCCCGGTTCCTTCTCCCCGGTTTCGCATCTCCGCCGGGCCACCGCCCGGCGAGCCGGCTCACCGCCGGACCACGGCCCTCACGCGTCCCGCGGCGTCCACCAGGTAGATCGGCCCGTGACGCACGTCGTCGCCCAGCGCGAGCGGCGCCGCGCCGCCCGCCGGAGGCGCCGTGAACGTGTGCACGTACGGATCGGCCGCGTCGTAGTTCACCGTGTAGCCGAGGTCCTCCTGCGCGGCGATCGTCACCACGCTCATCGGGTTCGCGCCGTTGCTCACGTACCCCGTCATCAGCTCGTTCCCGAACACGGGCTTGCGCCAGTGCGAGTTCCGGGTGCCCACGCCGCACCCCGCGGGCGAGGAGGTCCCGCAGTTCTCCACCGGCACCTTGTTCCCCCCCGGCGGGATGAGGCTCTGCCCGGTGTAGGACGTCCCGCCGATCGAATCGAACGCGGCCCGCGCCTTGGCGCAGCTGAAGTACGTGTCCTGCACGCTGGTCGCGCTCGAGGAGTCCTGGATGCAGTTGGCGGTGACGCCGAGCGCGGGCTGCGGCGGGCCCCACAGGACCCCGAACCCGATGACGTGCCCCATCTCGTGGAGCATGACCGTGTTGAGCTGGCCGCTCGTGATCAGGTTGGCGACGTCGGCGGTGTCGAACTCCATCACGCCGACGATGGTCGTGCCGGCGTTGGCGCCCGTGGTGCGGACGAAGCAGGGGCCCGCCTGGCCGAGGATCTTCCCGGGGCCGTCGATCGAGTCGAAGGTCGCGAGGATGAGCAGGTTGGTGACGGTCTGGTTGATGGCGGGCGTGCCGGGCCCGCAGGTACCCGCGGGCGCCTGGGCGGACGTGATCGAGACCGCGCTCACCGCCCGGTAGACGACCGACTGCCACTTCGCGACGGCGGCGGTCATGGCCGACTGGATCGCCGCCTTGGGCGTCGGCCCGTAGTAGGTGATCTGGATCGTGTAGCCGCCGGTCACCGCGGTGTCGTGGAACGTCGTGGGGGCGGTGCTGATGCCCGCGCCGCTGGCCGTGGCCGCGAGCGAGTTGACGCCCGCCGAGCCGCCGAGCGTCCACTTGCCGACCTGGGCGACGCCCGAGGCGTTGGTGGTCTGGGTGCCGCCGGTGACGCTCCCGCCGCCGCCCGTGACGGCGAAGGTCACCGTCGCTCCCGCGACCGGCGTGCCGGTGCTGTCCGTGACCTTCACGGCGGGCCGGACGTTCACGCCGTATCCGACGAGGCCCGCCTGGTGGTCGCCGAGGATGGCGACGACGTTCGCGTTCGGAGGAGGGCCGGACGGGCCCGTCGAGCTCTTGCCGCAGGCCCAGACCAGCAGGGGCGTCGCCGCGGCCACCACGGCCGCGCGCGTCAGACCCGTGACGCGGTGCATCGGTTCTCCACGAAGAGGACTTCCCACACGGTCGTGCAACCCTTCCCGGTCGGCGGAGGTGCCGCGGCGCGAAGGCCGCGGCACCCCGACCGGCTGCGAGCGGCGCGCGTCAGCGCCGGAGCACCGCCCTGATGCGGCCCGACTCGTCCACCGCGTACAGCGGGCCGTGGGGGACGTCGTTCCCCAAAAATAGCGGCGCAACCCCCAGGGCCGCAGGGGCCGTGAAGGTGTGCGTGTACGGGTCCGCCGCGTCGTAGTTCACGGTGTAGCCGAGGTCCTGCTCGGCGGCGACCGACACCACGCTGAGCGGGTTCGTGCCCGCGTTGATGAACCCCGTCATCAGCTCGTTGCCGAGCACCGTCTCCCGCCAGTGGCTGTTGACCGTGCCGGTGCCGCACGTGGGGGACACGTACGGCGAGTTGGCGCAGTTCTCGACCGGCACCTTGTTGCCGCCCACCGTCTGGCCCGCCCCCGTGTAGGAGTTGCCGCCGACGGAGTCGAATTCCGCCAGCGCGTTGTGCGTGCCGGTGGCGCAGGAGAAGTACGTGTCGAGCAGCGTCCCCGGCGGGTTCGACGGCAGCTGCAGGCAGTTGGGATCGGGGAACGGCGAGCCCGCGAGCGACCACAGGGTGCCGAAGCCGAGCACGTGGTTCATCTCGTGGAGCACCACCTCGTTGAGCTGCCCGCTGGAGATCAGCCCGCCGACGTCGGCCGTGTCGAACTTCATGACGCCCAGCACCGTCTGCGCGTTGGACAGGCGCAGGTAGCACGGGAAGGCCTCGGCCAGCGTCTGGCCCGGACCGTCGATCGAGTCGAACGACGCCAGGATCAGCACGTCCGTGACCGGAGTGTTGATCTTCGGCTCGCCCGCGCCGCACGCCTGCGTGGTGTCCAGCACCGTCACCGTCCCGCCGAGGTGCCGGTAGATGATCCGCTGCCACTTCGCGACCGCCGAGTCGAAGGCCGCCTGCTCGGTCGCGGTCGGCGTGTAGTTGCCGAAGTACTGCAGCTGGATGGTGAACTGGCCGACGACCGCCGTGTCGTTGAAGGCCACGGGGTTGCCGGCGATGCCGCTCCCCGAGACTGTCGCCGTCATCGAGTTCACGCCCGCCGCCGCGCCCAGCGTCCACTTGGTGACCTGCGCCACGCCGTTCGCGTTGGTGGTCGCCGTGCCGCCCGTGACGCTGCCGCCGCCCGCCGTCACGGCGAAGGTGACGCCGACGCCCGGCACCGGATTGTGGGCGGCGTTGGTGACCACCACCGCCGGCCGGGTGTTGACGCCGAAGCCGACCAGGCCGGGCTCGTTGCCCCCGACCAGCGACGCCACGTTGGCCGGCGTGCCGGCCGACTGCGAGGTCGCGGTGAACACGACCGGGGCCAGGCCGCCCACCGTCGCGAGCAGGCTGTCGGTCCCCACGATGCCGAGCGCCCAGCTGCCCACGGTCGCGACGCCGGCCGCGTTGGTGACCTGCGTCGGGCCCGTGACGGAGCCGTCGTTGGCGTTGGGCACGGAGAACGTGACCGTCACCCCGGGCTTCGCGTTGTTGAAGGAGTCCCGCACGAGGACCGCGGGCGCGATCGCGACCGCCGCGCCGGTGGTCGTGGTCTGCGCGTCGCCCGCCTGCTTGGCGACGGTCTTCGCGCCGCCGGCGTTCGCGGTGGCGCTGAAGGCGGCCGGCGGGGCGCCGCCGGGGGCGCTCGCGGAGACCGACTGGCTCCCCGCGACGGTGCCCAGCGTCCACGTGGTCCGCGCCTTGCCGCCGGCGTCGGTCGCGACCTTCGCGGTCCCGAGGCTGCCCGCCCCCGCGGTCACGGCGAACGTCACCGTGTCGCCCGCGATCAGGTGCGCGGCCGAATCCGCGACGTGGACGACCAGCTTCTGGGCGAGCACGGTGCCCACGGCGCCGGTCTGCGCGTCGCCCGAGTCCTTGACGATCTGGGCCGCCACCTGGCCGACCGTGATCGCGGCGGGCTGGCTGGCGGCGCCCGACGTCGCCTTGATCTGCGCACTCCCGTTCGCCACCGCCGTGGCGACGCCCGTCGTGTCGATCGTCACCACCGCCCCGTTGGTCGTGCTCCAGACGACCTTGGCCGTGGCCAGCGGGTTGCCGTTCTGGTCCTTCACGACCGCCGTGAACGGCTGGGTGCGGCCCAGCGTGGCGAAGGTGAACGTCGAAGGCGTCAGCACGATGGTCGTCGGCACGCTGGGCGCCTCGCTGCTCTTGCACGTCTCGAGCAGCAGCGGCACGCATACGGCGACGACGACGGGGCCCATCCGGCGCGTCACGGGGTGCATGGATGCTCCACAGCCTTGGGTGGAAGGGGGATGGCGAATCGTAGGGGGAACGCCCGTCGCAAGCAAGTGATCCGCGTCACCGGACGCGGGTCCCGCTCCTCCCGCGCCGCGCCAGCCGCGGGCGGACCAGCACGTGCTCGGCCAGGGCCGGGCCCACGACGCGGGTCGCCCGGCCGACCTCGAGCGTGATGGGGCCGCCGAACGGGGCGCGCGCCAGGACGCGCACGACCCCGCCGGGCCGGATCGTCAGGTCGTCGAGGTAACGCAGCAGCGAGGCGTCCTCGTCCGACACGCGCATCACGTCGGCCGTCTCCCCCGGCTCGAGGTCGGCCAGCGTCCGGTACCGGGCCTCGTCCACCGCGCCCTCGCGGCTCGGGATCGGCGCGCCGTGCGGATCCGTCGTCGGCTCGCCGATGGCCTCGGCCATCCGGTCCACGAACCCGTCCGACGCCGCGTGCTCGAGCCGCTCGGCCTCCGCGTCCACCTCGTCCCAGCCGTAGCCCAGCGCCCGCACCAGGTACGCCTCGATCACGCGGTGGCGCCGGATGGTGCGCAGGGCCGCGCGCCGGCCCGACGCGGTGAGCCGCACGCCGCGGTAGCGCTCGTGGGTGAGGAGACCCTGCCGCGCCAAGCGCCGCACCATCCCGGTCACCGAGGCGGGGGCCACGCCGAGCAGCGCGGCCAGCGCGGTCGTGGCCGCCGGCTCGCCGACCCGCTCCAGCTCGTAGACGGCCTTGAGGGTGTCCTCGACGGGCGCGGTGAGCGAGCGCGCCGGCGGCCGGGCGACCGCCACGGCCTTCACGGCGCGGGCTCCGCGCCCGCGCGCACCAGCAGGACCGGCACCAGGGTGTGGTGCCGGACCTCGTTCGCCACGCTGCCGCGCACCAGGTCGTTGAGGAAGCGGTGGCCGTGGGTGGCCATGGCGATGAGGTCGACGTGCTCGCGCTCGGCCGCGGCCACGATCTCCTCGGACGGATTGCCGGAGGCGAGCAGCGCCTCGGCGGCGAGGCCGTCCGCCTCCAGCTCCGCGCGGCACCGCTCGATGTACTCGCGGTCGCCGCGGATCTCCTCGGACTCGCGCAGCGTGAGCGCGTTGACGTTGCGGGCCGCCCACCCGTCGGCGACGTGGATCAGCACCACCGACGCGCCGCAGGCCCGCGCGAGGCGCCGCACGTGCGCGAGGATGGCCGCGTCCGACTTGGAGTGCTCGAGGGTCACGAGGATCCGGGTGTACACGCCCTTCCCCCGCGGGACGGTGTGCTCAGCCACGGAACACCTGCACCAGCAGCCAAACATTGAGCCCGGCGATCAGGTACGCAACGGCCCAGGCGAGCCGCCGCAGCCACGGGCCGTTCACGAACTCCCCCATCTTGGCGCGCTCGGACGTGAACTTCACCAGCGGGAAGACCGCGAAGGACAGCTGCATGCTCAGGATCACCTGGCTGAGGATGATCAGCTTGGCGGTGCCGCGCTGCCCGTACAGCGCCACCACCACGATCGCCGGCGTGATGGCGAGCGCGCGGGTGATCAGCCGCCGGAGCCACGGCCGGAGCCGGAGGTCGAGGAAGCCCTCCATGGTGATCTGGCCCGCCAGCGTGCCGGTGAGGGTCGAGTTCTGGCCGGAGGCGAGCAGCGCCAGCGCGAACACCGTGCTCGCCCCACCCGCCCCCAGGAGCGGCGTCAGCAGCCGGTAGGCCTGCTGGATCTCGGCGACCTCGTGGTGGCCGGTGCGGTAGAACACCGCCGCCGCCACCACCAGGATCGCACCGTTGATGAACAGCGCCATCATCAGCGCGAAGGTCGAGTCGAAGATCGCGAACCGGATGGCCTCCCGCTTCCCGGCGGCCGTCTCCTCGTACTTGCGGGTCTGCACGATCGAGGAGTGGAGGTAGAGGTTGTGCGGCATCACCGTCGCGCCGAGGATGCCGATGGCGATGTACAGCATGTCGCGGTTGCGCACGATCGCGGCCGAGGGGACGAAGCCGCGCAGCGTCGCGCCCACGTCGGGCCGCGACAGCAGCAGCTCGAACAGGAAGCTCACGGCGATGGTAACGATCAGCGCGACCACCAGCGCCTCGAGCAGCCGGAAGCCGCGGTGCTGGAGCAGCAGCACGATCAGCACGTCGAGGCCGGTGAGCAGCACGCCGAGGGCGAGCGGGACGCCGAACAGGAGCTGCAGCGCGATGGCCGACCCGATGACCTCCGCCAGGTCGCAGGCCGCGATCGCCAGCTCGCAGATCACCCAGTGGAACAGGACCACCGGGCGGCCGTAGTGGTCGCGCACCGCCTGGGCCAGGTCGCGGCCGGTCGCGATCCCGAGCTTCGCCGCCAGCGCCTGCAGCAGGATCGCCAGCAGGTTGGAGATCATGATCACGCTGAGCAGCGTGTAGCCGAAGGCCGAGCCGCCCGCGAGGCTGGTGGCCCAGTTGCCCGGATCCATGTAGCCCACGGCCACCAGGTAGCCCGGCCCCGCGAACGCCAGCGCCTTGCGGAACCAGCCGCGACCGGCGACCGGGATCGAGCGGTAGACCTCCGCGAGGCTCGGGGCCAGCCGGGCGCGCCGCCACCCGGGCTCCCGGTCCGCCCGCCGCCGCCCCCCGTCCCGTACCGCCGGCTCCGCCATGGCGGGATAGCTAATTTAGTCACGACAAAAACACAAGATTGCGCTTGCAAAAATCATCCGCGGCGGTTATGTACCCCGTCCGATGCGCACGCTCCGACTCGCGGCCCTCGGCCTGGCGGGCCTCCTCGCGGCCCCGCCCGCCACGCTCGCGGCCCAGGACGCGGCCGGCCCGGGGTGGCCTGCGTCGTGGCTGCTCGGCGCGCAGATCAACCTCATCGGCCAGCAGCTCCAGCCCCTGCACAGCCCGTACGCGGGGCCGCTCAGCCTCAGGTGGTGGGGCGACGACGAGATGACGCAGGCGTTCGGCGTCTACCTCGGCGCCGCCCTGCCCGCCGGCTTCCAGGTCTACCTCGACGCCGAGATGATCCGCGGCAACGGGGTCGGCAGCGCCAGCGGCCTGGCGGGCGTAACCAACGGCGACGTGGTCCGCCAGGGCACGGTGGACCTCGGGAAGGGGCCGTACGTGGCGCGCGCCTTCGTGCGCTGGACCGTGTCGCTCGGCGGCGGCGGGCGCGACACGCTGGGCCGGGCGCAGGACCAGGTGGCCGCCGTGGTCCAATCCCGGCGCCTCGAGGTCACGGCCGGCCGGCTCGCCGTGACCGACCTCATCGACGTCAACCGCTACGCCAACAGCACCCGGACCCAGTTCGAGAACTGGGGCCTGTTCCAGAACACCGCCTGGGACTACCCGGCGGACACGCGCGGCTACTCCTACGGCGTGGCCGTGGCGTGGATCGAGCCGCGCTGGGCGCTGCGCGCGGCGTCGTTCCAGATGCCGACCTTTGCCAACGGGAACGTCCTCGACGGCGACCTGGCCCGCGCCCGCGGCGACGCGGTCGAGCTGACGCTGCAGCCGGCCGGGGGCACGGTGGTGCGCGTCCTCGGCTACCTCAACCACGCGCGGATGGGGAGCTACGCCGAGGCGATCGCGCTCGCGCAGGGCACGGGCCAGCCGCCGAACATCGTGGCCGACGACCGGCCGGGCCGGACCAAGGTCGGCTTCGGGCTGAACCTCGAGCAGCCGCTCGCGGACGCGGGAGCGACCGGCGCTTTCGCGCGGCTCGGCTGGTCGGACGGCCGGAACGAGAGCTTCGCGTTCACCGAGGTGGACCGCCACGTGAGCGCCGGCGTGCAGGTCGCCGGTGTGCATTGGCGGCGCGCGGCCGACGTGGTGGCGGTGGCGTTCGTGGACCACGGGCTCTCGCCGCTGCACCGCGAGTATCTCGAGCTCGGCGGCCACGGCTTCCTGCTCGGCGACGGCCGGCTGAATTACGGACACGAGCGCATCGTCGAGGCGTACTACCGGCTCCAGCTCGGGCCGTTCGTGCAGCTGGGCCCCGACCTGCAGCAGATCTGGAATCCCGGCTACAACCGCGACCGCGGGCCGGCGACGGTGCTGGGGCTCCGGCTCAACGCGCGGTACTGACGCCCGTGGGTGCCAGGCGCCCGCTCCTCGCCGCCTGGGTGGCGACGCGGCTGCTCGCCGCCGCCGCGCTGGCCGCCCAGGAGCCGCCCCGCGACCCCCACGCCGTGCAGCCGGAGCGGCCGACGGTGGCGACCCACGCCTACACCGTGGCGCCCGGATGGGTCGAGGTCGAGGCCGGGGTCGAGCTGGACCGCTACGCGGGCGGCGTGCCCGGGACGAGCGCGCCGGTGGTGGTCAAGGTCGGGCTCGCGCGTGGCCTGCAGCTTGACCTGGACGGCGCCGTGGTGCACCCGCCGGGCGGCGCCACGACCGGGCTCGGCGACCTGGCGGTCGGCCTCAAGCTGCGGCTGCTGGAGCACGCGCCCGCGCTCGGCGACCTCTCGCTGCAGGCGAGCCTCAAGCTGCCCTCGGCGCCCACGGCCTCGGGGCTCGGCAGCGGCACGACCGACGTGGCGCTGCTGCTGATCTCGAGTCACGACCTCGGCCCGGTGTCGGTGGACCTCAACCTGGGCTACACGCGTCGCAGCGGGCCGGGCGCCCTGGCGCCGTTGAACGCGAGCCTGTGGACGGCGTCGTTCGGCGGTCCGGTGACGGGGCGGGTCGGCTGGGTCGCGGAGGTGTACGGCTATCCCGGCACCTCCGGGCCCGCCGGCGCCGCACCCATCGTCGCGTTCCTGGCCGGTCCGACGCTGCTGGCGCGCGCCTGGCTCGCGTTCGACGCCGGACTCATCGTCCCACTGGCCGGTCCGCAGCCCCGGGCGGTCTACGCCGGCGGCGTGGTGAACCTCGGTCATCTGTAAGGCGTTGCCCGGCCAGCGGGTTCCGGCTATTGTCCGTCCGGTTCCCCATTCATCATCTGAACGGAAGACCGGACGGCATGGGCAAGCTGCCACGTCGAAGCCGTGGGCGTCCCCGTATTGCCGGCGCGACCGCGCGCCGGCAGTCGGCGCTGCTGCGCCTGTCGGCCGGGATCGCCGCGGCGCAGGACGAGGACGACGTCTGCCGGGCGGTGGTCGAGGGGCTGCACGACGAGGCGCTCGGCTACGACTTCCTCGGCGTGTTCATGCTCGACCCCGCGACCGGCGAGCGCGTGCTCCACGCGAGCGTCGGCTGGGCCGGGGTGCCGGCCAGCATGCGGATCCCGCCGGGCCACGGCATCAGCGAGCGCCCGCTCCTCGACGGCCAGCTCCACTACACGCCGGAAGTCACGCGCGACGCCCACTACCTGCCCGCGCTGGCCAGCGGCTCGGAGGTGGACCTGCCGCTCCTGATCGAGGGCAAGCCGGTCGGCGTCCTCGCGGTCGAGAGCACCGAGCCGAACGCGTTCGAGAAGCACGACTTCGAGATCCTCACGGCGGCGGCCAACCAGGCGGGCATCGCCATCGCGCGCGCCCGGCTGGTGCGGCGCCAGGCGCAGCTGCTCGAGGCCGAGCGGCGCCGCGCCGGCGAGCAGCAGGCCCTGCTCGACACCCTCACCGACCTGTCGGCGGAGCTGGAGCTGTCGAAGCTGTTCCAGGCGGTGCTGGAGCGCGCGGCGGCCCTGCTGTTCGTCTCGGGCGGCGAGCTGGCGATCTTCGACGAGCCCAAGCAGGAGCTGGTGATCCTCGCCAACTACAACACCGGCACCGTGGCGACGGGCGCGCGGCTCAAGGTGGGCGAGGGCGCGATGGGGCACGTGGCGCGCACGCTCGAGCCGCTCGTGATCCCCGACTACCGCACCTGGGCCGGCCGCTCGGCGCAGTACGCGCAGGTGGAGGCGCACGCCGTCGCCGTCGTGCCGCTGCTGATCCGCGGCCGGCTGGTGGGCGCGCTCAGCATGTGGCACGCCGATCCCCGCAAGGCGTTCAGCCCGGGCGACCTGCGGCTGCTGAACCTGTTCGCCCCGCAGGCGGCGATCGCGATCGAGAACGCGCGGCTGTACAGCGCGGCGCAGCACCAGAAGCAGTACTTCGAGGAGCTGGTCAAGAACAACCCGGTGGCGATCGTCGCGCTCGACACCGACGAGAACATCGTCTCGGTCAATCCCGCCTTCGAGCGGCTGTTCGGCTACGCCGAGCCCGAGGTCGTGGGCCGCAACCTCGACCAGCTGATCACCACCGAGGAGATGCGCCGCGAGGCGGTGGCCTACACGCGGCAGGCCGCGGGCCACCGCGCCGTGAAGGTCGTGCGGCAGCGGCTGCGCAAGGACGGCACGCTGGTGGACGTGGAGGTGCTCGCGGTGCCGGTGACCGTGGCCGGCGAGCAGGTCGGCGTGATGGGCCTGTACCACGACATCACCGAGCTGCTGCTGGCACGGCGCGAGGCCGAGGCGGCCAACAGCGCCAAGAGCCAGTTCCTCGCCAGCATGAGCCACGAGCTCCGCACCCCGCTCAACGCCATCATCGGCTACAGCGAGATGCTCCAGGAGGAGGTCGCCGACCTCGGCCAGACCGCCCTCGCCCCCGACCTCGAGAAGATCCACACCGCCGGCCGCCACCTGCTCGCCCTCATCAACGACATCCTCGACCTCTCCAAGATCGAGGCCGGCAAGCTGGAGCTGTACCTCGAGCCGTTCGACGTCGCCACCGTGATCCGCGAGGTGGCCACCACCGTCGCGCCGCTGGTCGAGAAGAACGGCAACCGGCTCGCGGTCGAGTGCCCCGACGCGATCGGGATGATGCACAGCGACCTGACGCGCACCCGCCAGGTGCTCCTCAACCTGCTGTCGAACGCCTGCAAGTTCACCCGCGAGGGCACCATCACCCTGGCGGCCGAGCGCGAGCGGCCGGGCGACGCGTCGGGCGACTGGCTGGTGTTCCGGGTGTCGGACACGGGCATCGGGATGACCGCCGAGCAGCTGGCGAAGCTGTTCGAGGTGTTCACCCAGGCCGACGCGTCCACCGCGCGCCACTACGGCGGCACGGGCCTCGGGCTCGCGATCACGCGCCGCTTCTGCCGCATGATGGGCGGCGACGTCAACGTCGCGAGCACGGCGGGCCGGGGCTCGACCTTCACGGTCCGCCTGCCCGCGAGCCCCGGCGAGACGCGGCGCGAGGCGCCGGCCGGCGCCGCCGCGGCGCCCGAGGCCGGCACGGCGGAGCCGGCGCCCTCCGGCACGCTGCTCGTGATCGACGACGATCCCGAGGCGCGGGCGCTGATGCGGCGCTTCCTGGGCAAGGAGGGGTTCCGCATCGTCGAGGCTCCCGACGGCGCGAGCGGCATCCGGCTGGCGCGCGAGCTCAAGCCCGCGGTGATCACCCTCGACGTGCTGATGCCGGGCATGGACGGCTGGGCGGTGCTGGGCGCGCTCAAGGAGGACCCCGAGCTGGCGGCGATCCCGGTGATCCTGGCGACCATCGTGGACGAGGAGCACCTCGGCTTCGCGCTCGGCGCCGCGGAGTACCTCACCAAGCCGATCGACCGCGACCGGCTCATCGCCGTGCTCGACCGCTACAAGAGCCCGGACGCGCTGGTGCGCGAGGTGCGCGGCCTGGTGGACGCGCGGGGCAGGGCCGGATGAAGCGGCGCGGCCGCCGGGCCGCCAAGACCGCCCGCAAGGCCCCCGCCCGCCGCACCGCCGCCGCCGGGCAGGGCCGGCGCCAGGCGGCGCTGCTGCGGCTCAGCACGGCCATCACCGCCGCCGAGACCGAGGTCGAGATCTGCCGCGCCGTGGCCGACGGCCTGCACGACGAGGCCCTCGGCTACGACTTCGTGGCGCTGCTGCTGGTGGACGAGCCCACCGGCGACCGGGTGCTGGTCGCGACCTCCGGGGCAGCGTCGCTGCCGCCCGACCTGCGGGTGCGGCCGGGCCAGGGGCTGAGCGAGCGACCGCTGCTGGACGGGAAGGTGCACTACACCGCCGAAGTCACGCACGACACGCGCTACCTGCCCACGCGCAACACCGGCTCCGAGGTGGACGTGCCGCTGCTGATCAACCGGCAGCTGGTGGGCGTGCTGGTGGTCGAGAGCGACCGCGCCCGCGCCTTCGCGCCCGACGACCTCGAGATCCTCACCGCGGCGGCGAACCAGGCGGGCATCGCGATCGGCCGCGCGCGGCTGCTCGCGGCCGTGCGCCAGCGCGCCGACGAGCAGGAGGCGCTGCGCGCCACCATCGCCGACCTGTCGGCGCAGCTGGAGCTGGGCACGCTGCTCCAGGCGGTGCTCGAGCGCGCGGTGGCCCTGCTGGGCGTGAGCCACGGCGAGCTCGCGATCTACGACGCCGCCGCCGGCGAGCTGGAGATCGTCGCCAGCCACAACGTCGGCCGGCGGGACACCACCGGCACGCGGATGCGGATCGGCGAGGGCGCGATGGGCTACGTGGCGCGGACCCTCGAGCCGCTCAACATCGCCGACTACAAGGTGTGGTCCGGGCAGTCGCCGCAGTACGCGCAGGTCGCGTTCCACGCGGTGCTGGTGGTGCCGCTCCTGGTGGGCGGCCGGCTGGTGGGCGCCATCGCCGTCATGGACCGCGAGCCGGCGCGGAAGTTCGGCCCGGCCGAGCTCCGGCTGCTGCAGCTGTTCGCCTCGCAGGCCGCCATCGCGATCGACAACGCCCGCCTGTTCACCGCCGCCCAGCACCAGAAGCAGTACTTCGAGGACCTGGTGCAGAACAACCCGGTGGCGATCGTGACCCTCGACGTCGCGCACAACGTGGTGTCGTGCAACCCGGCGTTCGAGAAGCTGTACGGCTACGCGCAGGCCGAGGTGGTCGGCCGCAACCTCGACGACCTCATCACCACCGAGGCCACGCGCTCGGAGGCGATCGGGTACACCGAGCAGGCGCTGGACCGCAAGGCGGTGAAGGTGATCAGCCAGCGGCGCCGCAAGGACGAGCGCCTGGTGGACGTCGAGGTGCTCGGCGTGCCCGTGCTGGTGAACGGCAAGCGGGTCGGCCTCATGGCCCTCTACCACGACATCACCGAGCTGCTGGCCGCGCGGCGCCAGGCCGAGGCCGCCAGCACCGCCAAGAGCCAGTTCCTCGCCAGCATGAGCCACGAGCTCCGCACCCCGCTCAACGCCATCATCGGCTACAGCGAGATGCTCCAGGAGGAGGTCGCCGACCTCGGCCAGACCGCCCTCGCCCCCGACCTCGAGAAGA
>DASPSV010000237.1:0-6177 GCA_035623755.1 Gemmatimonadales bacterium
CCGGTTGCCGGAGCGGCGCAGGCCGCCCTCGAGCACCGCGCCCACGCGGAGCTGCGCGCCGATGGTGCGCACGTCCTCGCGCTTCTCCTTGAAGACGAACACCGAGGTGCGCGACGCGACCCGCAGGCGCTCCAGGCGCGACAGCGCGTTGATGATCTCCTCGGTGATGCCGTCGCACAGGACGTCGTCCTCCGGCAGGCCGCTCGAGTTGGTGAACGGCAGCACGGCCACCGACCGCGCCTGCGCCACCTCCTGGTCCGGCGCGCCGGTGCGCAAGGCCTCGGCGAACGCCTGGAGGGTGGGGAAGCGGTCGGCGGGCGCCTTGGCGAGCGCGCGCATCACGGCACGCACCACGTGGGCGGGGACGTCGGGGCGCACGGTCCCGAGGGGCGGCACCGCGTCGGCGAGGTGGCGCGCGATCACGCCCTGGGGCGTCGCGGCCCGGAACGGCGGGCAGCCGGCCAGCATCTCGTACAGCACGCAGGCCAGTCCGTACTCGTCGCTCCGGCCGTCCAGGTCGGCCTCGCCGGCGCACGCCTCGGGGCTCATGTACTCCGGCGTGCCGATCAGCAGGCCCGATTCGGTCAGCCGCGCGCGGGTCGACGCCGTGACGCCGCGCGCCACGCCGAAGTCGCCGATCGCGGCGTGGGCGTCCTGGAACAGGATGTTCTCGGGCTTGACGTCGCGGTGGATCACGCCGTGCCGGTGCGCGTAGTCGAGCGCCTCGGCGACGTCGCCCGCGATGGCGACGGCCTCGTCCGGCGGCATCTGCCGCCGGCGCGCGATGCGGTCGCGCAGCGACTCGCCCTCGACGAAGGGCATCACGTAGTAGAGCAGGCCGTCCGCTTCGCCGGAATCGTGGAGCGAGAGGATGTGCGGGTGATTGAGGCGCGCGGCGACGCCGATCTCCTCGACGAACCGCTCGGCGCCCAGCGAGGCGGCCACCTCGGGGCGCAGCACCTTGAGCGCCACCGGGCGGCCGTGCTTCAGGTCGTCGGCGAGGTACACCGTCGCGGCGCCGCCGCAGCCGAGCACCCGCCGGATGGCGTACCGGCCGGCGAGGGCGGCGCGCACGCGTTCGTCCACCGTGGTCACACCATTCACGACGGCGGGCGCCTCCCCCGGTTTCAGGGGCCTACTTGGGCCGGTACGTCCGTTTCTCCTTGGAGCGCTCCAGCCGGTCGATCTCGATCAGGATATCGGGCGGGATGGGGCGGCAGTCGCAGTGCTGCGCGTGCGAACGGTGCCACGCCACCCGCTGGGCCAGCGACGCCCGGGTGGGCATCGGGTGCTCCCGGTGCCATTCCGCGTTCATGGGCATGGGCAAGCTTCGCCGTCCGCGGCCACGGGTGTCAAGGTTGCCCGGCGGCGGCCGCCCGGCGATCATACCTCCCTTCCCGAACGGAAACGATCGCATGCCCCACATCGCGGCCTTCCATCCGCAGATCGTCCACTTCGTCGTCGCGCTGTCCATCGTCGGCGCGGTGCTCCGGTGGATCTCGCTCTCCGGCCGGCTGGCCTTCACGCGGCCGGCGGCGGCCACCCTGCTCCTGCTGAGCGCCGGCGCAGCCGTCGCGGCCGCCGAGTCCGGCGACCAGGCGCACGAGCGCGTCGAGCGCATCCCGACGGTGGCCGCGGCGGTGCGTGCGCACGAGGGCGCCGGGGAGTGGGCCCGCGACGCGCTGCTGGTGGTGGGGGCGCTCGAGCTGGTCGGCCTGGCCCTCGTCCGGCGCGACCGCGCGCGGCGCTGGGCGGAAATCGCCTCGGCGGTGACGTGCGTCGCCGCCGTGGGGGCGGTGTACAAGGCCGCCGACCGCGGCGGGGACCTCGTCTACTCCTCCGTCGGCGGGCCGGGCCTCAGGACGGGCGACACGGCCGACGTGCACCACCTGCTGACGTCGGGCCTGTTCGAGGAGGCGATGCTCGCCCGCAGCGAGCATCGCGCGGCCGACGCCGACTCGCTGATCGCGGAGCTGGCGCGGCGGAACCCGGGCGACGTCGAGGTGGCGCTGGTCGCCGCGCAATCGCTGATGACGGACCGCAAGGACCCGCACGCCGCGCTCGCGGCGCTCGACCGGATCGCGGTCCCCGACTCGCAGCCGCAGCTGAAGATGCGCGTGGCCTTCACCCGGGCCGACGTCTTCGCCGCGGCGGGCATGAAGGACTCGGCGCGGGCGGTGTTGGAGAAGCTCGTCTCGGAGAACCCGAACAACCCCAGGATCAGGCAGAGGCTGGAGAGATTGAAGTAGGAGAAGCGGGTGTAAGGGTGTAGGGTGATAGGGTGTAGCAGGCCGCGACCCTACACCCTTACACCCTACACCCTCACACCCCAGCCTCTTGTCGTCTCTTGTTCCACTCCCACATCCCGAACGTGACCTCGTTCGGGAGCCGGTGGCCGACCTGCCGGCTGAGCATGCAGACCTGGCCGCGGTGGTGCGCCTCGTGGGCGATGAGGTAGGCCACGAACGCGACCACGTCGGGCGGGAAGTTCTTCACCTTGCCGCTGCCCTCGAGCGTGGCCTCGACGAGCTTCGCGACGGACGCGTGGCTCGCCGCCAGCGCCTTCCGCGCCTGCGCGATCGACGCCTTCGCGCGGTCGAGCTGCGGCGGGATCCGGCCGCCCGTCGCGGCCGCCTTGAGCCACATGAGCCGCACGTTGTGGACGTGGGCGACGACCGCCGCGATCGTGCGGCCCTCGCCGCCCGGAGGCTCGGCGCGCCACGCGGCCGCGTCCAGGTGCTCGAGCAGATACTGGGTGATGCGCTCCGACGTGGCGAGCGCCGTGAGCAGGGACGCGCCGTGATCGAGCGGCGCGGCCGGACGCGCTGCGGCCATCCGGGACTCCGGGTGGAGGGGGCGCGTAGGTTCGCGGCCGCGCTTCCCGCTGTCAAGCGTGCCATGACGCGAAAGCGTGTCGCCCCGGCACGCGCGGTGTCCGGGAAGCGGGACAGGCGTGTCGTCGCGAACCGCGCCCGCCGCGAAGAAATGTGTTGTGCCTGCGCGGGTTGACGCTCGCTTGACGCATCGGGACCGGAGCGGCACGGCGCGTGCCCTTCTGGCGGGCATGACAACGCTGCGGATGGTCCTATCCCGACTCGCCCCCCTGGGGTTCGCGGCGCTGATGACGCTGGCGCCGTCCGCCGGGCTGCGGGCGCAGGACAAGGGGAAGATCGGCGACGTCGAGCACTCGGCCGACAACGCGACCAAGGGGCACGACGACCATCACGACGACGACGACGGCGGCGGGTTCTTCTTCTTCCTTCTCCGGGGCCTGTTCCACGGGTCGCACCACCGGGATGCGCCGGTCGACAGCGGGGTGCCGGCACCCGAGCCGCCGGGCCAGGGATACCTGGCGTATCCCTACGCCGACCGCCAGGCGCCGACCAGCTTCGTGCTGCGGCGCGTCACCGAAGGGCGGAGCTTCGCGAACGTCTCCGGGGCGTGGTTCAGCGACGACGAGTCCACGCTCCGCTCCCTCCAGCTGGTTTTCGAGGCCGGGGACCGCCAGTCGTTGCTCACCGCCGAGTACGACTTCTATCGCGAGCCGCTGAGCGACCACACCGACTACCTGCATCTCGGCCACCTGGCGCTCTCGGGCATCGGCCCGATCGGCGACATCGGCTACTTCAAGGTCGGCCTGGCCGTGCAGGGGGTGCTGACCGACCAGCCCCGGACGGCAGGTGGGCCGGGGATCGACGTCGGCTTCCAGCTCTTCCCCGGGCGTCCGTTCGGCCTGGGGGGGAGCGGGCGATTCGCGGCGCTGACGTGGAAGGGCGGGCCCCTGTTCAGCACGGGCTTCGCAGACGTGATGGGCACGGGCTCGATGCTGATCGGCCGGGCGGAGCTGCTGGCGGGATACCGATGGACCCGGGTGGGGGTCGGCGCACCGTTCCGCGGGCCGGTGTTCGGGATGCGGGTGTGGTTCTAGATGAAGGCAGGGTGTAGGGTGTGAGGGTGTAGGGTGTGGGCGGACCCTACACCCTACACCCTTACACCCTCGTCTTCCTACACCCCCAGCTTCCTCCCCACCGCCCTCGCCACGAACCTCAAACGATCCTTCCACGGCAGCCGCAGGAAGGTCGTCTTCACCACGCCGCGCGTGAAATACGTCCTGGTCGAGTAGTCGATCGCCGTGTCCACCAGGACCGGCCGGCCCGCGGCCAGGGTCGCCGCCACGCGCGTGAGCGCCGCGGGGATCTCCGCGTCGTGCGAGAGCCGGACGAACTCCACGCCCACCGCGCGCGCCAGCGCCTCGAGGTCGAGGTCGGGCAGCACGCTCGCCGTCTTCCGGCCGAGGGCGACGTCCTGGAACTGCGCGATCTGCGCCAGCTCGCCGTCGTTCAGCACGAACACCGCGACCGGGACGCCGCGCTGCGCCGCGGTCAGGAGCTCGAGGCCGGTCATCAGGAACGCGCCGTCGCCCGCGAGCGCGACGACCGGGCATTCGGGCCGTGCCAGCGCGGCGCCGATGGCGGCAGGCACCGCGTAGCCCATGCACGAGTAGTCCACGGGCGCCAGCAGCTTCCCCGGCTCGTCGAGCCGCAGCGTCTCGACGGCGAGGAAGGTCCCGTTGCCGCTGTCGGCGGTGAAGATGGTCCCGGGGCCGAAGCGCTCCTGGAGCGCGGGAAGCAGGCGGAAGGGGGAGACGCGGCCCGCCTCGCCGGCGCCGCCCCGCTCCCGGCGCACGGCCTCGCGCCCCTCGCGCAGCCGCGCGCGCAGCGCCTCGTCCCTCGGGTGCGCCGCGAGTCGCTCGAGCAGCGCCCGCACCACGACCGACGCGTCGCCGGTGACGGTGGCGTCGGCCGGGTAGTTGCGTCCGAACACGGCCGCGTCCGCGTCCACGTGCACCAGCGGCCGGGGCACGGCCATCCCGTAGCTCCCGGTCGCGACCTCGCCGAAGCGGCACCCGATGGCGAACGTGGCGTCGCAGCCGTCCGCGACCTGGCGCGCGAACGGCGGCGCGGCGTCGCCGAAGCCCGGCCACAGCGCGAGCGGGTGCGACTCCGGGAACACGCCCTTGCCCTGGAACGTCGTCGCCACCGGCGCCTCGAGGCGCTCGGCGAGCGCGACGAGGTCGGCGTGCGCGGCGCCGAGGCCGAGGTACAGGAGCGGGTGGCGGGAGGCGTCGAGAAGCTCAACCGCCCGCTGAATCTCGGCAGGGTGTAGGGTGTGGGGTGTGGGGTGTGAGATCGCGGGGTACGTCACGTCGTGCGTGGTCAGGTACAGGTTCGCCGGCACCTCGACGAAGACGGGGCCCGCGGGGGTCTCGCGTGCGAGGCGGCACGCCTCGCGGATCACCGCGTACAGCTCCTGGCCGTCCATCGGCCGGAACTGCGCCTTGGTCACGGGCCGCGCGATCGTCTGCTGGTCCACGTCGTGAAGCTGGTACGCCTTCCCGGTGTCGCGGCGGATCCCGCAGCCCAACACCAGCATCGCGGCGTTGTCGAGGTACGCCTCGCCGATGCCGCTCATCGCGTGGGTGAGCCCCGCGCCGGGCACCACGTTGGCGCAGGCGAGCCGGCCGGAGGCGCGCCACACGGCGTCGGCCATGAAGCTCGCGCTCTGCTCGTCGGTCACGAGCACCGGCCGCACCGTCGCCGACGCCGCCAGCGCGTCGTACAGCTCGATGTTGTGGGTGCCCGGGATGCCGAAGGCGAGCGCGACGCCCTCGTCCTCGAGCGCGCGGACGACGATCTGGCCGCCGGTCTCTTTCACGCGCCTGCTCCGCCGCCGAGCAGATCGCGCGCGTCGGCTCGGATGCCCTCGGCCACGCGGTCGGCCAGCGCCATGATGGTGAGGTAGGGGTTGATCTCCAGCGAGTCGGGGAACAGGCTCGCGTCGGCCACGCGCAGCCACGGCAGGCCGTGCACGCGGCCCCGGGCGTCGGTCACCGACCGCTCGTGGTCGCCCGCGCTCCCCATCGCGCAGCCGCCCATCAGGTGCGCCGCCGAGACGGACACCTTGCCGGTGCGGAAGTGGCGCGCCCCGATCAGCTCGTCCACGCGCGCGGCGTCGCGGCGCTCGATGAGCGGCGGGTCCGCCGAGGGCGCGTGGACGCGGAGCGCGCCGGCCGCGAAGAAGATCTTCGCCGAGGCGCGGGTGGCGCGCGCCAGCGCCTCGACCGTCCCGGGCGTGAAACGGTAGTGCACGACGGGCTTGCCGCTGCGGTCCACGGCG
>DASPSV010000059.1:0-9990 GCA_035623755.1 Gemmatimonadales bacterium
GCTCGCCGTCGAACGCGGGCGCCTGGTAGGACAGCCGCGCGAAGTCGGGCGCGAGCCGCACCGTGCGGGCCGGCGCGGTGCCGAACTCGCCGCCGTGCTGCAGCGTCCGCTCGAGCGCCGCCGGCGCCGTGCCCGCCGCGACCAGCTCGCGCGCGCTGGCCGCGCCGCGCCCCACCGGCTTGCCCGCCTTGGCGGCGATCGCCAGCAGCACGTCGGCCGCCTGCCGTGCGCCCTCGAACACCGGCGTCATCGCCGGCTGCACGAAGCTGCGGACCCCGGGCGCCGGCTCCACCGCGCCCCACTGCTCGAGCGGCGTGAGGTCGGGCAGCACGAAGTCGCACAGCTCGGCGGTCTCGTCGAGGTGGCTCGCCAGCGCCACCTTGAGGCCCACCCGCCGGAACGCCGCGGCGAAGCCGGCGGCCTTGGGCAGCGTGAAGGCCGGGTTCGTCCCGTGCACCAGCGCCACGTCCACCGCGCCGGCGCCCATCGCGCCCACCCAGGCCACGGCGTCGCGGTAGCGCGAGACCTTGTCCCACGGCGAGGCCGCGTGGTAGCGCACCGTGCGGCCGACGTTGCCCGCCACGTAGTTGAGCAGGTTGACCGCCGCGGCGGTCTGGGTCGCGGCGCGGTGCTGGCCCGCGACGCCGCCGGCGACCGCGAGGCCGGGCTGGGCCGCGGCGAACTCGCGCGCGACGCGGTCGATGACGCTCTCGGCGACGCCGGTCGCCTCGGCCACGCCGCGGGTGGTGAACCGGGCGAGGAAGCCGTGCACCCGGTCCGCTTCGGCCCCCGTGACCTGCGCCTTCCCGTGGCGCACCACGGCGGCCGCGATGCCGAGCGCGAGCAGGCCCTCGGTGCCGGGCTTCGGCGCGATCCACTCGTCGGCGCTGAAGCCGGTGAGGCCCCGCCGCGGCTCGACCGCGACGAACTTCGCCATCCGGCCGTCCCGCCAGCGGTGCGCCTCGGCGAACTGCCGCGTGTACTCGACCGGCGAAAGCCACGTCTCGAGGAAGTCGGCGCCGAAGGAGAGCACGTACTGCGCCGCCGCGAAGTCGACCTCGGGCACCGCCGCGACGCCGAAGGTGAGCTGGCTGGCCTCGCGCAGCGGCTCGTAGGCGAACGCCTCATAGCGGAGCCGGCGGCGCGAGCGGAACGCCGCGAGCCACTCGTCGTAGAACGCGTCGAGCGTGCCGCTGTCCGCGCCGGTCACCAGCGCCACGCGATCGGGCCCGGAGGCGCCCGCCACGCCGAGCGCCGTGGCGATGGTCTGGATCGCCTCGTCCCACGACACCGGCTCGAGGCCGCGCGCGGTGCGGCGGAACGGCTGGCGCACCCGGTCGGGATCGTACAGCCCCTGGAGCGCCGCCTGGCCCCGCGCGCACACGCGGCCGTGCCCCACCGGATGGTGCGGATTGCCCTCGATCTTGATCGCGCGCGCCTCGCGCGTCTTCACCACGATGCCGCACCCCGCCGGACACTCGCGGCAGGTGCTGGCGTAGTACTCGGGGATCCCCGGGATCAGCTCGTCCGACTCGTTGACGTACGGGAGCAGGCGGTCGCCCGACACCGGCGAGCACCCCGCGGCCACGCCGACGCCGGCCGCGCCGGCCACCTGAAGGAACCGCCTGCGCTCCATCACGCTCCTCGACGCCGGCCTAGAAGTGGCACGCGGTGCAGTCGCGGGTCACGCCGCGCTCCATGTGGCAGCTGGTGCACCAGCCCATGTTGCTGACGTTGCGCACCGGGAACACGCGCGGCATCTGCTGGATGTTGCCGTGGCACGTCTGGCACGCGAGCCCGGCCGCGACGTGGCGCATGTGCGGGAAGTGCGAGTACTCGGGGATCTTGTTGATGCGCACCCACGGGATCGCGACGCCCCGCGCGTAGAAGTCGCGCAGCTTCGCGATGTCCGGGTTCGGGTTCCCCGCCGTATCGGGCGCCGACGTCACCAAGTGGCACCCCATGCAGGTGCTCTCCGACGGGAGGTTCACCGTCCAGGAGTTGGCGGCGTTGTTGTGGCAGTAGAGGCACGGGATGCGGTACTGGCCGGCGTGGATGTCGTGCCGGTAGAAGATCGGCTGCACCGGGCCCTTGAGCCGGCCCAGGGCCGGCCAGTCCCCGCCGGGCCGGACGCCGTCGAGGCTGGTGTAGCCGGTGCCCGCCGAGCGCGGAATCACGCTGAACGCGGTGTCCGCCGCCGCGCGCGACGCGGGGCCCTGCCCCCTGACCAACGAAACGCCGGTGAGTGCTGCGGTGAGACCGAGCAGCACGCCGCCGGCGATCAGGTAGGTCGTACGCGTCATCCAGTCCCTATGCCGAGGGTGGGCGCGACCAGCGTCGTCTGTGGGAAGGACGGGGCATTCTAGCAACGAGTGAAACTATTCACAAGGGCGGCCGGCGCCCGATGCGCGCGCGGCCCCCGCCGCCCGCGCGACGCGCGCTCAGCCCGCGGGCGGAGGCGGCGCCTCGGGCGCGCCCCGGCCCCGCCACGCCAGCAGCGCCACGCCGCCGGCGGCGAGCAGCAGGCTCAGCACCTGGCCCATCGACAGCGGACCGAACACCGTGCCGAGCGGGTGGGCGGGCGTGACGAACTGCGGGTCCGGCTGGCGCGTGAACTCGATGCAGAACCGCGCCGCGGCGTAGAGCAGCAGGAACAGCGCGGCCATCGTGCCCGGCCGCAGCGTGGCGCGGCGCCGCAGGTACACCGCCCACAGGACCGCGCCCAGCACGGCGCCCTCGAACAGCGCCTCGTAGAGCTGCGACGGATGGCGGAGCGGGACCTGCGCGGCGATCGCGGCCCACCCGCCGCTCGCCCGCAGCGCCGCGTACGCGTCGTGCCAGCCCATGGAGCCCGCCTGCGCCAGCTCCGGCGAGAGCCGCATCGCCGCCGGGTCGGTGGGGAAGCGCATCCCCCACGGCAGGCCGGCGGGCGCGACGCGGCCGAACAGCTCCCCGTTGAGGAAGTTGGCGATCCGCACCAGGAAGATCCCGACCGGCGCCGCCAGCACCAGGCCGTCGGCGAGCCGGCGCCAGGCGATCTTCCGGCGCCGCGCGAACAGCGCCGACGCGAGCAGCACCCCGGCCAGGCCGCCGTGGAACGACAGGCCGCCTTCCCACACCTTGATGAGCTCCAGCGGGGCGAGCAGCATCCGCGGCTCGTAGAACAGCGCGTAGCCGAGCCGCCCGCCGAGCAGCACGCCCAGGACGAGCCACCCCACGAGGTCGCTCACCGCCGCGGCCGTCAGCGGCAGGAACCGGTCGCGCACCTGCTTGTCGAGCAGCATGCCGGCGATGAGGAAGCCCGCCAGGTACGCCAGGCCGTACCAGCGCACGGCCAGCGGGCCGAGGTGGAAGGCGACCGGGTTCCAGCCCGGGTAGACGATCTCCGCCAGCACCACGCGACGTCCCTCGCGGATAGCGAACGCGCGCCCCCGGGCTCCGGAGACGCGCGCCGACGAAGCTACCGACCCCGGCGTCGCGCCGCTACTCGGCGAGCGCCAGCCGCGCGAGCGCGGCCTCCGGCAGCCGGAACGGGAAGTGCGTGCCGAGCACGAAGCGGTCCGCACCCACCGTGCGCCGCAGTGCCGCCAGCTGGTCGTCGGGCGGGCCCCACAGCCACGCCACGTCCCAATGCAGCCGGGCCGCCTCGCCGGGCGTCGCGCCGAAGTGCGTTTCCTCGACCAGCGCGCGATCGGCGTTGGTCACCAGGACCCGCACCGCGGGATGCGCGCGGATCGTCGCGCGCACGTCCGCGCCGAGCAGCTCGGCCGCCGTGTCGAGCCGGTGGCGCTGCCGTCCGTCCTCGAGCCGCACCGTCAGCACCAGCTCGAGGTCCAGCTCGGCGCACCGCGCCGCCAGCGCCCGCATCTGGGCGCCTGCCGGGTCGAAGCCGTAGTGCGCCGGGTAGGTGCGCACCGCCGGGCACCCCTCGCCGCGCGCCCGCTCCAGCTCCCGCTCCCAGCCGGGATACGCGGGATTCACCGCCGGCACCGGCACCAGGCGCGGCCGGTGCGGCGCGAGCCAGGCGAGCAGCTCGTCGTTGCCCGCGGCCACGTCGCGGTAGAAGATGCTCGGCACGTGGCCGACCCGGGCCCGGGCGATCCCGACCCGCGCCATCTCGGCCACGAGCCGCTCGGGCGTCGGGTCGGGCAGGCGCCGGAACGGGTACGGGCCGACGAGCGCGTTGTGGTCTACAGGCTCAGCCGGAAGAGCCGCGCCGCGGTCTTCCATCGGATGTCCTCCAGGGCCGCGTCGGCCAGGCCCATGGCTTCGAGGGCGCGCAGCTTCGCCCAGCCGGTGTCCATCGTCAGGTCGGTGCCCCAGACGAGCCGCTCCGCGCCCACGCATTCGAGGCACAGCTCGAGCATCCCCCGGTCCACGCCGCTGCCGGACAGGTCCACCCACACGTTCGGCACGTCCTGCAAAGCGCGGAGGGAGTGCGCCCAGTCGCCGCCGCCGCCGATGTGGGCGAGGAGGAAGCGCCCGTCCGGGTGGCGCGCCGCCAGCGCCGCCAGGTCCAGCGCGTCGGAGATCTCCTGGTTCGGCACCTCCCGCGTGCGCCGCTGCCAGATGTGCTGCAGCAACGGCGCGCCGTGCGCGGCCGCCAGCGCCGCCACCGGGTCGAGGAGCGCGTCGCTCGCCCGGCGGCTGGCGGCGAGCTTGACCCCGACCATGCCCGCGGCGAGGCCGCGCTCGATCTCGCCGAGGGCGTGGTCGGTGTAGTTGGGGTTCACGGTGACGTAGCCCCGCACCAGACCCGGGTGGGCCCGCGCGAGCGCGCGCATCGCCTCGTTGCCGGCCGTCACGTCCGCGGGCGAGGGGAAGTAGACGGGCGAGGTGTGGCCCCAGCTGCCGAGGATCGAGGCGACGTGCACGGTGATCCCGATCCGCGCGCCCGCCGCGAGGCGGGAGAGGTTGCGATCGGCCCAGTCGGAGCGTCCGCACCGCTCGTGCAGGAAGTGCGCGTGGACGTCCACCAGGGGGCGCGGCGCCGGCGTCACAGCGCGGCCTCCGCGATCGCGCCACGCACCGCGCGCATCGTCGCGTCGATCTCGGGATCGTCGTGCGCGAGGCTCGGGAAGTTGTACGCCCCGCGCTTGAGGAGCACGCCACGTCCCGCGCAGCCGAGCAGGAACCGCCGCTCGCGCGCGGCGTCGGCGAACCGCAGGAACCACATCTCGGGGATGCCCTCCACCGTCCAGCCTCCGGCCGCCGCGCCGGCCTCGAGCGCCGCCCGCATCCGCGCGCCCACCCGCGCCAGGTGCGCGGCGACGTCCACCTCGGCCCACACGTCGAGCACCGCCCCGGCCGCGGCCAGCGCGACGTACTCGGTGGCCAGCGTGGACGAGATCCACGTCTCCTGCACCCGCGCCATCAGCTCCGCGCGCCCGACCAGGGCCGCCAGGGGGAACCCGTTGGCCAGCGCCTTCCCGAGCACCGCGAGGTCGGGGCGCACGCTCCAGCGCGCCGCCGCGCCGCCCACGCCGAGGCGGAAGGCCGTCTTGATCTCGTCGAACACCAGCACCGCGCCGCGCCGGGTGGCCGCCGCGCGCACCCCGGCCAGCCACCCGGGCGACGGCGCGCGCTCGATCACCGGCTCCACCACGACCGCCGCGGGCGCGGCGGCGTCGAGCCGCGCCTCGAGCGCCGCCAGGTCGTCGAACGGCGCCGCGTCCCACAGCGCGGCCGTCGCGCGCGGCACGCCGGCCCCGGAGGTGGGCCCGTCCAGCCAGCCGTGGTAGCCGACGTGGAGCACCCGGTCGCGGCCGGTCGCGAGCCGCGCCAGCCGGACCGCCGCCTGGACCGCCTCCGCGCCGGTCTTGAACCAGCGCGCCTGCGCGGCCCCGGGGTAGGCGGCGCACAGGCGCTCGGCGACCTCGACCTCGAGCCGGTGCGGCAGCGGACCCACCGCCCCGTCGTGAGCGGCCCGCGCCGCCGCGTCGGCCACCCGCGGGTGCGCGTAGCCCAGGGCGACGGCGCCCAGCGCCATCGTCCAGTCGACGAGCTCGCGGCCGTCGGCGGTCTCCACCCGCGCGCCCCGCGTCCGCACCAGGTGGGTGGGGCCTCCCGCGCCGCCGAACAGCGCGTCCGGGGTCTTCGAGCGGGTGGACGTGAAGCCGGCCACGGCCTGCGCCGCGCGCTGCTCGAGGTCGCGGGCGTCGCTCACGTCGGCCTCACGACCGCGCCGCGACCAGCGGCAGCCGGTGCGCGAGCGGACGGTCGCCCGCCAGGTACAGGCGCGCGCCGCCGGCGCCCGACCAGACGAGCTGGCCGACGCGACGCTCCCGTCCCTCGCGGAAGCGGTTCACGCACAGGTCGAATCCGAACTCGGCCACGTCGTCCGGCAGCTCGAGGGCGCAGGTGATCCGGTAGCCGCCCCCGGTCGCCGACCACGCGCCCCGGACCATCTCGGGCGAGGCGTCCGTGCCGCGCACCGCCGACACCTTGAGCGCCTCCGGGTCGTCGCCGTCGGGCACGATCAGCCAGCCCAGGAAGCTCACGGCCTCCACGTACACCTGGATCCCGTCCGAGTGGATGTCGGGGTTCTCGTTGTCCCATTCCGGGTCGGCCTCGCCGCGCGGCCGGAACGCCGGCCCGGGCGCCGTGACGTCCACGGCGACGTAGAGCGTCGAGCCCTGGTGGTTCAGCCAGGCGCGCGCCGAGAACGCCTCCGCACCGGCCCACGGCTCCTCGGCGCGGCGGAACTGCTCGGCCCGGTCGAGCGCCAGCGGCGCGTCGAGCCGGAAGCCGTCGAGCGTGCCGTCGAGGGCAGGTGCCCCGCGCACGGCGAGGCTCGCAGCCGCCACCGGGCGTGCTTCGGGCTTGGCGCCCGCCGCGGCGACCGGGGCGGGAGCCGCGCCGTCCGGCGGCTCGCGCGCCCCTCCCAGCTCGACGGGATCGCCGCGCCCGAGGTCGATGCGCCACCCGTGCTCGGTCGGCGCGTGCGAGTGCATGCCGCCGTCGGCCATGCGCACCACGAACTCGCCCTTGTGGCACTCGAGCTCCTCCACGCCGGACTGGTGCGACACGCACGCCGCGAGCGTCACCTCCTCGCCGGTCGAGACGACGACGGCGAACTGGAGGTCCGCGCCGTCGTGGCCGTCCACGGGAGGCCCCGGGGCGGTGGACAGCTGGACCTGGAACGGCTGCCGCCCGGCGAGGTGGATCTGCAGCGTGCCGTCCTCGCGCACGAAGGTGAGCCCGGTCGGGTGCGAGGTGACGCGTCCCCAGCCGTGCCACGGGAGCGCGAGCATCCGCTCGCCCACGGCGCTCGCCATCTGCACGACGTCCAGCACGTAGTCGGGCGTCACCACCATGGTGCGCTGCAGGCCCACGCCGTCGTACGCGGCGCCCTCCGGCAGCTGGGCGCACACCCAGCCGAACCGCTCGCCCTCCGCGTAGCCCACGCACGCGCCCTCGGCCGTGCCCTGCGACAGCGCGTCCACGAGCGGCGCGTTGTGGGCGAGCGTCGAGCGGTACCAGCCGAGCGTGGGCGAGACGTACGAGCCGGTGCCGAAGTCCGCCAGCCACGGCACGCCGCCCGCGTGCAGGGTGAGGTTCAGGCGGTCCGGGTGCCCGTGTCCTCCCCCGCTCTCCCCGTAGTCGAGGCTGGCGTAGGTGCGGCCGCCGTCGCGGCGGAACACCGCCAGGCCGGTGCCCTCGAGGTGGGCCGAGGGCGGCGGCCAGGCCCTGGCGGGGGCGGGCGGCAGCGCGGGCAGCGCCCACACGAGCCCCTTCCAGCCCAGGTCGGAGCGCCGCAGCCCCGACGCCGGCTCGGCGCGCTCGACCTCCGTCACCACGCCGCGTCCGCCCTCCACCACGGGCACCGATGCGTCGTACACGTGCTCCAGGAGCGCGCCGAGTCCGTCCCGCCCGGTGCGGGCCAGGGCCAGCTCCCACAGCTCGGCCATGCGGCGCTGGCGGAGCGAGACGCCGAACCTGGAGTCGCGGCGCGCCGGGAAGGTGAAGTCCGGGAGCGCGGTGAGGACCGGGGTCCAGAACGCCTCGCGGAACTTCGCGGCCGCCGCGTCCTCGGCCGACCACAGGTCCACGACGCCCGCCGCGCGCAGCAGCTCGGCGCCCCACGCCAGGCCGCGCAGCGCGAACCAGTGGTAGTTCTCGCCCTCGTACCACAGTCCGTCGGCGCGCAGCCCGCCCTCGAGCGTGGCGAGGATGCCGTCCGGCCCGCGCGCGGCGCGCTCCCGCAGCCCGGCGTCGTCCAGCACCGAGCCGAGCGCGAACAGCGCCGCCGCGTTCCACGCCTGGCGGTTGGACCCGGGCTCCACGAAGTCGGCGATGGTCTCCGCCGACGGCCGGAACAGGCGCGCCGCGAGGTCGCGCTCGAGGCCGGCCGGAAGGCGGCCGCGCTCGCCCAGGAGCGAGGCGGCGGCGGCGAGCTGCAGCACCCAGATGGACTCGAGGTAGGTCGAGAAGAACGGGTGGCTCGGCCCGAGCGCGTTGTCGGCGTTCGGCCAGGACGGGTAGCGGGCCGCGAGCCCGGAGAGGATCTCGAGCGCGCGGGCCTCGAACCGCGCGTCGCCGTCCAGGACCGCGGCGAGCGCCAGCTGCCAGCAGCGCTCGGCCAGCCACAGCTGGTACCAGTACACCCACCACCGGTGGCTCTGCTCGGTGGACCACACCCGGCCGCAGCGGGAGCAGCGCTGCGCCTGCGGGGACCACGGATCGAAGGCCAGCTCGGCGCTGTCGTCGCGGCAGGCGGCGCCCCAGCGCGACAGCAGGGCCTTGGCCTCCGGAACGTAGAGCGGCCGCGCGACGAGCTCCCGCAGCTCGCCCGCGAGCCGCGCGCCGATCGCCGCCAGCTCCGGCGACGCCGCGACCCCGGCCCGGCGCCGCTCCAGCTCCTCCCCGCCGACGATCAGGCTCCGCATCTCAGCGCTCCGCTCCCAGCCACGTGACCACCCCGGTTCCGTCCACCGCCCAGCGCAGCACGGTCGCGCCCGCGCCGCGCAGCGCCTCGGCGAGCGCGAAGGCGCGGCCCGCCTTGGCGAGGAACACCATGCATCCCCCCGCCCCCGCGCCGCACGCCTTCCAGCCCGCGGCCCCGGCGCCCGCGGCGGCCCGCGCGAGCGCGCGCATCGCGGCCGTCTCCATGCCCTCGCCCAGCGCCTTCTGGTGCTCCCAGTTGCGCGACAGGACGTCGCCCACCACCGCGAGCTGTCCGCGCACGAGCGCGTCGCGCATCTCGAGGGCGCAGGCGCGCAGGCCGTCGAGCGCCCGCGAGACGGCCCCGTCGCCGTCGGCGTAGCGGCGCCACACCTGCGCGTGCATCCCGGCCGAGAGCCGGGACGCGCCGCTGTAGCAGAGCACGAGGTGGCGCTCCAGCTCGCGCAGGCCGTCCTCGCCGGGGTCGAGCCGCGTGGCGCTGACGCGCCGCTCGTCGAACTCGAGGAACTGCAGCCCGCCCAGCGACGCCGCGTACTGGTCCTGCCGGCCGCAGATCAGCCCCGCGTCGCCCGCCTCCAGCTCGAAGGCGCGCTGCGCGATCTCGGCCGCCATCGGGCGCTCGTCCCGCAGCGCCGCGAACGCCGCGACGAGCGCGACCCCCATCGCCGCCGACCCGCCCAGGCCGGAGCCCGGCGGCGCATCGCTGCTGGTCAGGACCTCGAAGCCCCCGGCCGGCCCGAGGCGCCGCGCCGCCGCCTTGAGGAGGCCCAGCTCGCCGTCGGGCCGCAGCTCCGCGGCGCGCCGGGCGGACACCGCCGCCCCGAGGTCGAGCGCGTGCAGGCTGACGCCGCCCTTGTGCCGGCGCACCTGCACGTGGGCGCGGAGGCTGATCGCCACGTTCACCACCGCACCGCCCGCGCGCGCCGCGTACGGGCCGACGTCGGTCCAGCCCCCGGCCAGATCGATCCGGAGCGGGGCGCGCGCGTGCGCGATCGCCGCCGTCACCGCCGGGCGCCGGGATCGAGGTGCCAACGCTGCAGCGTCGCCAGCTCGCCGCGCAGGTCCATCCGGACGCCGTGGACCCGG
>DASPSV010000008.1:0-4480 GCA_035623755.1 Gemmatimonadales bacterium
GCGCCCCGGCGGGAGACTCCGCCGGGGCGCTGCGGCTTTCGGGGCCGGCTATTGCTCCGAAGCAATACCGACCTATCTTCTCGGGGTACGCCGCGGCGGCGCCGGTGTCGCGCAGCCTCGCCGGCGTGCCCGCAGGAACCACCGGTCCCGGGAAGGAGCGGTGCGCCGTGAGAGTGCTCGTCGTGGACGATCTCGGCTACAACATCCGGACGCTGCGCGCGGTGTTCCAGAGCGCGGGCTACGAGGTGGATACCGCCGCCGACGGGCAGGCCGCGCTCGACGCGGTGCGCGCGCGGCGGCCCGATTTCGTGGTGACGGACGTCCTGATGCCGCGCGTCGACGGCTTCCAGCTGTGCCGCGCCATCAAGACCGACCCCGCCCTCGCGAGCATCCCGGTGATCTTCTACACCGGCTCCTACGCCGAGCCGGCCGACCGCGAATTCGGCTCCGGGCTCGGGGCGGCCGCCTACCTCCTGAAACCGATGGAGCCCAGGGAGCTGCTCGCGGCCGTGGCCACGGCGCTGGGACAGCCGGCGCCGGCCCTGAAGCCACACGCCCGGCCGCAGGTGGAGTTCACCGCCGCGTACGCCGACCGCCTCGCGGCCAAGCTCCAGGACAAGATCGCCGAGCTCAACCGCGCGCTCGAGCAGCAGGAAGAGACGTGCACGGGGATCGTCGCGGCGCTCACGCTCGCGCTGGCCCGGCGCGAAGGCACCGACCCCAGGGAGACCGAGTGGGCGGCGCAGCTGGCCCTGCTGTTCTGCGAGCGCGTCGCGCCCGAGCTGGCCGCGGACCCCAACGTGTACCGCGGCTTCCTGCTCCACGACGTCGGCAAGCTGATGCTGCCGGAGGGGCTGCTCACCAAGCCGGGTGCCCTCACGCTCGAGGACCGGCAGGAGTTCATGCGGCAGCCGGCCATCGCCGCGGAGATCCTCGACAGCGTGCCCGGCCTCGGGCGGGCCCTGGAGATCGTCCGGCACCACCACGAGCACTACGACGGCACGGGGCACCCCGACGGGCTGAAGGGCGAGGCGATTCCGATGGGAGCGCGGATCTTCGCGATGTGCAACACCTTCTCCGCCATGACCTCGGTGCGTCCGTACCGGCAGAGCCTCGGCCCCGAGCAGGCGTTCGCGGAGCTGCGGCGCGGCGCCGGCACCTTGTACGATCCGTCGCTGGTCGAGCCGTTCATCACGATGGTCCAGGCCATGGTGGGGCCGAAGGGCTAGCGCCGCGATGATGAAACGGGGGCCGCGAGCGCGGCCCCCGTTCTCGTTCATCTCGATTCGACCGCCCGATGGACGCGCCCTAGAAGAGCACGCCCCCCGTCAGCACGAACGCGCTCGTGCCCCGCACGAACACCAGCCGCAGCTCGCCGAACGGCGTGATGGTGCGCATCCCCGGGAACTGGACCCCGCCGAAGACGTTGAGGCCGCCGCCCGTCCGCCGAGTGCCGTGCAGGATGGCGAGGCCGGTGCCGACGTACGGCGCGACCGTCTTCACGGTCGGGATGTCGAAGTGGTACACGCCGTTCAGGTCGATCCCCCAGGCCGTGCCGCCGCTCGGGAAGTAGACGTTGACCGCCCCCATCACGCCGAGGGTCTTCACGTCCGGGATCGCCTTGGCGAGGCTGTACTCCACGCGGCCGCCCACGCCGAAGCCGACGCTGTTGCTGGCCCATTCGATCTGCGGGCCGTACTGCACCTGGGCGGATGCGGTCCGGACGGTGGCGACGGCCAGTCCGGCGAGAACGAGCAGCAGACGAGCGCGTGAAGTCACGGAGCCCCCTTTCGATCGTGGAAACGCGATTGCCCGACGGCGGGACGCCGAGCGCGGGGCCGCGAGGCCGGGCGCCGGGTGCGTGGGAGCTACGCGTGAGGGTGCCATCGATCAAGGGGCGCGGCAGTCGGGATTTCAGGCCCCGCAGGCGCCGAGGATCCAGCGGCGGACGACGTCGATCGTCGGGCCGTCGCTCCGCCACTGGCTCACGGTCAGCCGGCCGTACGAGCTGCCCTCTTCATCCACGACGACGGGCGGGTCCTCGGCGAAGACGTTGCACGCGCTCCAGGGCGAGTACCGCGAGACGAAGTCGCTCTTCGGGTTGACGATCCAGGCGTCGAACCAGCCGCCCTCGTAGGAGCCGCTCGCGAACACCGAGTCGGCGTCCCCGTTGTCGCAGGTCAGGCAGCCGAGGTAGGTGTGCTGGCCGGGGCCGCCGAACACCATCAGCTCGTGGCCGCCGCGCAGCACCCACGCCTCGTGCGCGGCGGCCCGCATGTAGCGCGCGCAGCCGCCCGCCGCCGCCGCGGCGGCGATCGCCGCGGCCAGCGCGAGCAGGCGGAGGCGCACCCCGCTCTCTAGGACGGCCCGCCGCCCGGGGGCGGAGCCACCGGGACGGTCACGTACGCCACGCGGAACGGGCCGCAGCCGTTCATCGCCGGCGTCCGCGCGAAGCCGAACGCGATCGCCCGCAGTCCGGCCGCGCCGGGCACGACCGTGGCGTAGGTGTCCGCGCCGATCGCCGCGGGGAACTTCGGCAGCACGCCGCTCGAGACCAGGTGGCCGGTCGAATCCTGCACCAGCCAGATCCCCGCCTCGGCCGGATTGGCGAGCCGGGAGATCTCCATGTGGTGCTGCTCGAGCGCGGTGGTGAAGGCCGGGGTGTTCTGCATCGGCAGCTCACCCAGGGTCGGCGGCTGCTGGGCCTCGGACGTTGGGGGTGAGAAAAGGAGCGCGGGAGCTGCGAGCAGAACCGCGAGGGCCGTGAGCGTCGTGCCTTTCATCGGATCCTCCGCGTAGGACCACGTCGACTGATTCCCTCCACTCGAAAGTACGGGCCGCGCGTCGCCGCCGCTGCATCCGCCGCGCGCGGCATTGCGACTTCCCAACTTCGGATTGCGTCGCCCTTCCACCGTCCCGCGTGTTCACGCTCGCACGGAGACCGGTTCACGGGCCGTTCACGCCGATCGCGCAGCTTCGGCGCAGCCGATGGCTTTCACGGCTTGCCGTCACGCAGCGCCCTTGCACGAGAGCACCCGCCGGCGACGCCGCGCGACCACCGACCGCTCCTGACCTTTTCTCATCGGAGGTGCGCATGGGCAGATCATGGAAGTGGCTGTTGCCGGCGGTGCCCCTCGCGCTGCTGGCCGCGTGCAGCGAGCAACCCACCGCGCCGGCGTCCGACGCGGCGCTCGCGCCCGCGGCGGCCCGCGCGGCGATGCACGCCGACGCGGCCGTGTACACGGTCCGGGATCTCGGCACGCTCGGCGGGACGTACTCGGAGGGCCGGGCGGTCAACGGGAAGGGCTGGGTCGTGGGTGGCAGCACGCTCGCGACGGGCGAGCAGCACGCCTTCCTGTGGCGGGACGGGCACATGATCGACCTCGGCACCCTGGGCGGGACGTATTCGCGGGCGCTGGGGATCAACGACGACGGCGAGATCGTCGGCGCCGCCTCGCTCGCGGGCGACCTCGTGGATCACGCCTTCCTGTGGCGCCACGGCCGGATGCACGATCTCGGCGGCCTGGGCGGCGGCTACGCCGAGGGATTCGCCATCAACGAGGACGGCGACGTGGCCGGCGGCGGCCTGACGCCCGACGGCGCCTTCTACGCCGTCCTGTGGCGGCACGGCAGGATCAAGAACCTCGGCGCGCTCGGCGGGACCTCGTCCTGGTCGAACGGCATCAACGACGAGGACGCGGTCGTCGGCGGCGCGGCGCTCGACGCCGCCAACAGCGTCTGGCACGCCTTCATCTGGAAGCGCGGCGTGATGCACGACATCGGCACCCTCGGCGGGAATTCCGGCGGAGCCTCGTACATCAACGGCTCCGGCGCGGTGGTGGGAGGCAGCACGACGGCGGGCGACGCCACGACCCACGCGTTCCTGTGGCACCACGGCCGGATGCACGACCTCGGGACCCTGGGAGCCAGTTACGTCATCTCGTACGCGCAGTGGATCAACGACGCGGGGCAGGTCGCCGGAGGCAGCTGCCTGGCCGGCTGGTTCCCCTGCCACGCGGCGGTCTGGTACCGGGGCGGGGTCAGCGACCTCGGCACGCTTCCCGGTGCGGCGGAGGACTGGAGCTGGGCGCAGTCGGTCAACGACCGCGGCTGGGTGGCCGGTTCCAGCGTGACCGCGGCGGGCGACGAGCACGCGGTGCTGTGGATCCCGCAGGACCACGATCGCAGGGACGGCGACCACCGGTAGACGGTGGGCGATCTGGCGTCCGGTTTGCGACCAGCGCCCGGCTCCGTGCCGGGCGCTGGGCGTTCGGGACGTCGCTCGAGGCCTGCAGCGCCAAGGGAGGGGCGCGGCCCTCACCTACCGGGCGTAGTGGCTCGCGCCGAGGAGATGGAGGGAGACGTAGGGCTCGTCGCCGACGACCCAGCTGTCGTGGGGCGCGGGCGGAATGTAGAAGATCGTGCCGGCCGTGAGGTCGAACACGCGCCCGTCGTCGAACGCGGCCGTCGCGTGGCCGGC
>DASPSV010000066.1:0-11144 GCA_035623755.1 Gemmatimonadales bacterium
GTGCACGTCATCGGCGCGGGCGCCATGGGCGGCGACATCGGGGCGTGGTGCGCGTGGCATGGTCTCACGGTAAGCCTCGGCGACGTGAAGCCGGAGCCGATAGCGGGCGCGATCAAGCGCGCGGCGGAGCTCTACAAAAAGATCGGCCACAAGGGCACTGAGATCCGAGACGCACTCGACCGCCTGGTTCCGGATCTGCGCGGGGATGGAATTCGCTCCGCCGACCTCGTGATCGAGGCGGCTTCGGAGCGGCTCGATCTCAAGCAACGCATCTACGCGGCGGCCGAGCAGCAGATGCGCTCTGACGCAATCCTCGCCACCAACACGTCGAGCATCGCACTCGAGCAGTTGCGCGAGGGGCTGCGCCGCCCCGACCGCTTCGTCGGCCTGCACTTCTTCAATCCCGTGCCGGTGATGAAGCTGGTCGAGGTCGTGCGCACGGTCACGACCTCGGCGGAGACCTTCGACCGCGCGTTCGCCTTCGCCGGGAAGCTCGGCAAGGAGCCCATCGCCGCCAAGGACAACTCGGGTTTCGTCGTCAACCTGCTGCTGGTGCCCTACCTGCTCGACGCCATCCGCGCCCTGGAGCACGGCGTCGCCAGCGTCACGGACATCGACAAGGCGATGCAGCTCGGGTGCGGCCACCCGATGGGGCCCTTCGTGTTGCTCGATTTCGTGGGGCTCGACACGACTTTCAAGATCGCGGAGATCATGTTCGCGGAGTACCGCGAGCAGCGCTACGCACCGCCGCCGCTCCTGAAGCGGATGGTGCTGGCGGGGTATTACGGCAAGAAGGCGGGCAAGGGGTTCTACGACTACCGGACCACGCCGTCCACTCCATCCACGCTGGGGCTGTGACGATGTTCCTCGGCTACGACCTGCCGCGCCTGCACGCCGCGATCAACGACCTGCCGCCGGCGCTGCTGCCGCTGTCGGTGCTGTTCGACCTGCTCGGCATCGCCTTCAAGCGCGAATCGCTCAAGGCCGCGGCCTTCTGGACGCTCGTCTTCGGCGTGCTCGGCACCGGGGCCGCGATCGTCACCGGCCTGCTGGCCGAGGACGCCGTCCAGCACAGCGAGCAGGCGCACGAGATCATGGAGACCCACGAGACGCTGGCGTTCGTCGTGCTCGCGATCTTCGGGCTGCTCGCGGTGTGGCGGATCGTGCGGCGCGGCGTGTGGCGCGAGCGGGAGCAGCCCTTCGCCCTGGCGGCCGGCGTGATCGGCATCGCGGTCCTGGTGTACGCGGCGTCCCTGGGCGGCAAGCTCGTCTTCGACCACGGCCTGGGCATCCGGACCGAGCGGCTGGAGCAGATCCCCGCCGAGCGGATCGGCCACGAGCACGACGAGGAGGCGACGCCCGCCGCCCGCATGCCGATGCCGACCCCGGCCGATTCCTCCAGGCGCGCGGCCGGTCCCGCTGCCGACACCGCGAAGCACTGACCGCGCGGCGCGGCCCGCGCGCGCCGTGGCCTGCCTCGCCGTCGCGGCGGCCACGGTCGCCGCGTGCGCGACGATGGGCGGCCTGCGGCCGCGCTACGGGCCGGTCCCCGGCAGCGTCGCCGTCGAGCTCGAGGCGCAGCCCGTCACCGCGATCGTGTCGGCCGCGAACGAAGTGCGGTCCGCGGGCCTCACGGTGGCACAGCTGGACTCGGCCGAGGGGTACCTGCTGACCGGCTGGTACGACGTGGTGCGGAAGGCGGGCGTCAGCGGCCGGGGTCCCGACCTCGACGACGTGGTGCGGCTGAGGTTCTTCGCGGATCCCACCGCCGGCCGGACGCGGCTCGCGGCGGAGTGCGTGCGACGCATCGCGTTCGACCCGAGTCAGCCCGAGCACGACCTGGAGCGGATGGTCCCCGACAGCAGCCCCGGGCGCGTCCTGCTCGACAGCATCGTGGCAAGGCTCAGAGCCGCCTACCCGCTGCCCGCGCCCGCCGGGAAGCCCGGCACCTCGCGGGGGCCCTGAGACCGGAGCCTACCGGGCGCCGGCGTCCTCGACGAAGCTCCTCACCCAGGTCTCGAATTTCCCGACGTCCACCGCCGCGTCCTTGCACGGCCCGGAGGGCAGCCGCATGGTGAGCCCGAGGACCGGGATCTTCGCGGCCACGTCGTGGATGCCGCTCACCATGTCGCGCTCGCAGGCCACCGCGACCACGGCCCTCGGCCGGCGCTCGCGGATCGCGCGCCGCGCCAGCTGCCCGCGGGTCGCCACGAACACGGGCACCTCGTAGCGGCCGGCCACCTCCAGGATCCCGTCCAGCGCGTCCTTCGCGAGGCATCGGGGCACCAGCACGAGCAGCTCGCCCTTGCCCACCTTCCGGCCGCGGCGCGCGGCCAGCCCGTTGAACGTCTCCACGGCCGCGTGCTCCACCCAGTCCCGCATGCCGAACTGGCGGGCCACCCGCGACGTCCAGCGCATCAGGGGGAGGAACGGTCCCCGCTCCGCCAGCCGCTCCGGCAGGAGCAGCGCCGGCCCGTAGAACGACGCGAGCAGCAGGCCGAACCACAGCCACGAGACCGCCGTGAGCGCGGACACGGCCCAGAGCGCGACGCGCGGCAGCGGCTCCCACAGGGTGCCGAGGCGGGGGCCGAGGAGGTAGGCGGCGGCGTAGGCCGCGCCAGCCGCCAGCGCGAGCGTCAGGGCCGCGTAGCCGAAGAACCGGCGCGGCGGGCTCGAGAAGTTGCCGCCGTCCGGGAGCGGCCGCCCGTCCCACTCGTCCCACTCGTGGCCGAGGCGGCGGTCGACCTCGATGCGGATGAGGTTCGCGCGCGATCCGTTTGTCGGCATGAAAGCGCGAGTATCACCGGCGCGAAAGTGCTTGTCAAGCTCGTGGCGCGGCCGTTAGCTTGCGCCCGTGCGCGCCCCCCCCGGCTTCCGCGGCGAGTTCCGGACGGACGACACCGCCCGCGCCCTGTACGCCGAGGGCGCGGGCATTTTCCGCATCATCCCGGGCGCCGTCGCGGTGCCCGCGGGGCTGGACGACCTGGTCGCCCTGGTGCGCTGGGCGGCGCGCGAGCGGCTGCCGCTGGTGCCGCGCGGGGCCGGCAGCGGCATGCCGGGCGGCAACATCGGCCCCGGGATCGTGGTGGACCTCTCCCCGGGATTCCGCGAGCCGCCGGCGATCGACCCGGACGCCCGCACCGCGCGCTGCGGCGCGTCCATCTCCTACCAGGCGCTGAACGGGGCGGCCGCGGGCTTCGGGCTCCGGCTGCCGCCCGATCCGTCGAGTGGCGCCTTCTGCACCCTCGGCGGCATGGTCGCCACCAACGCCGCGGGCGCGCACAGCGTGAAGTACGGGGCGATGCGGCGGTGGGTGCGGGCGCTGGATTTCGTCACGGCGGACGGGGAGACGGGGCGCACCGACGCCCCGGCGACCCGACGCACCGCGGCGGAGGAGCGCTTCGAGCGCGACGTCGCGCCGGAGCTCCGCTCTCGCGCCGCGGAGCTCGCGGGTGCGGTGCCGCACACCACCAAGAACTCGGCCGGCTACGCCCTCGACGCCTACGCCGCGAGCGGCCGTGCCGCCGACCTGCTCACCGGGAGCGAGGGCACGCTGGCGATCGCCACGGCCGTGGAGGTCGCGCTCGCCCCGCTGCCCGACGACCGCTCCACGCTGCTCGTGACCCTGCGGTCGCTGGAGGACGTCGGCCCCGCCGTCCTCGCCCTGCGGCCCCTCGGCCCCTCGGCGGTCGAGCTGCTCGACCGCACCTATCTCGACTTCGTGCGCGGCGCCATCCAGCGCCGGATCCCCGACGGCACGGAGGCGGTGCTGCTGGTCGAGCTGGAGGGGGACGGGCGCGCCGCCGCGGACGCCGTCCGCGGACTCGCGGAAACCACGGAGCTCGCCGACGACGTGGCCTCGGTCAGCCGGCTGTGGGAGCTCCGCCACCTCGCCAGCCCGATTCTGGCCGCGCTGCCCAACAACCTCCGCTCGCTGCAGCTGGTGGAGGACGGCTGCGTGCCGGTCGCGGTCCTCGGCCGCTACATCCGCGCCCTGCGGGACTCGGCCGCAGCCTTCGGGTTCACGGTCGTCATCTTCGGGCACGCGGGGGACGGGCACCTGCACGCGAACCTGCTGGCGGACGTCGCCGCGCCCGGCTTCGCGGCGCGGCTGTTCGCCTGCCTCGAGGCCGTGACCGGCGCGCAGCTGTCGCTCGGCGGGACGCCCTCGGGCGAGCACGGCGACGGGCGGCTCCGGGCCCCGTTCCTCGCCCCGACGTTCGGCGAGGCCTACGCGGAGCTGTGCCGCCGCACCAAGGCGGCCTGGGACCCGGCGGGGACCCTGAACCCAGGCGTGAAGGTCCCGGCGCCGGGGGCCGGCTTCGACGCCGGCATGCTCAAGGTCGGCAGCGCCGCGCCGCCGCTTCCCGCCGAGATCGCGGCCCGGCTGCGCGAGATCGAGCGCACGGCCGGCTGGGGCACCTTCCGGCTGTCGCTGGCCCCGGCGCCGGCGGCGGCGTGACGCGATGCTCTCTCACTTCTCACGTCCACTTCTCACCTCTCACGTGAACATCTCACTGCTCACCTCTCACCTCTCACTCGCTTGATGGACCTTCTTCGCTCGCCCCGGATCACGCTGCTGGCGCGTCCCCAGTTCCTCGAGCCCGACCACCTCAAGGTCTCCTGGCGCGGCGAGGCCACGGACGGCGAACGCCTGGCGGAGTTCGCCGGCCGGCTGTGTTACATGAGCCAGGCGAACCCGGCCCAGCGCAGCTCGGCCGAGTACCTGGAGAACATCAAGAAGCAGGGCCACGGCTCGGTGCTCGAGCACAGCGTCTACGTGCTGCTGATCGAGGGCATCTCCCGCTCCTGCTCGCACGAGCTGGTGCGCCACCGCGCCGGCTTCGGTTACAGCCAGCTCAGCCAGCGCTACGTGGACGAGTCGCACGCGGCGTTCGTCGTGCCGCCGGCGATGCTGGGCGACGCGAAGCTCGAGGCGGCGTGGCTCGCCCAGGTCACCGCGGCGCAGGCGGCCTATGTGCAGGCGGTCGAGGACCTGATGGCGCGCTACGCGTGGGTGGCGGACAAGGTGCACCGCCGCAAGATGGCGCGCGAAGCGGCGCGCTCCCTGCTGCCGAACGCGACGGAGACCAAGATCGTGGTCAGCGCCAACGTCCGCGCCTGGCGGACGATGCTGGAGCTGCGCTGCGGCGAAGGAGCTGAGCAGGAGATCCGGCGCATGGCGGTGGCGGTGCTGCGGCTGCTCGCGGCCGAGGCGCCGCGGCTGTTCGCGGACTTCGAGATCTACGCGGCGGAGGACGGCGCGGAGGCGGCGCGGGTCACCTACCACAAGGTGTGAGCCCGCGCCGCCGGCCGGCGGTCAGCCTTCCTCTTCCTTTTCCTTCTTGGACTTCTGGTACTCGTCGATGACCTTCGCCGCCGCGTCGGGCGGGACCTCGGCGTAGTTCTTGAACTTCTTCCTGAACGTGCCGCGCCCCTGCGTGAGCGAGTGCAGCTGCGTGGCGTACTTGTAGAGCTCCGCCTCCGGCACCACCGCCCGCAGCTTCAGCATCTTGGCGTCGGGCTCCGACCCGAGGATCTGGCCGCGCCGGCTGTTGAGGTCGCCCATCACCGCGCCCAGGTACTCCTCGGGCACCTGCACCTCGACGTCCGACAGCGGCTCGAGCAGCACCGGCTTGCAGCCCGGCGAGACGTTCCGGAAGGCGAGGATGCCCGCGAGCTTGAACGACATCTCGTTCGAGTCCACGGTGTGGTAGGACCCGTCGAACAGCTCCACCTTGAAGTCCACCACGGGGCAACCCGCGAGAATGCCGCGCGCCGCGGCCTCCTGGATGCCGCGGTCCACGGCCGGGATGAACTTGTTGGGGATCGAGCCACCGACGATCTGGTCCTCGAACAGGTACCCCGCGCCGCGCGGCTGCGGCGCCATCCGGATCCAGCAGTCGCCGAACTGCCCGCGCCCGCCGGTCTGCTTCTTGTGCCGTCCCTGGCCCTCGCCCTTGCCCCTGATCGTCTCGCGGTAGGGGATCTTCGGCTTGGCCTGCGTCGCGTGGACGCCGAACTTCCGCGCCAGGCGCCCCAGCACGACCTCGAGGTGCCGCTCGCCGAGTCCGAAGATCCACGTCTGCCGCACGTCGGGGTTGTACTCCCAGCGGAACGTCGGGTCTTCCTCGGTGATCCGCGCCAGGCCGATGTTGATCTTCTCCTCGTCGCCGCGCTCCTTCGCCTCGATGGCGACGTGGATGATCGGCTCGGGGAACGGAATGCGCGGCAGCACGACCTGCACCGCCTGCGTGCACAGCGTGTCGTTGGTGTGGGTGTCGCGCAGCTTCGCGATCACGCCGATGTCCCCGGCGTGCAGCACGTCCACCTCGAGCTTGTCCTTGCCCTGGGCCACGGACAGGTGGTTCAGCTTCTCCGGCGCGCTGCGCGCCGCGTTGTAGACCTCCTGGCCGTTCTTGACGCTGCCCGAGTAGACGCGGAACAGCGACACGTCGCCGACGTGCGGCTCGGACACCGTCTTGAAGACCAGCGCGCTGAACGGCGCCTCGTCCTGCTCGGCCAGCTCGATCTTGTCCGCGCTCCCCCACTTCTCGGCCGTCGCCGGATGGTTGTCGGAGGGCGGCGGCACCAGCTCGACGATCTCCGACAGCAGCGCGCGCGTGCCGTACGTCAGCTCCGCCGCGCCGCACAGCACCGGGAACAGCTCGCGCCGCTTCATCGCCGCGCGCATCGCGGCCACCAGCTCGTCGTGGGAGATCTCCTTGCCCTCGAGGTAGCGCTCCACCAGCGCGTCGTCGGTCGAGGCCACGGTCTCGATGAGGTCGCTCTCGTACTTCTCGTAGTCGGCCTGCAGCTCCTTCGGGATCGGCTGCTCGTCGTACTCGCCGGTCTTGGTCCCGGACTTGTAGATGAGGGCCGTCTTGCTGATCAGGTTGATGATGCCGCGGTGCCCGGCGCCGGCGCCGACGGGGATCTCCACCGGGATCGCCTTCGGCGTCAGCCGCTCGCGGATCTGCCCGTAGACCTTCGCGAAGTCCGCGTGCTCCTTGTCCATCATCGAGACGAAGAAGATCGCCTCGTGCTCGCAGGCCCGAGAGTAGTCCCACACCTTCTCGGTCCCAGTCTCCACGCCCGCGGAGGCGCCCAGCACGATCAGCGAGGCGTCGGCCGCGTACACGCCCGCCAGGGCGTCGCCCGCGAAATCGAGGTATCCCGGCGTGTCGATCAGGTTGATCTTCACCCCCTCCCACTCGGCGTGGGCCAGGGCGAGGCTGATGCTGTAGCCGCGTTCGATCTCGTCGGGGGAGTAGTCGGTGAGGGCGGAGCCTTCCTTGATGCGGCCGTGTCGCTTGCTGCTTCCGGCCACGAAGGCGAGGGCGTCGACCAGGCTGGTCTTGCCGCTGCCTCCGTGGCCGACTACGGCCACGTTCCGGATATGTGTGCTCGGGTATTCCTTCATCGCCAGCCCTTCACGCGAACGGGGAGCCTAACCTATCCCCGGTCAGAGTGAGCAGCAAGCCGGTGGACGGGACGGTTACCGGTACCCTGCCGCCTGCAGTCTGAAGAGCTCCGCGTAGGTCCCGCCCTTCGCCACCAGCTCCTCGTGCGTCCCCTGCTCCACGATCCGCCCCTGCTCCAGCACCAGGATCCGGTCCGCCATGCGCACGGTCGAGAAGCGGTGGGAAATCAGCACCGCCGCCTTGCCCCGCGTCAGCTCCGCGAACCGCAGGAACACCTCGTACTCGGCCCGGGCATCGAGCGAGGCCGTCGGCTCGTCCAGGATCAGCACCTGCGCCTCGCGCAGGTACGCGCGCGCCAGCGCCACCTTCTGCCACTCGCCGCCCGAGAGCTCGATCCCCTCGTCGAAGCGGCGGCCGAGCATCTGCTCGTACCCCTTGGCGAACCGCCCCGCCACGACGGAGGCCAGGCTCCGCTCCGCGGCGGCGCGGATGCGGCCGGCGTCCTCGACCGCGCCGATCTCGCCGACGCCGATGTTCTCCCGCAGCAGGAAGGCGTAGCGCACGAAGTCCTGGAAGATCACGCCGATGTTGCGGTGCAGACTCGCCACGTCGTAGTCGCGGAGGTCCACGCCGTCGAGCAGGATCACGCCTTCGTCGGGATCGTAGAGCCGCGCCAGCAGCTTGGTCAGGGTCGTCTTGCCGGCGCCGTTCTCGCCTACCAGCGCCAGCCGCTCGCCCGCGCCGAGCCGGAAGCTGAGGTGCCGGGCCGCCCACGCCTCGCTGCCCGGGTAGCGGAATCCGACGTCGCGGAACTCGAACCCCTCGCGGATCGGGCTGGGCACCGGCCGCGCGCCATCGCGCGAGACGATCTGCGGCTGCATCTCGAAGAACGTGAACAGGTCGGCGAGGTACAGGCTCTGCTCGTAGATCTGCGAGGTCGAGAGCAGGATGCGCTGGATCAGGTCGCGGCTCTGCTGGAACGACCCCGCCAGGAAGGTGAGCACGCCGATGGTGAACAGCCCCGCCGGCGAGCGGTACCCGACGACCGTGAGGTAGATGATGACGCCGTAGGCGCCGTAGTAGCCCACGGTGCCGACCGTCGTGAGCAGCGTGCTGACCACGCTGTGGCGGATCGACAGGCTGCGATTGGCCTCGTAGAAGGCATCCGAGAGCCGCGCGTAGCGGTCGGTCAGCCAGCGCGACAGCCCGAACAGCTTGATCTCCTTCGCGGTCTCGTCACTCGCGGCGGTGAAGCGCAGGTAGTCCAGCTGGCGGCGCTCCGGGGTCCAGCGGAACAGCAGCGAGTAGCCGAGCGCGGCGTAGTGCGTCTCGCCGAGGAACGAGGGCACCACCGCGAGGGCCAGCAGCACCAGCAGCCAGGGCACGTAGAAGACGAGCGTGGCCGCCAGGCTCGCCAGCGTGATGAGGTCCTGGACCGACGAGAGCAGCAGCGCGATCAGCCCGATCCGCCCGACGGTCTGCCGCCGCGCCCGCTCGAGGTGGTCGTAGAACTCCGGGTCCTCGTAGTGCCGCAGGTCCAGCGTGGCCGCGTGCTCCATCAGCCGCACGCTGATGCGATTGCTGAACAGGTCGCCGAGCAGGCTCTCGACCAGGGTGCCCGCGCGCGCCAGCGCGTCGCCCGCGACCGCGATCGCGAGTCCCGTGACGACCAGTCCACCCAGCTCCCGCCAGCCGACCGGTTGCCCCGCCGCGTGCGTGCGCATCGCCGTGACGACGCCGTCGATGATCAGCTTGCCGATCCACAGCACCGCCAGCGGGACGAAGGCGCGCAGCAATCGCAGCCCGACGATGGCCACCGTGTAGCCCCGGTGAGTCGCCCACACCATCGCGAGCAGCGGCCGGACGTTGCGGAGCGCCTCGAGCCGCTGCCGCCAGGTCGGCCGCTCGGTGGGCTCGAACGCGCCGCGCCGCCGGCGCGGAATGTGGGGCAACGGCACGGTGCCGGTCATCGGGTGCGGAGGGTTAACCGGTCTCCGGGCGAACCGTCAACTCCTGTCAGGGTACTCAGGAATCGGACCCGGACGTCATCCATGCGAACGCCGTTGCTGCCGCTGCTGGTCGCGCTCGCGGCCTGTGCCCACCACGGGCCGGCCGCGCTGGCGCCGTTGTCGCTGCCGCGGGAGGGCATGGCCTTCCCCGCGGCCGACAGCGCGGATGCGGTCCACCTGCTCGACCGGTTCGCGTTCGGCGCCCGCCCGGGCGAGATCGCGCACGTCCAGGAGGTCGGCATCCGCGGCTGGCTCGAGGAACAGCTGAATCCCTCCCGCGTGGACGACGCCGCCGGCGACGGCGCGCTGCAGCCGTACCGGCTCGCCTTCCGGGATCCCGCGGACCTCTACGCCGACTACGCGCCCGCGCCGCCCGCCGCCCGGGCCGACACGGCGGCGCGCCAGCGGCAGATGCAGGGCACGCGCGAGCTCGCCGGCGCGGTGATGATGAGCGCCCTCGCGCGCCACATCGAGAGCCGGCGACAGCTGCTCGAGGTGATGACCGACTTCTGGACCAACCACTTCAACGTGTTCATGGCGAAGGGCGCCGACCGCTGGCTCACCGCGGACTTCGTCGAGCGCGCCATCCGGCCCTACGCGCTGGGCAGGTTCGAGGACCTGCTGGTCGCGACGGCCACGCACCCCGCGATGCTGGTCTACCTCGACAACGCGCAGAGCGTGGCGCCGGGCTCGCACCCGCCGGCGGGGCGGCCCGCGATCGCGATGATGCCGCGGCCCGGCTTCGCGCCGATGCTTCCGCCGCGGCCCGCGCCGGCCGCGCGCGCCGAGGCCGGCCTCAACGAGAACTACGCCCGGGAGCTGATGGAGCTGCACACGCTGGGCGTGGACGGCGGCTACACCCAGCAGGACGTGATCGAGGTCGCCCGCATCCTCACCGGCTGGGGTATCGCCCAGCCGCGGCGCATGGGCGTGGGACGGTTCGCCTTCGAGTTCCACGCCTGGGCACACGACTACGGCCCGAAGACGGTGCTGGGCGTCGAGTTTCCGGCGGGTCACGGGATGGAGGAGGGGCGGACGCTGCTCCACCTCCTCGCGGAGGACCCCGCGACGGCCCGCCACCTCTCGCACCAGCTGTGCGCGCGCTTCGTCGCCGACACGCCGCCCGACGGATGCGTGGATGCGGCGGTGGCCGCCTGGCAGCGCACCGACGGCGACATCCGCGCCGTGCTGGTGGCGATCGCCGCGAGTCCCGACTTCTGGGCGCCGGAGAACCGCGCCGCCAAGTTCAAGCCGCCGCTCGCGTTCGTGGCCAGCGCCGTGCGCGCCCTCGACGGCGCGCCCGACACCACGGCGCGGCTGGTGGGCGCGCTCCAGCAGCTGGGCGAGCCGTTGTTCATGCATCTGACGCCGGACGGCTATCCCGACGCGGGCGCGGACTGGCTCAACTCGGGCGCGATCCTGACGCGGATGAACCTCGCCCTCGCGCTCGCGTCGGGCCGGATGCCCGGCGTGACGGTGGACCTCGACCGGCTCGCCCCGGTGACCAGCGACTACGACGCGCTGGTGCGCAACGTGAACGCGTCCGTCCTCGGCGGGCAGGGCAGCGAGCACACGCTGCAGGTGATCCGCCAGCAGATCGGCGACATGCCGAACGCCGCCAACGCGCGGGCCATGGCCGTCGGCCTGGCGCTGGGCAGTCCGGACTTTCAGCGGGAGTAGGTGACGCATGAGCCTCGACGTCTCCCGCCGG
>DASPSV010000017.1:0-10394 GCA_035623755.1 Gemmatimonadales bacterium
CGGGCTCACAGCCAGCGGAAGATCTTCAGCGCCACCGCGAACGACACCACGCCCCACGCGGCGCAGATGGCCGTCGGCCCTGCCACCGCCGCCAGCGAGGCGCCGTCGAGGATCACGGCCCGCAGCGCCTCGTTCAGCGCCGTGAGCGGGAGGGCGCGGATCAGCGGCTGCATCACCGCCGGGAAGTTCGCCGACGAGAAGAACACGCCCGAGAGGATCCACATCGGCATCATGATCAGGTTCATGAGGCCCGAGACCATCTCGATCGTCCGCGCCCGGCTGGCGGTCAGCAGGCCGAGGCCGGCGAAGCACATCGCCCCGATCAGGACCAGCACCGCGACCGAGAGCACGGAGCCGCGGAACGGCACGCCGAAGACGACGGCACCGAAGCCCAGGAGCAGCACGACCTCCGGGGCGAGCATCGCCAGGCGCGCCACGATGAAGGACAGCAGGTACTGGCTGCGCCGCATCGGTGAGGCGAGCAGCCGCTTGATGAGCCGGCGCTTGCGGGCGTCCACCACCGCGTAGCCCATGCCCCACATCCCGGTGCCCATGAGGTTGAGCCCCAGCAGGCCCGGGATCAGGAAGTCGATGTAGCGGGAGCCCTTCTCCATCACCTTCTCGTCCGCGACCGCCCGCAGGTCCCGGCGGCCCAGCGCCCGCTGCAGCGCGTCGTCGGCCACCAGGCGGGCCGTCCGGCTCTCGGACCGCGTCGAGTCGTAGCGGTAGACGAGCGGATTGCCCGGCACCACCACCACCGACACGCGGCTCTTGCGGAGCTGCTCCGCCGCCTCGTCGCGCGGCAGCACCGCGACCCTGATCCCGCGGCCGGTGGCGAGCAGCGCGGCCAGCGAGTCCGCGCCCGGCCCGGCCTCGACGCCCACCCGCGTCACGTCCGGCGGGCGGTTGCGGAACGCGAGCCCGAGCGCGACCGCCAGCAGCAGCGGGAACGCAAACACCCAGAACAGGACCTCGGGTTGACGGAGCTGCTCGCGGAAGCGAGACAGGGTCAACTGCCAGAGGGGACTGTCGGAACCCATTGCAGTGATACCTCGTGCCTCCATCGTGAGAGGTGAGGAGTGAGACGTGAGAGGTTCACGTGAGACGTGAGAGGCAGAAGCCGTGAGAGGTTGTGAGAGGTGAGAGGGGCGCGTCTTTGCCTCTCACGTCCTAGCCTCTCACCTCTCACGCGAACGTCTCACCCCTCCCCTCTCACCGCTCACGCCTATTCGTCTCTCAGGTGTCTCCCCGTGAGACTCAGGAACAGATCTTCCAGCGTCGCGTGATGCGTCACCAGCTCCGTCAGCTCCACGCCGCGGCGCTGCAGCTCGCCCAGCAGCCCCGGCACCGCGCGGTGCACCTCGCTCACGGTCAGCACGTAGCGGTTGCCGTCCTTGCGCACCGCCTTCACACCCGGCAGCGCGGCGAGGACCGCCTCCGCCGGCGCCTCGCCGCCGTCGTGGAGCGCGAACTCCACCACCTCTTCGGCGCCGAGCGACGCGATCAGCTCGCGGGGCGTGCCGAGCGCGATGACCTTCCCGTGGTCCATCACCGCCACCCGGTCGCACAACCGCTCCGCCTCTTCCATGTAGTGCGTCGTGAGCACGACCGTGCCGCCCTGCCGCTTGAACGCGGCCACCACGTCCCACAGCTGGCGTCGCGACTGGGGATCGAGCCCGGTCGTCGGCTCGTCCAGGAACAGCACGTCCGGGTCGCCGACCAGCGCGCAGGCGATGGCCAGCCGCTGCCGCTGGCCCCCGGACAGCTTCTCCACCCACGCGTCCCGCTTCTCCTCCAGCTCGACCACCTCCAGCACCTGCTCGACGCTGCGGCCGCGCCGGTAGAAGCTGCGAAACAGGCGGATCACCTCGCACACCTTGAGCCGGTCCGCGAGCCGCGTCTCCTGGAGCGCGACGCCGAGGCGGTCGCGGAGCGCGTGCTCGTCGCGGCCCCAGCGCAGGCCGAGCACCTCGATGTCGCCGCCGTCGGGCGGGACGAGGCCCTCCAGCATCTCCACGGTGGTCGTCTTGCCGGCGCCGTTGGGGCCGAGGAGACCGAAGCACTCGCCGGCACGGACCTCGAGGTCGAGGCCCGCGACGGCGACCACGTCCTTGTAGCGCTTGTGGAGGCTGGTACAGCGGATGGCGGCGGTGGACATGGCGAACGTGGATGATGGCGGAGCGGACGCGCGAACGAAAGGGCCAGCAGGTGGGTGTACGGTGTGAGGGTGTAGGGTGTAGAGAGCCGCGCGTCCTACACCCTACACCCTATCCCCTACCCCCCGCTTCTAGCAGATTCTCGGCAGCTGCTCCCCGCTCAGCAGGTCCAGCACCCGCTCTCCGCCGGCGCGGGTTTTGAGCACGACCAGCCCGGCCGTTCCGTCCTTCACCGTGCCGATCCGCGCCGCGGCCGCCGTCTCGGGCCGCGCCCGCAGCAGGGCCAGCGCCGCCTCGGCGTCGTGCGCCGCCACGAACGCCAGGAACCGGCCCTCGCACGCGACGTACAGCGGATCGAGGCCCAGCACCTCGCACGCCCCCGCCACGTCCTCCCCCACCGGCACCGCGCTCTCGTGCACGGCGATCTCGTGCCCGGCCTGGGTCGCGATCTCGTTGAGCACCGTGGCGACGCCGCCGCGCGTCGGGTCGCGGAGACAGTGCACGTCGAAGCCGGCCTCGAGCAGTGCGAGCGCGGGCGCCGCCACGCTGGCGCAGTCGCTCGCGATCGGCGAGCTGAAGCTGAGCCCGTCCCGCACCGCCATCACCGCCACGCCGTGCTGGCCGACGGGCCCGCTCACCAGGACCGCGTCGCCCGGCCGCACCCGGTCCGGCGCGACCGGCGCCCGGGCGACGACCGTCCCCACGCCGGCGCTGGTGATGTAGATCCCGTCGCCCTTCCCGCGCTCGACCACCTTCGTGTCGCCCGCGACCACCGCGACGCCCGCCTCCTGCGCGGCCCGCCGGATCGAGGCCACGACCCGCGCGAGATCGTCCACCGCGAGCCCCTCTTCGAGGATGAAGCCGAGGCTCAGGTAGAGCGGCCGCGCCCCGCCCATCGCGAGGTCGTTCACCGTGCCGTTCACCGCCAGCGCGCCGACGTCGCCGCCCGGGAAGAACATCGGGTGCACCACGAAGCTGTCGGTCGTGAACGCCAGCGGTCCGGCCGGTGCCGCGAGCACGGCCGCGTCGTGCAGGGTCGCCAGTGCGTCGTTGGCGAACGCCGGGACGAACAGCCGCTCCACCAGCTCGCGCGTGAGGCGCCCGCCGCCGCCGTGCGCGAGGAGGATCCGCCCGCCCGCGGGCAGCGGCACCGGGCAGACGATCTCGCCGGCCATCAGGACGCCCCGGTCGCGGCCCCGGCCGCCGCCTCGGCGGGCACCCCCGCCCCCGCCACCGCCGGCGCGGCCGCCTCCGCCGCGGCACGGCGCCGCCGGTACAGCCAGTACGCCGCGCACGCCCCTTCGGACGACACCATCGGCGCGCCCAGCGGGTGCTCCGGCGTGCAGCGCGTCCCGAACGCCGGGCACTCCTGCGGGCGGAGCCGCCCCTGCAGCACCAGGCCGGCGCGGCACGCGGGGTCCTCGACCGCGGCGGGCGCGTCGTCCGGGAACCGCCGCTCCGCGTCGAACGCGGCGTAGCGCGCGTTCAGGCCGAGCCCGCTGCGCGGGATCGGTCCGAGGCCGCGCCAGGTGCGGTCGGTGACCTCGAAGACCTCCTCGATCGCCCGCCGCGCCACGGCGTTCCCCTCCGGCCGCACCACCCGCGCGTACTGGATCTCGACGTCGGCGCGGCCTTCCTCGAGCTGCCGCACCGCCATCGCCACGCCCTGCAGCAGGTCCAGCGGCTCGAAGCCGGTCACCACCACCGGCACGCGGTGGCGCGCGACCAGCGGCCCGTACTCCGCCGTGCCCATCACGGTGCACACGTGGCCCGCCGCGAGGAACGCCTGCACCCGGCAGTCCGGGTCGGCGAGGATCGCCTCGAGCGCGGGCGGCACGCGCACCTGCGCCACCAGCAGGCTGAAGTTCCGAAGCCCCTTCTGCGCGGCGAGCCGGACGGCCATGGCGTTCGCGGGCGCCGTGGTCTCGAAGCCGACGGCGAAGAACACCACTTCGCGCCCGGGCTCCCGCTCCGCGATCGCGACGGCGTCGAGCGGTGAGTACACCACCCGCACGTCGCCGCCCTCGGCCCGCACGTGCAGCAGGTCGTCGCTCGTGCCCGGCACCCGCAGCATGTCGCCGAACGACGTGAAGACCACGCCCGGCCGGCGCGCGATGCGGAAGGCGCGGTCGAGGCTCGCGACCGGCGTGACGCAGACCGGGCAGCCGGGCCCATGCACCAGCGTGACGCCCGCCGGCAGCATCTCGTCGATGCCGTAGCGGACGATCGCGTGGGTCTGGCCGCCGCACACCTCCATCAGCGTCCACGGCCGGGTGACGATCGCGCGCAGGGACTCCGCGTAGCGCTGCGCGGCGGCCCCGTCGCGGTACTCGTCCAGGAACCTCACGGCACCTCCGACCGCTCGATCGCCTGCTGCTCGCCCTCCAGCTCGGCCAGCTCCTGCATCTCCTCGAGGTAGCGGAACGTCTCCTCCGCGTCCTCCGGCGCGATCCGGCTCAGCGCCAGACCGACGTGCACGATCACGTAGTCCCCGACGCCGGCCTCCGGCACGTACGCCAGGCACACGTCCCGGCTCGCGCCGCCGAACCGCACCGTGCCGTAGCGGAGCCCCCCCGGACCGTCGTGGGTCTCGAGGATCTCGCCGGGAATGCCGAGACACATGGGATTACCCTCGACCTTCGAGCAGGCGGTGCGCCGCGACCATGGCCTGCCCGACCGCGAGCCCGCCGTCGTTGGGCGGCACGCGGCAGTGGGTGATCACGGTGAGCCGGCGCGCGCGCAGCTCGCGAGCGGCGAGCGAGAGCAGCGCCGCGTTCTGGAAGCAGCCGCCAGTGAGCACCACGCGCGGAATGCCCATCCACTCTGCCGTGGCGCCGATCGTCCGGGCCATGGTGGCGTGGAACCGCCCGGCGACGATCGGCGCGGCGGTGCCGCGCGCGACGTCGGCGAGCACGCAGCGGACCACCGGCCGCCAGTCGATCTCCACCAGGCCGCCGCCCTCCCCCGGCGCCTCGCGCAACACGAACGGGTACGCGCCGGCCGCCACCGGGGCCGCGATCTGCTCGAGCAGCATCGCGGCCTGCGCCTCGTAGCGCGACTCCTGGCGCAGCCCGAGTAGCGCGGCGACCGCGTCGAACAGGCGCCCCGCGCTCGAGGTGCGCACGCCGCCCGGGGACCGGAGCAGCGACGCCAAGACCTCGCGGCGGCCGCGCGCCTCGGCGACCGGGACCACGTCGAGGTCCCACATCGCCTCGCCCACCGTCTCGTGCAGCACGCCGAGCGCCGAGCGCCACGGCTGGCGGGCGGCGGCCTCGCCGCCCGGGAGCGGGAACGGCCGCAGCCGCGCCACGCGCGCGAAGTCCGCGGCGCCCGCGCGGAGGAACTCGCCGCCCCAGATGGTGCCGTCGGTCCCGAGGCCGGTGCCGTCCCACGCCACGCCGAGCACCTCGCCCGCGAGATCGTGCTCCGCGAGCGCGGAGGCCACGTGCGCGTGGTGGTGCTGCACCCGGATCACGGGCAGCCCGCTCGCCTCGGCGAGCCGGGTGGTGGCGTAGTCGGGGTGCAGGTCGCACGCCACGGCGACGGGCTTCCACCCGTACAGGCGCTCGTAGTCCCGCACCGTGCGGTTCAGGGCCTCGAGCGACAGGCGGTGGTCGAGGTCGCCGACGTGCTGGCTCGCGACGATCGCGTCGCCGTGGCTCCAGGCCACCGCGTTCTTGAGGTGGCCGCCGAGCGCCCGCACCGTCGGGAGGTCGCCGGTGACGGCGACCGGGAGCGGCGCGAAGCCGCGGGCGCGCCGCATCACCAGCAGCTCGCCGTCCACCACCCGGGCCACGGAGTCGTCCACGGGGCGCGCGATCGGCCGGTCGTGGTGCAGGAACGCGTCGGCGATGACGCCGAGGCGCGCGCGGGCGTCGTCCGCGTCGATCGCCATCGGCTCCTCGGAGAAGTTCCCGCTGGTGCACACGACCGGGAAGCCGAGCCGCTCCAGCAGCAGGTGGTGCAGCGGCGAGTAGGGCAGCATCGCGCCCACCGCATGCAGGCCGGGCGCGCACTCGGGCGAGATCGCCCCGCGGTCCACCAGCGGCAGCAGCAGGATGGGCGCCGAGGGCGACGTCAGCAGCTCGGCCTCGCGCTCGCCGACCCGCGCCGCGCGCCGCACGGCGTCGAGGCCCGGGAACATCACCGCGAACGGCTTCGCCTCCCGGCCCTTGCGCGCCCGGAGCCGCGCCACGGCCGCGCCGTCGCGCGCGTCCACCAGCAGCTGGTAGCCGCCGAGGCCCTTCACCGCGAGGATCCGGCCCGACCGCACGACCGCGGCCGCCGCCTCGAGGGGATAGGTGGCGCCCGGCGGCGCGTCCCGGTCGCGGCCCTCGAACGTCAGCTTCGGCCCGCACCGCGGGCACGCCACCGGCTGCGCGTGGAACCGCCGGTCGCGCGGGTCGCCGTACTCGGCGGCGCAGTCGGGGCACAGGGCGAACGCGCGCATCACGGTGAGCGGCCGGTCGTACGGCAGCCCCTCGATGATCGAGAGCCGCGGGCCGCACGCGGTGCAGTTGAGGAACGGGTAGCGGTAGCGGCGGTCGTCGGGATCGCCCAGCTCGCGCAGGCAGTCGGGGCAGGTCGCCAGGTCGGGCAGCATCGCGACCACCGGCTCGGCGCCGGTCTCGCTGTCGAGGATGGCGAACCGCCCGGCACCGGCGGCCGGCACCCACTCCACCGCGACGTCGCGCACCACGGCCGCGGGCGGCGCCTCGCGCTCCAGCCGGCGGGCCAGCTCCGCGACGCGCTCCTCGGGCCCTTCCGCCTCGATCAGCACCCCCGCGGGCGTGTTGCGCACCGAGCCCGCCAGGCCCAGCGCCTCGGCGAGCCGGAAGACGAACGGGCGGAAGCCCGTCCCCTGCACCGCCCCCCGGACGGCGATGCGCGCGGCCACCGGCCGCGACGCGAGGGGCGCGAGCAGCGCGGTCACCGCCGCTCCAGCTCCGGCACCGCGGCCGGGGCCGCGCGCTTGGAGGCGATCCGCCACTCGAGCCAGGCCACCACGTCCTCGATCCCCTCGCCGGTGCGGCACGAGGTGGTGAGGATGGCGACGCCCGGGTGCACGTCGTGCACCGCCCGCGCCGCCGCCTGCGGATCGAAGTCGGTGCGGTCGAGCAGGTCCATCTTGTTCACCACCACCAGGTCGGCGCGCCGGAACATCAGCGGGTACTTCTTCGGCTTGTCGTGCCCCTCCGTGACCGACAGCAGCATCACCGCGTCGTCCTCGCCCAGGTCGAACTCCGCCGGACAGACCAGGTTGCCGACGTTCTCGATCACCACCAGGTCGCAGCCGTCCTCGGCCAGGTGGTGCAGCACGTGGTGCACCATGCGCGCGTCGAGGTGGCACGCGGCGCCGGTGTTGATCTGGTGCACCGGGCAGCCCAGGCCCGCCAGGCGGTCCTTGTCGGCGCTGCCGACGATGTCGCCCTCGATCACGCCCAGCCGGTGCCGCTCGACCAGCGCCGGCAGCACCCGCTCCAGCAGCGACGTCTTCCCGGAGCCGGGCGCGCTCATGAGGTTCACGGCGTAGATGCCGCGCTCGCCGAGCAGCTCCCGGTTCTCCTTCGCGACCGCGTCGTTCGGCGCGAGGAGGCCGGCCTTCACGTCAATTTCGTGCATGTGCCGCTCCCGTCCCGTCCTCCAGCTCCAGCGTCCGCACCTCCAGCTCCCGCCCGCTCACCACGCGCGTGCGCTCCGAGCCGCACGCCCCGCACCGGAACACCAGGTCCTCGACCTCGGTGGTCCGGCCGCAGGCGTCGCACGCGACGGCGAGCGGCACCGCGTCGAAGACCAGCTTCGCACCGCTGAGGGGGGTGGACGACGACAGGCACTGGAACGCGAAGTCGAGGGCGTCGCTCGAGACGCCCGACAGCTCGCCGACCCGCACGTGGATCGCCGACACACGCGCCCCCGGCATCGCCGCGAGGCGCGCGGTGACCGCTTCGATCAGGTTGACGGCAATGCCGGCTTCGTGCATGTCGGAACCCCGAGCACTTTCCACTGCATTAGCTGTGCCTCGACGCGCCGGACCAGCTCCGGCAGCGCGGCCTCGACGGCCGGGGTCAGCTGCTCCCCAAACGCGCGGGTTTCCTGCGCCTCGACCGCGAAAAACACGATCTCGGCGGGCAGGGGGATGTCGAGCGTGCGGCCCAGCGCCATGGCCGTGCCGAGGCTCACGTCGTGGTAGGAGACGGCCCGGAGGGTCGGGATGGCCTCGTCGGGGGTGAGACGGTAGATCGTGCCCGGGGGACCCTTCCGCCACTCGATCGCGTCCACGATGACGGCGCGATCGTAGCCGGCCAGGAGGTCCACGAAGCGCATTCCGCCCCAGGCGCTCTGCACCACGTCGACGGACGTGCCGGCGAGGCGCTCGGCCAGCTGCTCGGCGGCGCGCACGCCGACGGCGTCGTCGGTCAGCAGCGGGTTGCCCAGTCCGACGATGACCACGCGCGCGTCCGACCGGTCAGCCGCCACGTTGCGTCCCTTTCTACACCCTACACCCTCACACCCTACACCCTCACACCCTGCTCTAGTCCCGCCTCACCACCCGCACGACCTCGCCCTCGGGGCCGCGGATCGTCACCTCCAGCGGCATCTCGCCGAGCAAGCTGTGGGTCGCGCACCCGAGGCAGGGGTCGTAGGCGCGGAACGCCATCTCGACCATGTTGAGCAGCCCGTCCGAGACCTGCTTGCCCGAGATCAGGCCCTTGGCCGCCTTCTCGACGCCCATCGCCATGCGCGCCGCGTTGCCCTGGGTCGCGACGATGAGGTTGGCCATGGTGATCACGCCGCGCTCGTCGGTCTTGTAGTGGTGGATCAGCGTGCCGCGCGGCGCCTCGACGACGCCGATGCCCTCCGACGGCTTCACCGTCGGCAGGGTGCGGACGTTCTTGTCCACCAGCACCGGGTCGGCCGCGATCTCCTGCAGTCGCTCGGTGGCGTACAGCAGCTCGATCACGCGCGCCCAGTGATTGCCGAGCGTGTGGTGGACCGGCTTGCCGCCGAGGACCTGGTACATCTTCTCATACGCCTGCTGGGCGAGCGGGGTGGCCATGCCGGACGCGACGTTGAGCCGCGCCAGCGGGGCGACCGCGTAGATCCCGCTCTCGGCGCCCTCGGTGAAGCCCTTCCAGCCGACGGGCTTCAGGTAGCAGAACTTCATGTAGCTCCACGGCTCGACGTGCTCGGCCACGAAGTCGAGGTACTGCCGGGCCGCGAAGCGGGCGATCTCCTTGCCCTCCGGCGTGACGACCTTGAGCTTGCCGTCGTAGAAGTTGGGCCGGTCCTGGTCGTCCACCATGCCCATGTAGTGGGTGCGGTGGGTGAACGTGTCGGACGTGATGAGCTTCACGTACTCCGGGTTCTTGAGGACCACGTCCTCGAACACCTGGAGCGTGAACTGCGCGAACTTCACCGCGTCGGCGGCCAGCACCTGGAACTGCTTCTGCTCCTCGGGCTTGATGGGCTTGGCGACGCCGCCGGGCAGCCCGAGCACCGGGTGGATGACCTTGCCGCCGGCGATGGCGATCAGCTCCCGCAGCCGCCGCCGCATGGCGATCACGGTCTTGCCGGTCTCGGTGCCGACCTTGGCGATGACGCCGAGGATGTTGCGCTCGGCCGCGGGCGCCTGGGGGCCGACCACGAAGTCGGGCCCGCCCAGGAAGTAGAAGTGCAGCGCGTGGTCCTCGGCCATGAAGGCGTTGTAGACCAGCTCGCGGATCGCCTTCCCGGCCGGCGGCGGCTCGACCTGGTACAGGTCGTCGAGCGCCTTGGTCGCGGCCATGTGGTGCGCCGTGGGGCACACGCCGCAGATGCGCGAGGTGATCTGGGGCATGTCCTCGGCGAGGCGGCCCTGCGCGAAGCGCTCGAAGCCCCTGAGCTCCGGCACCTGCATGAAGGCGCGGCTCACGTCGCCCTTCCCGTCGAGGAAGATCTCGATCTTCCCGTGGCCTTCGAGGCGGGTGATCGGGTCGATGCTGATCTTGCGGCCGCCGCCCGGGGCGGCCGGTGCGCCGGCCGTCGTCGTCGCCTGCGTCATGGTTGTCCCGCCTTCACGGTTTGAGGCGCCGCGGCCGCCGCCGCGGGGGCCTTCGCGGCCGCCTGCGCCGCCGCCTGTCGCGCCACGCAGTCCAGGACCGGCTGCGGCGAGACCAGCTCGGTCCCGATCCCCAGCCTGCGGGGCTCGATACCCATCGCCAGGCCCATCAGCTGCGTGAAGTACAGCACCGGGATCCG
>DASPSV010000071.1:0-4195 GCA_035623755.1 Gemmatimonadales bacterium
AGCCGTCACCGGAGCGCCGCCGGCAGGGTGAAGCTGCTCATGGCCGAGAGGGTGAGGCGGCTGGCGGCGTCGGCGGGCCAGAGCAGGATGTTCCACACCACGCCGAACGACGGCACCATGAAGGTCAGCAGCAGCACCACGAAGCCGTAGCGGCCCACCGCGCGGTAGCGCGCGCCGAGCGCCGGCGGCAGCAGGTGGTAGAAGAGGTGCGACCCGTCGAGCGGCGGCAGCGGGACCAGGTTGAACACCGCCAGCACGTAGTTGAGGAAGATGCCGAAGAAGGCCATCCGCTGCAGGGTGCCGAGCACGCCGGCGGCCGCGGGCAGCGCCTGGCCCAGCAGGCCGATCACGGCGAACGCCACGCTGCAGCCGAGCGCGATGAGCAGATTCGTGACGATGCCGGCCGAGGAGACGATCAGGTCGCCGCGGCGGTAGTTCCGGAAGTTGCGCGGGTTCACCGGCACCGGCTTGGCGGCGCCGAAGGTCCACGTCCCGTGGCTCAGGATCCACAGGCCCACCGGCACCAGGACGCTCATCATCGGGTCGATGTGGGGCACCGGGTTGAGCGTCAGGCGGCCGAGCATGTACGCCGTCGGGTCGCCCTGCCGGAACGCGGTCCAGGCGTGCGCGTACTCGTGGGCGACGACGGAAAACAGCAGCACGGGCAGGACGAGGAGGAAGTCGGTCACCGGGTTTTCGGGCGTCTCGGAGCCTCGGGGAGCGGGCAACCTAACCCGCCCGGAAACCCTTGTCAAAGCACGATCTTCGCTTGACGGGCCGCCCGCGCGCCACTACTCTTCGCGCTCGTCAACCGCCGTCGTCAGCTCAGGGGAGAAACGTCGTGCCGAAGCTCAAGTCGTCGAAGAAGAAGATGCGGCAGGCCCGCGCGCACGCCGCCCACAACCGGGCCCAGCGCTCGGCCATCAAGACCGCCGTGAAGAAGGCCCGCGCCAATCCGACCGCCGAGAGCGTGGCGACCGCGGTGCGCGTCCTCGACCGCGGGGCCGGCAAGGGCCAGATCCACCGCAACCAGGCGGCGCGCAAGAAGTCGCGCCTCGCCCGCCTGCTGGCGAAGCAGAAGGCTCAGTAAGGCGCCAGCTCGGCGCCGCACTTCTCGCAGTACCACTCCGACGGGAGATTCTTCGTCCCGCATTCGGTGCACACGAGCGACTTGGTCGGGGGCTCGCCTTCCCTGGAGTCCCCCGGCCGCTGCGACTTGCCCTGCCCCGGCGCGGGCGCCTTCGGCTCCGGCCGCGGAGGGGGGGCCTCGGCGCGGGCCGGCTCCGGCTTCGGCGCCGGCGCGGCCTGCGCCGCCTGAGCCTTCTCGCGGTCGGTGATCGACCGCAGGAACTCCAGCTCGTCCACCGCCATGTTGGGCTGTGACACCCGCGGCCGGCCCGGATCCGACGGCCGGGCCCGCGGCTCCGGCGCGGGGGCCGGGGGCATCGGCGGCGGGGCCGGTCGCTCCTCGACCACCGGGGGCGGCGGGGGCGGCGGCGGCGGAGGGGCCGCCTTCCGCGCGGTGACGCCCTTGATCGTCGCGAGAATCTCCTCGTAGCGGTCGATGTCGCGCTCGACGACGCCGAGCTCCTTGGTGAGGTCGGCCAGCGACGTCTTGCAGCGCGACGAGATCTCCTCGAACTGCTGCTCGGTGAACTCGCCCACCTGCCGCCGCAGCCGCGCCTCGGCCAGCTCGTCGGTGCTGTCGGCGTGCTGCTTGGTCAGTCCCTCGGCGCGGGTCTCGGCGTCTTCCAGCGCCTCCTGGACGTCCTCCTCGTGCTCGGCGAGCTCCTTGGTGGTGTCCTCCAGCCGCGCGGCGTAGTCGGCGCGCACCCGCCGCGCCACGTGCGACGGCGCCGCGCCCGACGCCTCGGCGTCGAGCCGCTCCAGCCACTCCTGGTACTGGCGCTGCTGGTCCAGCAGGCGCTCGACCGCCGCCTGGCTCTTGGTGCCCTTCCGCGTCATGACGTCCTCCGGGGCGGCATCAGCCTCGCGACCTCCTCCGGCGAGAGCGGCCGGGCTCCTCCCAGCAGCCGCGCCACCAGTAAGATACGTGCGCCCTGCTCCAAACTCTCCATCCGCCAGCACGCCGCCTCCACCGTCGCTCCCAGGGTCACCGCGCCGTGGTTCGCCAGGAGCAGCGCGTCGTGCTCCCGCGCGAACGGGCGCACCCGCTCGCCCAGCTCCGGCGTGCCCGGCGCCCCGAACGGGACTACCGGCACCATGCCGAACTGCGCGACCAGCTCGGCGAGCGACCCGTCGCCCACCATCTTGCCCGCGACCGCGAACCCGGTCGCCGTGGGCGGATGCGCGTGCACCACCGCGCCGACGTCGGGCCGCTGCGCGAAGATCGCCAGGTGCATCCCCAGCTCGGTGGACGGTTTCGCCGCCCCGCGCACGACGCGCCCGGCGAGGTCCACCTCGACGAGGTCGCCGGGCTCCAGCTCGCCCTTGTCGCGGCCCGCCGGCGTCACGAGCAGGCGGTCCGGTCCGCAGCGCGCCGCGATGTTGCCGTCGCTGCCGGCGATGAGCCCGCGCTCCGACAGCCGCCGTCCCGCCCGGCAGATCTCGCGCGCGAGCTGGAGGCGATTCACTTCCCGGCCGGCGCGTCGCCGCGCCGGTGCACGACCTCGCCGCCCACGATCGTCCAGCGGACCACGCCCCGGAGCGAGCGGGCCGCGAAGGGCGTGTTGCGGCTCTTGGAGAAGAACCGCGCCGGGTCCACGGTCCACCGCGCCGCCGGATCGAACACCACCACGTCGGCCGGGGTGCCGGGCGTCAGCGTCCCGGCCGGGAGGTGCGCGATCTCGGCCGGCCGGCTCGCGAGGCAGCGCACCAGGCCCGGCAGGTCGAGCACCTTGGCGTCCACCAGCTCGGTCATCGCCACGCCCAGCGCCGTCTCCAGACCCACCACACCGAACGGCGCGTTGTCGAACTCCTGCTCCTTGGCGTCGTAGTGGTGCGGCGCGTGGTCCGTGGCGATGCAGTCGATCGTCCCGTCCGCGAGGCCGGCCCGCAGCGCCGCCACGTCCCGCGCCTCGCGGAGCGGCGGGTTCATCTTCGCGTTGGTGTCGTACCCCCCGCACGCGGCATCGGTCAGCACCAGGTGGTGCGGCGTGGCCTCCGCCGTGACCCGCACGCCGCGCGCCTTCGCCTCGCGGATCATCGCCACCGCGCCCGCGGTCGAGACGTGCGCCAGGTGCACGTGCCCGCCCGTCAGCTCGGCGAGCTGGATGTCGCGCGCCACGACCACGTCCTCGGCCGCGCGCGGGATGCCCTTGATGCCCAGGCGCGTCGAGACGAGCCCCTCGTGCATCGCGCCGCCCGAGGACAGCGAGACGTCCTCGCAGTGGTCCACGACCGGGATGCCGAAGCTGAGCGCGTACTCGAGCGCGGTGCGCATCAGGTGCGCGGTGGCGACCGGCCGCCCGTCGTCGGACACCGCGACGGCGCCCGCGCCCACCAGCTCGCCGAACTCGGCCAGCTGCTCGCCCTTCTGCCCCAGGGACACCGCGCCGATCGGGTAGACGCGCGCCGTGCCCGCCTTGCGCGCCTGGCTCACGATGAAGCCGACGGCCGCCTGGTTGTCGGTCACGGGGTCGGTGTTGGGCATCGCGCACACCGACGTGAAGCCGCCCGCGACCGCGGCCCGCGCGCCGGTGGCGATGGTCTCGACGTCCTCGCGGCCCGGCTCGCGGAGGTGCACGTGCAGGTCCACGAAGCCGGGCGCGACCACGCAGCCCGCGGCCTCGAGCACCTCGGCGCCGTCTTTCGCGAGGCTGGTGCCGACGGCCTCCACCTTGCCGCCCTCGAGCAGGACGTCGGCCGGCTGGTCGAAGCGCCGCGACGGGTCGATCACCCGGCCGCCCCGGATCAGGATCGCTGTCACCTTTCGGGCGCCCCCTTCGCGCTCTCGGCCAGCTCCGGCTTCCCGCCCGCCAGCAGGTACAGCACCGCCATGCGGACCGCGACGCCGTTGGTGACCTGGTCGAGGATCACCGCGTGCGGGCCGTCGGCCACCCGCGAGTCGATCTCGACGCCGCGGTTCATCGGCCCCGGGTGCATGATGATGAGCTCCCTTGGAGACCGCTCGAGCCGCTCGAGCGTGACGCCGAACACCCGGTAGTACTCGCGGGTCGAGGGCACGTAGCCCGACTGCATCCGCTCGAGCTGGAGCCGGAGCACGTTGAGCACG
>DASPSV010000074.1:0-22978 GCA_035623755.1 Gemmatimonadales bacterium
TCTTCCCGCGCGCCGACGCGATGCTCGGCGAGGAGCAGGACCGGGAGATGGCGGCGGCGTTCGACGCGCACGAGGAGCGCCTGGGTGCGGAGCTCCACCAGCGGTTCCACCGGATGCTGAACGACATGGCGGGAAGGTATCGCGGCTGAAATGTGAGAGGTGAGGGGTGAGACGTGAGACGTTCACGTGAGAGGCGATAAGGTGTGAGGGGTGAGCCTCTCACCTCTCACAACCTCTCACGTCCTAGCCTCTCACTTCTCACGTGAACGTCTCACCCCTCACGTCTCACCTCTCACGTCTTTCCGGTCGTCCCCGGCCCCCACTCGTCCCCCTCGAAGCCGTCCTCCGGCTTCGCCATCGGATCCACGCCCCGGATCTCGTCCTCGGCCTTCCGGAGCTCCTCCCAGTCGATGGAGTCCTCCAGACTCTCTTCCCTGGAACCACTGCGGGACTTGCCGTCTGGCAACTGCTCTGAATCCCTGCTTTCACTCGCTCTTCGAGCCATCACGAAGAACCCCGCGACGCACAGGAGCGCCAGCACGATCAGCGTCGTCCGGCTCACAGCACCTTCGCGATCAGGTCGCCCACCAGGTAGCCCACCGCCGCCACGCCGAGCCCGACGACGAACATGTCGATGCCGCTCCGGAAGATGCCGCGGCCGGTGAACACGCTGCGCGCCGCGCCCACCGCGAAGTGGGAGCCCATCGCGATCGCGAACGCGGTCCAGATCGCCGCCGCGCCGTGGAGCACGAAGAACGGCGCCACCGGGATCAGCGCGCCCACCGCGGTCGCCGTCCCGGTGATCCAGCCCTCCTGGAGCGGCGTGGCGTGGCGCGCGCCGATCTGCAGCTCCTCGCGCACCTTCTCGGCGAGCGCGCGCTCCGGGTCCCGCATCAGGTCCTGCGCCCGGCGCCGCGCCTCGTCCTTGGGCACGCCCTTGGCCTCGTAGACCAGCGCCAGCTCCTCCGCCTCGAGGTCCGGCATCAGCCGGATCTCCTCGGCTTCCATCGCGATCTCGTGCTCGTACACCTCCTGCTCGCTCTTCGCGGCGAGGTAGCCCGACGAGCCCATCGAGAGCGCGTCGGCCACCATGCCCGATACGCCGGAGAGCAGCACCACGTGCGGCGAGACCGCCGCGCCGATCACGCCCGCCACCAGCCCGAAGTTGGCGGTGAGCCCGTCGTTGAAGCCGTACACCACGTTGCGCAGGAAGCCGCCCGACTCCATCTGGTGCCACGGCTCGCCGCTCTTGCCCGCCAGGCCCCCCAGCGTCTCGGCGTGCGCGGCCGACTCCTTCGCCAGCAGGAGCGCCGTGTCCTTCGCCCCGCCGGGCGCGGTCTCGCGGTACATGTCCATGTAGCCCTTGACCTCGCGCCCCTCCTCCTTGAGGAGCATCGTGGTCAGCAGGCCCGGGCCGAAGCGGCGCGCGGTCCACGCCAGCAGCCGGGCGCGGCGCGACGGCACCGGCGTGCCGCACTCCACGCCCGCCTCGGCGAGGTGCTTGCGCCACAGCGCCGCGTGCCGGTCCTCGACCGCGGCGAGGCGCCGGTACACGTCGGCGCGGGCCGGTTCCTTCTCCGCCTCGGCGAGCAGGCGGTACAGGAAGGCCGCGTCGGCCTCGTCCTGCCAATGCTCGAGCCAGACCTCGGTGGTATCGTCGTGGGGGGGCATGCATTACCATAGCATCGGCACCGGGGGGAAGCCACATGAAGCTCCCGTTCACGCACCAGCAGTTCCTCGACGTGTTCGGCGCGTACAACGCTTCGCTGTGGCCGTTCGCCGCCGCGCTGTGGCTCGCGACCGTCGCCGCGCTCATCCTCCTCGCCTCGGGCCGCCTCGGCTCCCGGGGCGCGGGGACCCTGCTGGCGGCGCACTGGCTCTGGGCGGGTGTCGCCTACCACGTCGCCTACTTCGCGGCCGTCAATCCGGCGGCGCGGGCGTTCGGCGCGCTGTTCGTCGTGCAGGGCCTGTTGTTCCTGTGGCTCGGCGTCGGGCGCGGGTCGCTCGCGGTCGCGTGGGGCCGCCGTCCCCACCAGGTGCTCTCCGCCGCGTTCGGCGCGTACGCCGTCCTCTACCCGCTGCTGGCGCTGGCCACGGGCCTGCGCTGGCCGCGCACGCCCTCGTTCGGCGTGCCGTGCCCGACCACCCTGCTCACCGTCGGCCTGCTGCTCGCCCTGCCGCCGCGGCGGCTCCGCGGCCTCGCCGTGATTCCGCTGGTCTGGTGCCTCGTGGGCGGGTCGGCCGCGCTGGTGCTCGGGGTGCTGCCGGACGCGATGCTGCTCGTGGGCGCCGTGTTGCTGGCGTGGTACACCGTCGCGCCGGGCTCGCTCGCCGGGCCGGCGGGCGCCGCGCCCGGCGGGTCCGCCGCGTGAGGCGGTGGAGGCGCGCGTGACGGGCCCGCGTCCGGTGCGCATCAAGATCTGCTGCATCCAGGACCAGGAGGAGCTGGCCCTCGCCGTGCGCTACGGTGCCAGCGCGATCGGCCTCGTGTCGGCGATGCCGAGCGGGCCCGGGCCCATCCCCGAGCCGGTGATCGCGCGGCTCGCGCGCGCGGTGCCGCCCGGCGTCGCCGCCTTCCTGCTCACCAGCGCGCGCGACCCCGCCGCCATCGCCGACCAGGTGCGCCGCCTCGGGCCGCAGGTCGTCCAGATCGTGGACCGGCCCGAGGCCGGCTGCTGGGCGGCGCTCCGCGGCGCGGCGCCCGCGGTGAAGATCGTCCAGGTGATCCACGTGACCGGGCCGGAGGCGCTGCCCGCGGCGCTCGCCGCGGCGGAGCACGTGGACGCGCTGCTGCTCGATTCCGGCAACCCCACCGCCGCCGTGCGCGAGCTGGGCGGCACGGGCCGCACCCACGACTGGACGGTGAGCCGCAGCGTCGCCCGCGGCGTGGCGGTGCCGGTGTGGCTCGCGGGCGGCCTCACGCCCGGGAACGTCGCGGCCGCGATCGAGGCCGTGCGGCCCTTCGGCGTGGACGTGTGCAGCGGCGTGCGGACCAACGGGAAGCTCGACGAGGCGAAGCTGGCGCGGTTCGTGGCCGGGGTCGCCGCGGCGGGCGCCGCCGCGGACCACTCCCGTCGCCCGGGTCCGTAGCGACCCCGCACCTCCAGGCGCGACAAGCACTTAGGCCGAAGCTCTGCAGGACGAGCCGGGGCGTGCCGGCGGCTGTCGATTCGGGCCGCCCCGGTTCGTCGCATGGATGGAGCCTGCGGCCCCGTGCCGGACGGGCCCGGCCCCGCGCACGGCGCGCGGCGCCCACCATCCCAAGGAGAGACGACGATGCGGTTCATGATGCTGGTCATCCCGAAGGGCTACCAGGAGGCCGCGGCCGATTTCGCGCCGCCCGCCGAGCTGGTGGCGAAGATGGCGAAGTTCAACGATTCGCTCGCCAAGGCTGGCGTGCTGCTGTCGCTCGACGGGCTGCACCCGCCGGTGTCGGCGACCCGCGTCGCGTTCGCGGGCGGGAAGCCCAGGACCACGGACGGTCCGTTCGCCGAGGCCAGGGAGGTCGTCGGCGGGTACTGGATGATCCAGGTGAAGTCGAAGGCCGAGGCGGTCGAGTGGGCCAAGCGGGCCCCGATGCTGGACGGCGACGTGATCGAGGTGCGCCAGGTGCAGGAGATGTCGGAGTTCCCGCCCGACGTCCGCAAGGCCGCCGGCGTCTGACGCGCGACCCCGTCGTGGGGGGCACCGGCCCGGACGCCCACCGCGCGATCGAGGCGGTGTGGCGGATCGAGTCCCCGCGGCTCATCGCGCATCTCGCGCGGCTGATGGGCGACGTCGGCCTCGCCGAGGACCTGGCGCAGGACGCACTGGTCGCGGCGCTGGAGAAGTGGCCGGAGGCGGGCGTGCCCGACAACCCGGGCGCCTGGCTGATGGCCACCGCCAAGCACCGGGCGCTCGACGCGCTGCGGCGCGAGAAGATGCTGGACCGCAAGCACGGCGAGGTCGGACGCGAGCTGGAGGAGCGGCAGGAGCGCGCGGCGCCGGATCTCGAGGCGTCCGCGGACGACGACTACGGCGACGACCTGCTGCGCCTCGTCTTCACGGCCTGCCACCCGGTGCTCGCGACCGAGGCGCGGGTGGCGCTGACGCTGCGCCTGCTGGGCGGCCTGACGACCGGGGAGATCGCGCGTGCCTTCCTCGTGCCCGTGCCCACGATCGCGCAGCGCATCGTGCGCGCCAAGCGGACGCTGCGCGAGGCGCAGGTGCCCTTCGAGGCGCCGCGCGCGGAGGAGCGCGCCGCGCGGCTGGGCTCCGTGCTCGAGGTGATCTACCTGGTCTTCAACGAGGGCTACGCCGCCACGGCCGGCGACGACTGGGTGCGCCCGGCGCTGTGCGAGGATGCGCTCCGGCTGGGCCGGATCCTGGCGGAGCTGGCGCCCGCGGAGCCGGAGGTGCACGGGCTGGTCGCGCTGATGGAGATCCAGGCCTCGCGGCTCGGCGCACGGGTGGACGCGGCGGGCGCCCCGGTCCTGCTGCTCGAGCAGGATCGCTCGCGCTGGGACCGCGTGCTGGCGCGGCGCGGCCTCGCGGCGCTCGAGCGCGCCGAGGCGCTGGGCGGCACGCTCGGGCCCTATGCCCTCCAGGCCGCGATCGCGGCGTGCCACGCGCGGGCGGCGACGGCCGAGGAGACGGACTGGACGCGGATCACGGCGCTGTACGACGCGCTGGCGCAGCTCGCGCCCTCGCCGGTCGTGGAGCTCAACCGCGCGGTGGCGTATGCGATGGCGTTCGGGCCCGCGGCCGGCCTGGAGATCGCGGACGCGCTCCTCGCCGAGCCGGCGCTGGCGCACTATCACCTGCTGCCGGCGGTGCGGGCCGATTTCCTGGCGAAGCTGGGACGGTACGCGGAGGCGAAGGAGGAGGCGCGGAAGGCGGCGGACCTGACCGGCAACGCCCGGGAGCGGGAACTGATGCTGGAGCGTGCTGCGCAGTTCGAGAACGCAGCCGGCCGACCTCGCTCCTAGTACAGCATCGACGAGCACATCCGGATCCGCTGCGCCACGCCCCACGGCCCGCGCTCCAGCAGGTGGTGGCCCAGGCCCGTCGCCGTGAGCTGGCCGGCGCCCAGCTCCCAGAAGCCGGCGCCGTACGCGACCAGCGCCCGGGCGTGGGGCACGTCCGTCATCACGTCCGCGGCCGCCAGCATCGCCTGCTTGCGCGCCGCGCTCGGCCCCGTCAGCACCTCCCACGGGTTCGCGCACAGCCCCGCCCAGCCCTCGACGAGGTACTCCATCCGGTAGCCCGGCGGGACGTGCTGGTTCTGCACCGCCGCCGTGAACTGGATGACGTCGCGCGGGTTCACGGTGAGGCCGGCCGCGCCGGCCACGTCCGGCGGCGGCTCGTCGAGCCGCTGCGAGGCGTCGCGCAGCACCTCCGCGTCGAGGCCGCGCGCGCCGCCGCGCGCGAGCACGAGCAGCGGCTCCACCACCAGGTCGCGCAGCAACTTCACGCCCAGCGCGTTGGCCCGGAGGTCGGGCGCCTTGAGCAGCTGCTCGGCGAACGCGGCGGTTTCGCCGATCCGCGCCGTGGCGCCGGCGGCGTCGTGCCGCGCCAGGGCCAGGATCGCGCCCGCGGTGTTGGCGATCGCCGCCTCCTGCAGCGGGATCACGGCGGGCCGCGGGCCGGCGGAGTCGCCGCCGGCGAACGGGCTCCCGGGACCGGCCATCGGCGTGGTCGCGATCTTCGTGCGGGCCGCGCGCCGGAACAGCTCGGTGCGCGGGTGCGCGGCCAGCAGGGCGAGCGAGTCGCGCAGCCCGGCCGGGAGCGAGTCGCGGCCCGCGGCGCGGAACGCGTCGAGCACCGCGGACGAGCCGTGGAGCAGGGACGAGGGTCTCGGCCGGTAGGGCGCCAGGGCCGGGAGCGCCGGCCCGCCGGCGTCGGACAGCTGGAGCAGCCAGCCGCGCACCGCGCTGTCGGGATCGGCCCCGGTCCGGGGCAGCAGGGACGCCCAGGCCGGCCGCGCGACCTCGAGCGGGTCGTCGGTCATGATGTCCTTCTGGTAGTTCACCAGCGCGGCGGTCTTCGGCCCGAGGCGCTGGGTCGTGAGCACGGCCGTGACGCTCGCGGCCACCGCCTCGCCGATCGCGACCACCACCACCAGCGCGAGGAGCGCGGCCACCAGCTGGCCGCTCCACGCCCAGCGCCGCAGCCCGTGCGCCGCCGGCCCCGCCGGCCGGCCGAGGTGGGGCAGGGTGGCGTACCAGTCGGCGGCGTCGCCGCTGCCCTGGCCGGCGGAGCCGCGGCGCGTGCGCGCCAGCGGCCCGAGCAGGCGCCGCTCGCGCATCCGGGCGCCGAGCGCCAGCGCGACGCCGGCGAGCGGCGGGCCGAGCGCCGTGAGCCACAGCCCGAGGCCCACGACCGGCACGACGGGCTGCGCGGCGAGCGAGCCCGAGAGCAGCAGCGCGCCCCACACGCCCACCGCGGCCAGCGTCCACAGCACGGCGCCGAGCAGCGCTGCCGAGCGCCAGCGCCGCGCCATCAGGATCGCGCGCCGCCGCGCCGGCTCGAGCGACGCGAACTCCCGCGCCCCGCCGAGGATCAGCCCGCTGCGCCGGTCGTGGTCGGCCGCGATGTCGGCCAGGGTGCTCCACCGCCAGCCCGCGGCCCGGTGGCGCACCAGCCGCCGCGCGGCGCCGGCCCCGAGGGCGAGGAAGGCGGCGAGGCTCAGCGCGAGCACGCTCACGCCGAGGATCAGCTGCGTCTGCCACACGAACAGCGACACCGCCACCGGGTCGCGGCTCGACGGGTTCTGGAACGTCCACAGCCAGTTGGCGTGCGCCTGCAGCACCTGCGGCGTGAAGCTGAGCGCGCTGAGCGTGAGCACCGCGCCGGCGAACGTCGCCAGGGCGAGCCGGCTCAGCACCCGCGACCGCCCGTGCAGCCAGTGCATGCCCGGCGGCGGCCACTCGATCTCGGAGGCGAGCGTCGGCATCATCCCGCGCTCGACGTCGCCCGCGGTGGGCCGGTCCATCGGGTGCTTGGCGACGCAGCGGTCCACCAGCCGGCTCACCTCGGGCGAGAGGTCCGCGCGCCGGTGCGCGACCGGCGTCGGCGTGTCCCTGAGGTGCGCCGCGGCCCAGCCCATCGCCGTGGTCGCCTTGAACGGCAGCTCGCCCACCAGCAGCTCGTACGCCATCACGCCGAGGCTGTACACGTCGCTCTTGTCGGTGAGCTGCTCGCCGGCGGCCTGCTCGGGGCTCATGTAGATCGGGGTGCCCACCACGTGGCCGGTGGCGGTGAGGCTGCCGGTCGCCTCCGGCGAGCTCTTGGCCAGCGCGGCGCTGACGCCGAAGTCGGCCACGTAGGCGCGGCCGGTCTCGGCCTCGAGCAGCACGTTGGCGGGCTTCACGTCGCGGTGCAGGAAGCCGCGCGCGTGCGCCGCCGCGAGGCCCGCGGCCACCTCGCCGATGATCCGCCGCCCGTCGCGCTCGCTGGAGCGCCGGTGCTCCTGCATCCACTGCGCGAGCGACGGCCCTTCGACGTACTGCATCACGATGTAGGGCAGGTGCAGCCCGTCGGTCTCGCCGACCGCGTACACGCGCACCACGTTGGGATGCGACAGCGCGGCCGCCGAGCGCGCCTCGCGCGTGAACCGCGCGCGGCTGCCGGCGTCGGCGGCGAGGTCCGGCGCCATCACCTTCACGGCCACCAGCCGCTTGAGGGCGACCTCGCGGAACAGGAACACCGCGCCCATCCCGCCCACGCCCACCAGCCGCAGGTACTGGTAGCCCTCGCCGAGGGCGGCGCCGAGGTCGGCGGCGACCTGCGCCGTGTCGGTCGGGGGGCGCGCGGCGGGCTGCGAGGTCGCGCCGCCGGTCGGCGTCGGCACGAGCGACGCACCGCAGGTCGGGCAGGTCTCGACCCCGTGGGGGACTGAGGACGAGCACTCGGGGCAGTAGGGCATCGGCTAGGTACTATCGGTTGCCCGGGAGCAACGCGCCAGCCATCTTGCAGGTCCATGCGTCACAGCGGCTTGCTCCTTCTGCTGCTCGCGTTCGCGCCCGCGGCGGCGCGCGCGCAGGCGCCGGTCGTCTCCGGCGCCGGCGATCCGTCGGTCGCGAGCGACACCATCTACCGGCTCGCCGTGAACCCGGCGGACTACGCCGACGATCCCTACGTCTTCCTGCTCGACGACGGCGTGGTGCGGCTCGAGGCCGACGGCCGCGGCACGCGCACCTACCGCCAGGTGGTCCAGATCCTCACCCAGGACGGCGTCGAGGACTGGGGCGAGCTGAGCTTCAGCTACTCCGGCTCGCGCGAGAAGCTCACCGTCAACTGGGTGCGGGTGCTGCGGCCCGACGGCACGGTGGTGAGCGCGCAGCCCACCCACGAGCAGGAGAGCGACGTCCCCGCGGCGCTCGAGTACCCGGTGTACTCCGACACCAAGGTACACCGCGCGACGCTGGGAGGTCTCGCGCCCGGCCTGCTGGTGGACTACAGCTACACCGTCCAGACCCGCGAGCCGGTGATGCCGGGCGACTTCTTCACCGCCTGGAGCGTCACGACCGGCCGGCCGACCCGCCGCTCGCGGCTGATCGTGGACGTGCCCGCCGCGCTCAAGGCGCGGATCCGGGAGCGCAACGTGGGCTTCGCGCGCCGCGAGACGGTCGCGCACGGCCGGCGGACGTACGAGTGGGCGGCCGCCGACGTGCCCAAGCCGCCGGGCCGCGAGCCGTACGCCGCCGACTCCGACACCGTGCACGTGCGCGTCGCCGTCGCCGCGCCCATCACCTGGGCCGACGTGGCGCGCTGGTACGCGGGCCTGGTGCGGGACCGCTTCGCCGTCACGCCGGCGCTCGACGCGCGGCTGGCCGAGATCACCGCCGGCGCCGCGACCGCGCTGGACTCGCTCCGCGCGGTGCACCGCTGGGTGGCCCAGGACTTCCGCTACGTCTCCGTCGCGCTCGGCCTCGCCGGCTACCAGCCGCGCACGCCGGCGGCGACGCTCGAGACGCGCTACGGCGACTGCAAGGACAAGGCGACGCTGTTCGTCGCGCTCGCCCGGCGCATGGGCTTCCGCGCCGATCCGGTGCTGCTCAGCGCCTCGGGCGGCATCGACTCCACGCTGCCGACGACCCAGGCGTTCGACCACATGATCGCCGTGGTAGAACTCGCCTCCGGGCGCCTGTTCCTGGACCTCACCGCCGACGAGATCCCGGTGGGCCAGCTGCCCGACGCCGAGTACGGCGAGTTCGCGCTGATCGTGCACGCCGACGGGAGCGGGGAGCCGGTGACGCTCCCGCTCGACTCGGCGGCGGCCAACCGCACCACCGACTCGCTGGTCGGCGAGCTGTCGGCCGACGGCTCGTTCGCGGGCCGGCTGACGACCACGCTCGCGGGCCGGCTGGAGGAAGGCCTGCGCGAGGCGCTGAGCCACGGCATGAACGCCCGCCAGCGCGACGCGTTCGCGCGCAACCTCGCCAACAACACGTTCGAGGGCGCGTCGGGCGACAGCCTCGAGCTGTTCGACGGCCGCGACCTCGGGGCCGTGCCCCGCGTCGCGGTCGCGATCCGCGGCGGCCGCGCCGCCAGCCCGGCGGGCCGCAACAGCATCCTGCGCCTTCCGCTGCGCCCGCTGTTCACGGCGGAGCAGGTGGCCGACGTCGAGTCGCACGTGCCGCGCCGCTACCCGATCGCGGTCGCGGCCGTCATCGGGCCCGCGGTCTTCGCCGAGGACTACCGCATCACGCTGCCGCCGGGCTGGCGCGCGCAGCTGCCGGACGGCGTCACGGCCAGCGGCGTGTACGGCCGGTACGTCTCCCGCTACGTGCAGGAGGGCCGGCTCCTCCGGGTGGAGCGCCGCGTCGAAGGCGCGCGCGGCGTCGAGCCGCCCGACCGGGTGGCCGACCTGGTCGCGTTCATGCGCGCCATCGCCGCGGACGACGCGAGGTTGATCGTGCTCGAGCACTAGGCCCCTTCAACCTCAGATGCACGTCCGGTCGCCGGGGTTGGCAGCGAGCCCGAACTCCCCCGTCTCCATCCACTCCATCTTCACCAGCGCCCACCAGTCCTCGGCCAGGCCCGCGAGCACGTACGCGTAGGGCAGCCAGCCGTAGCCCTGCTCGCCCCACGCGGCGCCCCACGAGTTGCGAATCAGCAGGGCGCCGGTCGTGGCCGTCGCGCCGCGGGCCGTGTTCCGGATCTTGCGCGCGTCGTCGTAGCCCACCGCCACGATCGCGTGCCCGCCTTCCACCTTCTCACCCGGCGCCGGGAACGGGACCTCGCCCGTCCCGTCGGCCTGGGCGATCGAGCCGTACACCGTGAAGCCGAACATCGCGGGGAGCCCGGCGGCGAGGTAGCGCCGGATCGCCTGCAGCAGGGCGGGCTTCGCCGTGCCCGCCGGATCGAGCCGGAAGTACTTGAGCGCGGAGTAGTGCTCGGCGAAGCCGTAGCAGAACGCCGGCGGCTCGACGTCGAACCGCTCGATCTCGTACGGCCAGTACTTCTCGGGCGGCACGCCGAACAGCGCCAGCGCGCCCATCGTCGAGCGCAGGTACGCGCCGTGGTCGCCGCTCACGCGCATCAGGTCACGCGTCACCTTGTAGATGAACAGCCGCGAGGCCTCGACGTGGTCGCCGAACGCCTTGCGCTCGCAGTACTCCACCAGGCCGGCCCCGGCGTTCGCCGTGCACGCGCCGAGGCGGCCCTGGTCGTCCACCGGCGAGCACCAGGCGCGCAGGTCGGCCCTGGCCGGCAGCGCCCGCTTCGCGCCCGCGCCGGCGGGGCCCAGCTTCGCCTTCGCGAGCGCCGCCGCGACGTCGGCGTGCGCGCTCGTGTAGTCGCGGAAGTCGGGATAGTCCTTGAGCCAGCCCATGCCGCGCCCGCCGTTCGTCCCGTCCATCGCCGCTCCCCGTGAAGCAACAGGTGAAGTCGCCGTCAGAACGCCGTCGCCAGGCGGAAGCCGAGCCCGAGGCCGATGCGCCCGCCGGGCTCGAAGCGCGGCGGCGCGCGGCCGGCCTCGCCGCTCGCCGTGAGGAACAGGCCGCCCACCAGCTGCACCGACACGTCGCCCTGCACGAAGCCGAGCGCGTTTCCGCCGACCAGCCACCCCGTGGCTTCGAGGCCCGCCTCGACGCGGCCCGACGCCAGCTCGGCGGCGGCGCGCGCGTACGGACGGACGCCGCCGCCCCACGACACGCCGAGCCACGGGCGCCAGCGCAGGTGCAGCGCAGGGCTCACCCACGTGCCGAGGCCCGGCGCGCCGCCGAGCGGCGTCAGCTCCACCGTCGCCGCGCCCTGGGTCGCGGCGAAGTGGCCGTCGGCGAGGTACTCGTAGCCGCCGGCCACGAGCACCGGGTCGAGATCGGCGAACAGCCGCGCCATCGCGCCGTACGCCCGGAGGCCCGGCGGCCGGGCGGAGCCCGCCCGCGCCCGGAGGCCCAGCTCGAGCCAGGCGCGCGGCGCGAGCGAGCTGCGCAGGAGCGCGCCGGCGTCCACGACGCTGTAGAGCGGCGCGCCGTGCTCCTGCTCCAGCACCAGCGTCGCGGGCTGGAGCAGCGCGCGCGCCGACGAATAGGAGTGCCCGATCAGGAGCGCCCAGCGCCGTGCGGTGTCCGCCGCCGCGGGCGCGGATGCCCGGTGCGCGCTGTCCGCCGCGGGCGCGGCGCGCGTCGTGTCCTGGCCCTGCGCCGCCGCCGGCGCCCCGAGCAGCAGGGCGAGGGCCAGGGCGCGCGCCCTCACGCGGCCGCCATCCGGCTCCACACCGAGCCCACGAGATCGCCCACGGTCCTGAGCGAGAGCAGCGCGCGATCGTCCAGCGCGACGTGCAGCGTGGTGCGGACCGGCTTCGCGACCCGCAGCACGTACCACTCGTCCCAGCCCAGGTCGGTGTGGAGCCGCGTCCTGCGGGCGATGGGCCGCCGCGCCCACCCCGGCGAGAGCGCGCGCACGATCCGGATCACCGCCCGCTCGACGCCCCCGTCGGTCCACCAGTGGCCGCGCTCGTCCTTGCGTCGCATGGGTCGTCCGTGGTTAAGTCGTGGAACGGGCGTCCGCGCCCGGGCGACGAACACCGCACGGGACCCGGCGCCGAACAAGAGGGGAACCGACTCGGAAATGGCCGTGAACCGGGAGGATTGGGCGGTGCGGGCGGCGCGGCGCGTGGAGGCGCGGCTTGCCGCGCGGCCGCACTGGTGGTCGCCGATGGATCGCGGGCTGCTGCTCACGACCCGGACGGACTACCGCGAGCGCCCGCTGCCGCCCGCCCTCACCGTGCGGGAGCTCGACGCCGGCGGCACGCGGCGGCGCGCGGCCGTGAGCGCGGGCACGGGACGGCCGCTGGTGATCCTGCCGGGGATGTACGCCTCGCTCGCCGAAGGGCTGTTCGCCGACCTCGCCGAGCTCGCGGCCCGCCGCGGCCGCGCGGTGGTGCTCCTCGAGGACCGGCTCGCCGCGGCGACGCTGGCCCTCACGGGCGGCGAGGTGCCCTCGCTCCACCGCATCGGGATCGAGCTCGCGGCCATCGCGTCGCAGCTGGCCGCGCAGCCCGACGTGCTCGCGCTGTCGGCCGGCGCGGCGGCGGCGCTCGCCGCGCCGCCGGGCACGTTCGCCCGCATCGCCACGTTCTCCGGCGCGCTCGACCTCTGGGCGACGGCCGAGAACCTCGCCCGCCACCCGATGCCGCGCTTCCACTACGCGCAGGTCCACCGGCGGGCCTTCCGCGCGGCGGGGTTCGAGCCGCCGCCGCTCGCCACCATCCCGGCGCGGCTCGCGGCCGGCGCGCCCTGCGGCGCCCCGCCCGATCCGCTGCTGATCGTCCACGCCGCGGACGACCCGGTGGTGCCCGAGTCGGTGGTCGCGGGCTTCGCGCTCGACGACGGCCAGCACGCGCTCCTCCTGCCGGCGGGCGCGCACCTCGGCTTCGGGACGCTCGCCGGCGACGACGTGTACCTCGAGCCGTTCGAGGAGGACGACTGACGTGCCGGGCGGCGCCGCGAATCTCGTGGGCCGCCTGCGGAGGCAGCAGCTCGTGGTGGTGACGGGGAAGGGCGGCACCGGCAAGAGCACCGTCGCCGCCGCCCTCGGCCGCCTCCTCGCCGCGCGCGGCCGCCGCGTCCTGCTGCTCGAGCTCGATCCCCGCGAGAACCTGCACCACCTGCTCGCCGTGCCGCCCTCGGGCGGCGAGATCGTCGCCGCGAGTCCCCGCCTCCGGCTCGAGAACGTGCAGCCACTCCGCGTGGTCGAGGCACTGGTCCGTGAGCGCCTCAAAGTGCAGGTGCTGGTCCGTCGCGTGCTCGCGAGCCCGATCTTTCAGCACTTCGTGGAAGGCGGCCCCGGCTTCAAGGAGCTGGCGATTCTCGTCCACGCCCTCGGCCAGGTGCGCCGCGAGGGCGAGGGCGGCTCCGACGTGGTAGTGCTCGACGCCCCGGCCACTGGGCACGGCGTCTCGCTGCTGCTGGCGCCGGTGCTCGTGGCGGAGGCGATCCCGCACGGCCCGGTCGGTCGCCTTGCGCACGAGGTCGCCGCCCTCGTCTCGGACCCGGCCCGCTGCGGCGTCGTGATCGTGACGTCGGCCGAGGAGATGCCGGTCCAGGAGTCGCTGGAGCTGATCGCGCAGCTCGACGCGGCGCTGGGGCGCACGCCCGAAACCGTCGTGGTCAACGGGCTGTATCCGCCGGCGCCCGCCGGGACCGCGGCGGGGCCGGGCGGGACCCCCGCGCTCCACCTGTGGCGCGAGCGCCGGGCCACCTACGAGCGCGAGCTGGCGAGGCTCGCGCGGGCGTGGGTCGGTCCCCGCGTCGAGCTGCCGCTCCTGGCGCTCGACCGCGGGCCGGAGATCGTCGCGGCCCTCGAGCGCCTGCTCGGGGAGGCGGCGTGAGCCTCGGCGCGCTCGATCGGCCCCTGGTCGTGGTCGTTGGCGGCGGCGGCGTGGGGAAAACGACCTTCGCGGCGGCGCTCGGTCTCGCCTCGGCGCGCGAGGGGACGGACACCCTGGTGATGACCTTCGATCCGTCCGAGCGTCTCAAGGACGCACTCGGCGTCGGCGCCGCGGCCCGTGGGACGGAGGTGCGCGTCGCGTGCGACACGCCCGGCCGGCTGGACGCGAGCCTGCTCGATCCGCGCGCCACCTTCGACCGCCTGATCCGGCGCTACGCGCCGGACGAGGCGTCGTGCCGCCGCATCCTCGAGAACCGCTTCTACCGGCACCTCGGCGGCAGCCTGGCGGGGATCCTGGAGTACATGGCGGTGGAGCGCCTGTTCGAGGTGGACGCGGAGCGCCGCTACGGGCGCGTGATCCTCGACACGCCGCCGACCCGGCAGGCGCTCGACTTCCTCGAGGCCCCGGACCGGATGCTCGCGTTCCTGGAGAGCGGAGCCCTCAAGGTCGCGCTGCGGCGCTGGTTCGACGACCGCGGCCGCCTGCGCGCCACGGCGCACCTGGCGGGCATCGGTCGCGGCGTCGAGGCGTTGCTCGACCACGTCGTCGGGCTCGACCTGCTCAGGGACATGGCGGAGTTCTTCCAGATCTGGGCGCCGCTGTACGACGGGTTCAAGGGCCGCGCCCGGACGGTGCAGGCGCTGCTGCGCGCGAAGGGGACGGTGTTCGTGCTGGTCACGGGGCCCGGGGAGGAGCGGATCGCCGACGCGCTGTTCTTCGCGCGGCGCCTCGGCGAGGCCGGGATGCGGCTCGGGCCGATCGTCGTCAACCGCGTGCACCCCGCCCCTGACCCGGCGGCCGTCGAAGGCGGGCGCGCCGACCCCGGCGCCGCGGGGCTGCAGCTGTTCGCCTGGCTCGCGGCGCGGGACGCGCGCGGCCTGGCGCGGCTCCGCGGGCTGCTCTCGACCGGGGACCTGCTGGTGGCGCTGCCGCTGCTGGCCCGTGCGCCCACGAGCCTCGAAGCGCTCGAGGCAATGGGGAGTCTCCTGCTCGGCGAGCTGGCTGCCGCCGGGCCCGCGCGGCCGCCGCGGCGGTTGCCGCGCCGCGGAAAGACGGCTTGACTTCATGCCGCAGTGCGGCATCTTGGGATGCGCATGGTCCGCCTGGTGAAGCGCTACGGCAGCCGCAAGCTGTACGACACGGAGGAGAGCCGCTACGTCTCGCTGGAGGAGATCGCGGGCTTCATCCGGCGCGGGCAGGACGTGCGGGTGCTCGACAACGCGACGGCCGAGGACGTCACGGGGCAGACGCTGAGCCAGGTGATCCTCGAGGAGGCGCGGCGGGGCGCCTCGGCCGTGACCTCGGAGCTGATGCACGAGCTGATCCGGCTCGGCGGCGAGGCGGTCTCGAGCGGGGTCGAGCAGCTGCGCCAGCAGGTGCGCAAGCTGGTGCGCGCGTCGGTGGGGCGGCTGGAGCCGCTGCGCGAGGCGCGGGCCGAGATGGGGGAATTGCGCCGGGGGCTCGAGGCCCTGGAGCAGTCGCTGGTGCGGTTCGAGAAGGTGAGCGGGGGCGGGGCAGCACAACGCAGCAGACGGAAAGGCGGTGGATGATGCCGAAGGTCGCGAAGAAGAACGGCGCGCGGAAGCTCAGCCGGTCGGCGCACGACATCTGGCTGGCCGGCCTCGGCGCGCTCACGCTGGCCGAGGAGGAGGGCGGCAAGCTGTTCCGGATGCTGGTCCGGCGCGGCACGGGGCTCGACGTGAAGAGCCGGGCGCGGTTCGACAAGCTGATCGCCCGCATGAAGCCGGTGGGCGAGGACGCCGGCGTCGCGCTGAGGCGCGTGGGGCACGGCGTGGACAGCAGCATGACGATGGTGCTGCACCGCCTCGGCGTGCCGACGCGGCGCGAGATCCAGGGGCTGACCAAGCGGGTCGAGGAGCTGACCCACAGCCTCGAGCGGCGCCGCCCGCGCGCGAGGAAGCCGGCGGCGCACAAGGCCCCGCCGCTGACGCCGGCGGTCTGACGGCGCGCTGATGCCGACGCGCAGGCCGTCCGCGCGGCGGATCGGCCTCGCGCTGGCGGGTGGAGGTCCCGAGGGCGCCGTGTACGAGATCGGCGCCCTCCGGGCCCTCGAGGAGGCGCTGGACGGGATCGACTTCAACGACCTCGACATCTACGTCGGGGTCAGTGCGGGATCGTTCATCGCCGCCTGCCTCGCGAACGGCCTCACCACGACCCAACTCGTGCGCGCGATCGTCAAGCACGAGCCGGGCCAGCACCCCTTCGTCCCGAAGATCTTCTTCACTCCCGCGTACGGCGAGGTCGCGAAGCGCGCGTTGATGGTGCCGGGCCTGCTGGCGCGCGCGCTGTGGGGCGCCGCGCTCCGGCCGGGCGATCTCACGCTGCGCGAGTCGCTGGTCCGGCTCGCGGAGGCGCTGCCGGTCGGGATCTTCGACAACGAGCCGATCCGGCGCTTCCTCGCGAGGGTCTTCTCCGTCCGCGGGCGCAGCGACGACTTCCGGCGCCTCCGGCGGCGGCTGATCGTCGTGGGCGCCGACCTCGGGAGCGGTCGCGCCATCCGGTTCGGCGAGGGCGCGTGGAGCCACGTGCCCATCTCCCGCGCGGTGCAGGCGAGCACCGCGGTGCCGGGTGTGTATCCGCCGGTGCGGATCGACGGACGCGACTGCGTGGACGGGGTGCTCCTCAAGACGCTGCACGCGTCGATCGCGCTGGAGCACGGCGCCCGGCTGCTGCTGTGCGTGAACCCCGTCGTACCGGTGGACACCGGGCCCGCCGTCGCGGCGGGGGCGATGGGCGACGGCGTGCTCCTCGAAGGCGGCCTGCCGACGACCCTCAACCAGACGTTCCGCACGCTGGTGCATTCGCGCCTGGAAGTCGGCTTTGCGCGCTACGCCGCCGCGTACCCGGGCGCCGATGCCTTGCTGTTCGAGCCCGAGCGGGACGAGTACGGGATGTTCTTCACCAGCATCTTCAGCTTCTCCGCCCGCCGCGCGGTGTGCGAGCTGGGCTACCGCGCGACCCGGCGCGACCTGTGGCGGCGCCGGCGCGAGCTGGCGCCGGTCCTGCGGCGGCACGGCGTGCGCCTCCGGCCGGACGTGCTCGCCGACGCGTCACGGGACCTGTGGACCGGTGTGGGCCTGCCTGAGGTGAACGAGCGGGGACCTACGGACGGGCTGGAGCGCGCACTCGCCAGGCTCGAGGCGGCGGTGGGGCGGCCGGCACGATCTCCGTCCCGGCGGCCTCCTGTGCCGCGGCCGGCCGCGGCGGCAGGGGGCGCTCCGCCAGCCGCCAGACGAAGTCGCCGCGGATCTCCCGCGCCTCGGCGCGGCTGAGGCCGCGGTAGCCGTACGGCGGGCGCCGCAGCGCGCGCGTCAGCGACAGCAGCGGCCAGCCGAAGGGCAGGTAGAATCCCACCAGGTCCCAGTCCCGCAGCAACGCGTGCAGCCGGCCCCGGGCCGGCGGGCGGCTCCGGTCGCGCTCCTGCCTGGTGAACGTCACCGGCCAGCCGATGGGGAGGATGGCGAGAAAGCGGCGCCGCACCTTCCACAGCTCGCGCACCAGCGAGCGCAGGTCCCAGGGCCGGCGCCCCCAGATCCGCACCTCCTCGTCCAGCCTGGCCTGCATCCGCAGCCGGATCCGCTCCGCGACGCGGCCCATCCGCTCGCCGTCGCGCACCGCGGTGTCCGTGACCCCCTCCTCGCGCACCATCGCCGGCACGTCGATCGGGTCGCCCACCACGAAGGTCATCTGCGCCGGGAAGGACAGGTACCACATCCACGGGAACACCACCGCCAGCAGCCCGACCGGCAGCGGCAGGAACGGCACCGTGAACACGCGCTGCATGAGCCGGTTGAGCGGCCCGAGGCAGTAGCCGAACGGGTGTACCCACTCGGCGTTGATCACGTAGACGGGGATGACCGGCACCTGCCGCCGCGCGGCGAGGGTCACGAAGCTGGTGCTGAAGCGCTGCAGCCGGTAGCGGCGGTTGAACCCTTTCCCGATGCCGGGCACGCCCTCGGGGAAGTAGAGCACCCGGTCGCCGCGCGCCAGCTGGCGGTCGAAGTTGTCGAAGCACATGTCCACGCCGCCGCCCCGGCGCCAGAAGTTGTCGAGGCCGAAGGGGCGCATCCACCACACCAGCGTCAGCTCCTTCTCGTACGCGGTGCGGAACTTCCGCTCCGCCACCAGGCCGTCGTGGCGCCACAGCGTGGCGTCGAGCACCACGGCGTCGTGAGGGAACGCGTTGCCGCTGTGGTTCGCGGCGAGGATCAGCGGCCCCTCGGCCGGGATCTTCTCGGCGCCCACGAGCCGCGGGCGGAAGTAGTGGTCCAGGATCGGCAGGTAGACCCTGGCCGCGAAGTCGCGCAGGTAGTCGAGGTCCAGCGGCTCGTACCCCTGGGGGATCACCGCACGTCTCCGCGGCGGAACGCCAGCAGCGCGCCCACGGCCGCGATGGCGCCCCACACCGGCCACGGCTCGCCGCTCGCCAGCAGCACGGAGGCCGCCACCACCAGGAAGCCGGCGATGATCGCACCGCGCACGCCGGCGAGCGGGTTCTCCTTCTTGCGCCTGGTGGACTTCTCCAGCACCCGCAGGCCCTCGGTCACGAGCAGCGGGAGCTTCACCATCGCGTCCACCAGGTCCGGCGCGCCGCGCAGCCCTTCCTGCACCAGGCGGAGCGGGCTGAACTGCTGCACGAACACCGCCCGGATGTGGCGCCGCGACACGTCGGCCACGTCGAAGCCCGGCATCAGCAGGTGGCCGGCGCCCTCGTAGGTCACCAGCGCCTTCACCATCAGGACCATCTCGACCGGGAAGTACATCCGGTACCGGGCGCCGCGGGCCACCGACTCCAGCACCAGCTGGGCGAGGCTGAACGTCTCGAACGAGGCGGCGCGGCGCCACCGGCTGGAGATCTCGCGCACGTCGCGCCGGAACGCGGCGGGGTCGCCGCCGGGCCCCGGCGTCGCCACGCCCGACAGGTAGCGGGCCGCGTTCTCGGCGTCGCCCATCACCAGCGAGTAGTAGTAGTAGAGCAGGGTGCGCCGCAGCTCGTCGTCGAGCCGGCCCACCATCCCCAGGTCGATGAACCCCACCCGCGGCGGCTCGTCCGCCGGGCCCCGCAGGATGATCAGGTTGGCCGGGTGGAGGTCCGCGTGGAAGAACCCGTCGCGGTACAGCATCCGGATGATGGCGCCGGCGCCGCGGTCGATCAGCCGCAGCCGGTCCTCCTCGCCCAGCTCCTGCGCCGCGGGCGAGTCGGGCCGCGGCCCGTCGAGGAACTCCATGCACAGCACGCTCGAGCCGCTGTACTCCCGGTACACGGCCGGGAACACCACGTCGGGCTCGTCGGCGAAGTTGGCCGCGAAGGTCTCGAGGTTGTCGGCCTCGAGCCTCAGATCGGCCTCGCGCAGGGTGTAGTGGCAGAACTCCTCGATGATCCGGCGCGGCTGGTAGCGCGGCAGCACGACCTGCAGCGCCCGGCCGAGGACCCGCAGCAGCCGCACGTCGCGGTCGAGGGTCTCGCGCACGCCGGGCTTGACCACCTTGAGGATGACGGGGTCGCCCTCCCGCGTCGTGGCCCGGTGCGCCTGGGCGATCGAGGCGGAGCCGCACGGATCGGGGTCCACCCACAGGAACATCTCGTCCACCGGGCGGCCGAGGTCCTTCTCGACCGCGGCGACGAAGTCGGCGAACGGCACGACCGGGACCCGGTCCAGCAGGTTCCTCAGCTCGGCCGTCACCTCCTTCGGCAGGAGGTCCTCCCGCATGGAGAGGATCTGGCCGAGCTTGATGTACGTGGGACCCAGCAGCTCGAGCCGCCGCCGCAGCTGCGCGGGGAAGCCCGCGGCCGCGAGGTCGCGACGGACGAACGGGCGGGCGAGCAGCCCCGCGACGCGGAGCGGGACCGAGCGGAGGCCTCGCGCGCGGCCCTCCGCCCGGCGCCGACGCTCGTGTGCGACCAGCCCTCCGGCGAGGAGTCCTCCCAGGTGCCGCGCGGTCGCGAGGATACGACGCGCGAGGCCGGGCGGGCGGCGGACCGGCAGGACCTCGAAGTGGTCGACGCGGGTCGGCGGAGCGGGACGGCGGGACTTGCGGGTCCGAGACGTGCGAAGGGCCTTACGTGAGGCGCGCCGCACCGCCTCGGTCCCCGCGTCGTCCAGCTGGGGAGCGTCCATGTGGATCGCGGCCTGTCGTCGTGGCCGGTCGGGCCGCGGGGCCGGGACGGGCATTCCCGGGGGGCCGGGCGCCGCGGCGGGACCTCGTGTCGCGACGACGAGACCAAGAGAGCACCCGGCGCTCGCGAGCGCAATGACCGGACGCACATCCGCCGCGCGCGGAATCCGGAGCGAATCGCTCGGGGCCGCGGTGTCGCCGCGGCTTGCCGCAGCGCGGCATTCCTTTTCGGGGCCGGCGTGGGGAGTATTCGGCACCCGCAGCAGGAGAGCGCCGATGTCGCCTCGCGACCTGAACCTCGTGCACCCCGACGTGGAGCGCTACGTCGCGTCGCTGGTGCCGCGCCGCGACGCCGTGATGCGCGAGATGGAGGCGCGCGCCCGCCGCGAGGGCATCCCCATCGTCGGGCCGGTGGTGGGGCGCCTGTTCTGCCTGCTCGCGCTCGCCGGCGGGGCGAAGCGGGTGATGGAGCTGGGCTCGGCGATCGGCTACTCGACGCTGTGGTGGGCGCGCGCGGTGGGGCCGCACGGCAAGGTCTGGTACACCGACGCCAGCCCCGCCAACGCGCGCGACGCCGAGGCCTACCTCAGGCGCGGCGGCGTGCTGGGCCGGGTCAAGCTCCTGGTGGGCGACGCGCTCGAGTCGATGGCCCGGGTGAAGGGGCGGTTCGACATCGTCTTCTGCGACATCGACAAGCCGGGCTACCCGGCGGCCTACCGGGCGGCGATGCGGCGGCTGCGGCCGGGCGGCCTGCTGGTCGTGGACAACACCCTGTGGAAGGGGCGGGTCACGCGGGGGCGGGCGAGCGCGCGCCGCGACCCCGCCACGGCCGGCGTGCAGGCACTGAACCGGCTCGCGTTTGCGTCGGACCGCGGGGCGTTCGCGACGCTGATCCCGCTCCGGGACGGCGTGACGGTGGTGGTGAAGCGCTGAGCCCGAGGGCGCGCCCGCGCCCCCGGCTACGATCCCGCCGACAGCCGTTCGATCGCGCGCTGCGCCTCGACGAGGAGCGGGCGCAGCGGCTCGTCGCAGTCCTTCCACAGCGCCGCCACCCGGCGGTACGACGCCAGCGCATCCGCCCGCAGCCCCAGCCGCTCGTCGATCTCCCCGCGCCGCAGGTACGCGGGCGCGAGCCAGGCGACGTCGTAGCCCGAGGGCTCGGGGAACGAGCCGAACCAGCGGAGCGCCTCCTCGTCGCGCCCCACGGCGTGCAGGATCTCGGCGTGCAGGAAGCGCTCGTGCGCCCCCGCGTGCAGCATACCGGTCATGATCGGCGCGCGGCTCGTGAAGTGCACCTGCTCGATCTGGGCCAGCGCCTGGCGCGGCGCGCCCGCCGCGAAGGCGAGCTCGGCGCGCACGCTGTGCGCCAGGTCCCCGGCCAGATCGCGGTCGCCCGGCTGGTGCGGCATCCGGTCGAGCGCGGCCGCCCAGTGGCGCGCGGCCGCCGTGTCGCCGAGCCGGACGCTCACCAGCCCGAGCAGGTAGGCCCGCAGCTGCGGCTGCGCGCCGATGGACCACGCGAAGTTGGACTCCGTCCTGGACACGCCGTGCACCCGCCAGCCCGCGAGCGCGCGGCGGACCGCGGAGAGCTGCTCGGCCGTCGCGGGCGCGAGTGGCTGCACCGCCGAGCGTCCCAGCAGCTCGAGGCCCCAGTCGGGCTCCACCTCCTCCAGGGCCGCCAGGCGGTCCCAGGCCACCGACCAGCGTCCGGCCGCGAGCGCCAGCTCGGCCGCGAGCGCGCGGCCGCGCTTGGCGTAGAAGGGCGTGCGCTGCGGTGCGGCATAGAGCGGCAGGAACCGCGCGGCGCCTTCCACGTTCTGCACGAAGGCGGCGACACTGCGGGCGGCGACGTCGAAGGCGACGTCGCCCGTCCGCGCCGCCTGCTCCAGCACGTCCGATTGCACCGCCGCGTCGGCGCGTGCGAAGGCGGCGAGCGCGCGGACTTCGAGCGCCCGATCCGCGTCGGGGTGGCGCGCCAGGTAGGCGTGCGCGAGGCTGTCCAGCTCGGCGGCGCGGCCGTCCGTGGCCGCGATCCTCGCCAGGTGGAGGAGGGCGTTGACGTTCCCGGGATCCAGCTCCAGGACCTGCGTGAACGCCTCCCGCGCCTCCGCCAGCGAGCGCCCCTGCACGTAGGTGAGGTGGAACCGCGTCTCCCCGAGAAACGCCCACCCGTCCACGTCGCCGGGATGCTGGGTGACGGCGATGTTGTAGACGCGCTCCGCGTTCCGGTCGTCGTACTCGCCGTACAGCCACAGGCCGAAGATGAGGTTCTGCTCCCGCCAGGCGAGCGAGCCCGAGTGCGCCCGCGCGTGGGCCACGGCCTCGCGCACCGAGCCCCCGTTCCAGTCGCGGACGATGGCCAGCCGGTACCAGGCGAGGGCGAAGGAGCTGTCGATCCGGGTCGCCGCCTCGAAGGCGTCCGTCGCCGCCTGGTAACGGCCGTCGCGGTACGCGCGCTCCCCGTCGACGTAGTGCCGCAGCGCCTCCAGCGACGGCGTGGTGAGCGCCGCCAGGCGGGTGAGCCGCTCGCCAGCCCCCTGGGGCCGGTTGGCGATGAGGCGGCCGGCGAGTGCGTCGGTGGACTGGAGGAGCGCCGCGGAGTCGCCGTCCGCCGTCGCGTGGCTGAGGGCCAGGTCGCGAGTGCCGTCGTAGAGCGTCGCCTCGAGGTGCAGGCGACCGGACGCGGCGACGATCTCGCCCAGGACGAACAGCCGGGCGCCCAGCCGGCGGCTGAGGCGGCCGGCGGCGCGCGGATCGAGCGCCGCGCCACCGGCTCCGCCGCCGGCGGCCGCGAGGATCGCGTGCGGGTCGATCGTCCGCAGTCCGCCCGCGCCGTCGAGCCGGGCGGCGAGGAGATCCACCATCGCCTCGCGCAGGTACGCCAGCGCGGGGTCGCCCCGCACCGCGAACGGGAACGTGACGACCGCGTCGTCGTCCACGGGCGTGGCCGTCCCGGGCCGC
>DASPSV010000084.1:0-3788 GCA_035623755.1 Gemmatimonadales bacterium
CTGGGGCGTGGCGATCGCGCTGCTGGTGCTGGTGCTGCCGCGGCTGCCGTGGTCGCGCGCGCTGGGCGGCAACCTGCTGGTCTTCTTCGGCGGCCTGTACCTGGTGCGCGGCGTCGCCGTCCTGGTCGCGCTCGCCGCGGCCGTCGGCCTCGGCTCCGTGATCATCCTGCTCCTCACCGTCTTCCTCTGGCCGGTCGTCGGCGCCGCGGCGCTGGCGCTCGGCCTCACCGACACGCTGGTCGACTGGCGGCTGCGCCTGGCGCGCGCCGCCGGCAAACCCTAGGGGACGCCTGCCATGGACGTCATACTGCGCGAGGACGTGGACAAGCTCGGCCGCACCGGCGAGGTGGTCACCGTCAAGGACGGCTACGCCCGCAACTTCCTGCTGCCGCGCGGGCTCGCCTACCCCGCCACCGACGGCAACCGCCGCCGGCTCGAGGCCGAGCGCAAGCAGCAGGACCGCCGCGTCGCCGCCGAGGTCGCGGGCGCCAGGGATGTGGCCGCGCGCCTGGAGGCGGTGTCCCTGTCGTTCAGCATGAAGGCGGGCGAGGGCGACAAGCTGTTCGGCTCGGTCACGGCCGGCGACATCGCCGAGCGCCTGGCCGCCGAGGGGCTCGCGGTCGACCGCAAGGCGATCGAGCTCGAGGAGCCCATCAAGGCCCTGGGCGTCTACAAGGTGCCCGTCCGGCTCCACGCCGACGTGAAGCCCGAGATCCGGGTCTGGGTGGTCAAGGAATAGGGACCATGGGGACGGCGATCGGCTACCTCGACGGCCGTCGCCTGCGGCGCTCGCTGCTGGCCGCGGCGGCATGGGTGGTGGCCGGCCGCGACGAGCTGAATCGGATCAACGTGTACCCGGTGCCGGACGGCGACACCGGCACCAACTTCACCCACACCGTGCGCTCGATCGCCGACGCCCTCCACCGGCTCGGCGACGCCCCGGAGCTGCCCGACGTGACCCGCACCGCCGCCGAGGCGTCGGTGAAGGGCGCGCGCGGCAACTCGGGCATGATGCTGTCCCACTTCCTGCTCGGCTTCCACGAAGGCATCGGCCAGCGGATGCAGGTCCGCGCCCACGAGCTGGCGGCGGCCATCCGCCGCGGGTTCGAGCGGCTGCAGGAAGCGCTCGAGAAGCCGGTCGAGGGCACCATCCTCAGCGTCGCGCGCGAGGCGGCCCGGGGCGCCGAGCGGGGCGCGAGCGAGCATAGCGACATCGTCCCGATGCTGCGCACCACGCTCGCCCACGCCGACGAGGCCCTCCAGCGCACCCCGGAGCAGCTGCCGGTGCTCAAGGAGGCAGGCGTCGTGGACGCCGGCGGCAAGGGCTTCGTGCGCATGCTCGAGGGCGTGGTGCGCCTCATCGAGAAGGGCATGCACGCGGCCGAGGTGCCGCCCGCCGGGCCGGAGACGCTCGCGCCCGCGGCGCTCACGGCCGTGGCCGCCGAGCAGGACTACCGCTTCTGCACCGAGGTGCTGGTCCGCGGCGACCGCCTGCCCAGCTCGGCCGAGGCGCGCGCCGCGCTGGCCCCGCTCGGGGGCTCGCTGCTCGCGCTGCGCACCGCGGACCTGCTGCGGGTGCACATCCACACCGACGACGCGGCCGTCGTGTTCCGCATCGCCGAGGGGTGGGGCACGATCGAGACGCGCAAGGCCGACGACATGCGGGAGCAGCACCGGCTGCTCACCACGGCCGCGCGGCGGGTGGCCATCGTGTGCGACAGCGCCTGCGACCTGCCGGACGAGCTGCTGGACCGCTGGGGCATCGCGCTCGTGCCGCTGCAGGTGGTGTTCGGCGACGACGCGTTCCTGGACCGGGTGCAGCTTCAGCCGGCGGAGTTCTACCGGCGGCTGCGCGCGGGCGGCCCGCCGCCCACCACCAGCCAGCCCTCGCCGGCGCAGTTCCGCGACGTGTTCGAGCACGCCCGCGCGGACGCCGGGGGTATCGTCGCGATCACGCTGTCGTCGGCGCTGTCGGGCACGTACGCCAACGCCGAGGCCGCCCGGCGGACGTTCGCCCCGGGCGGCGTGCACGTGGTGGACAGCCGCAGCGCGTCCTTCGGCATCGGGCTGCTGGCGCTCCGGGGCGCGGAGCTGGCGGAGGCGGGATGGGAGGCGCCGGCGATCGCCGCCGAGCTGGAGCGGGTGCGCGGCCAGTCGGGGATGTTCGTCACGGTGGACACGCTGGAGTACCTGCTGCGGAGCGGGCGCGTGTCGCGGGTGCAGGCGTGGCTGGGCGGCCTGCTCGACATGAAGCCGATCCTCTCGCTCGACCGCGAGGGCAAGGTGGTCGCGGCGGCGCGGGTGCGCGGCCAGGCCGCCCTGCTGGCCCGCGTGTGCCGGCTGCTCGACGAGCGGCTGCCGAGCGCGCCGGCGCGCCTGCGGCTGGCGGTCGCCCACGCCGACACGCCGGAGCTGGCCGAGCGGGTGCGCCGCACCCTGGCCGAGCGCTACCGGCCGCTCGAGGTGCTGGTGGCCCCCGCCACCGCGGTGCTCGGCGCGCACGTGGGCCCGGGCGCGTGGGGCGTCTTCTACCAGGTGGAGGACGGCGCGGAGGGCGGGAACCTTTCCCCGCCCGCGACGCTATGACGGCGAGGAGACCGGCGCGGCGGCCCGACCGGCGCGGGGCACCGCGGGCGGCCGCGGACGAGACGCTGGCCTGGGTCGAGGCGGCCTGCGCCGACCGCAAGGCCGTGGACGGGATGGTGATCGACCTGCGGCGGCTGAGCGACGCGACGGACTACTTCATCGTGGTGTCGGGCACGTCCGACACCCATGTCCGGGCGATCGCCGAGCACGTGCTGGAGGATCTGCGGGAGCGCGGCGTGCGCGCGCACCACGTCGAGGGACTGGCCGGGGGCCGCTGGGTCCTGCTGGACTTCGTGGACTTCGTGGTGCACGTCTTCCACCCGTCCCTGCGCGCGTTCTACCAGCTGGAGGGCCTGTGGGCCGACGCCCCGCAGCGCGCGATGGCCGGCGGAGAGGAGCGGCGATGAAGCGGATGCTCGCGGTGGCGCTCGTCGGGCTCGGCGCGCTCGCCCTCCGGCCGCCGGAGGCGCGCGCGCAGTACTTCGGGCAGAACAAGGTCCAGTACGGCAGCTTCCACTGGCAGATCATCCAGACCGAGCACTTCGACGTCTACTTCTACGGCCACGAGCGCGCCGCCGCCCTCGACGCGGCCCGCATGGCCGAGCGGGGCTACGCCCGGCTGTCGCGCATCCTCCAGCAGCAGTGGCTGGAGCGCAAGCCGCTGCTCCTCTACGCCTCGTCGTCGGACTTCCAGCAGACCAACGCGACCGAAGGCGACATCGGCGAGGGCACCGGCGGCTTCACGGAGCCCTACAAGCACCGGATGGTGGTGCCGTTCACGGGGTCGTACGCCGACTTCGAGCACGTGCTCCAGCACGAGATGGTGCACGCGTTCCAGTTCGACGTGTTCAGCCACGGGCACCCCGGGGCCGGCATCCAGGCGCTGACCCAGATCAATCCGCCGCTGTGGTTCATGGAGGGGATGGCGGAGTACCTCTCGATCGGGCCGGTGGACCCGCACACGGCGATGTGGCTGCGGGACGCGTCCGTCGAGGGCAAGCTCCCGACCATCGAGGAGCTGACCGGGGACCCGCGCATCTTCCCGTACCGCTTCGGCCACTCCATCTGGGCCTACATCGGCCAGCGCTGGGGGGACGAGGCCATCGGCGCGATCCTCCACGGCGTGATGGCCGGCGGGATCGACCGTGCCTTCCGGCGGGTGCTCGGCGAGTCGCTGGAGCAGTTCTCGGAGGACTGGCGCG
>DASPSV010000107.1:0-17526 GCA_035623755.1 Gemmatimonadales bacterium
AGGAGGGAGACGTATGGGTGAGCGATCGTTCGTGGCGGCGCTGGCGTTGTGTGTCGCCGTCGCGCCGGGCGCCGCGGCGCAGCGCCAGCGGGGGACGCCGCAGGCCGCCGAGCAGGGTGCGGGGCGCGACTCGTCGGTGCGGTCGCAGGCGCCGTCGGACACGATGCCCGACTCGTCGGTCACGCTGCACACGATCCGCATCGGCGCGCAGGCGGTTCCGTACCGCGCGATGGCGGCGACGATGATCCTGCGGAACGACTCGGGCGCGCCGATCGGGAAGCTGTACTACACGGCGTACACGCGGACCGATGCGCACGACGCCGCGGCGCGCCCGCTGTCGTTCGTGTACAACGGCGGCCCCGGCGCGGCGTCGGCCTGGCTGCACATGGGCGCGTTCGGGCCGCGGCGCATCGTGACGACCGACGCGGCGCCCACGCCGCCGCCCCCGTACCGGCTGGTGGACAACGCGAGCAGCCTGATCGACGTCACCGACATGGTGTTCATCGATCCCGTGGGCACCGGCTTCAGCAAGCCCGTGGGGAAGGGCACCGGGAAGGACTTCTGGGGGATCGACGAGGACGGGCGCTCGCTCGAGCAGTTCGTCACCCAGTACGTGAGCCGCAACGGCCGCTGGAACTCGCCCAAGTACCTGATCGGCGAGAGCTACGGCACCACGCGCTCGGCGGTGCTGGTGAACCTGCTGCAGAGCCGCGAGGGGATGGACTTCAACGGCGTGGTGCTGATCTCCTCGGTGCTGGACTTCGAGACGCTGAACTTCGCGCCCGGCCACGACATCTCGTACGTGCTGTACCTGCCGAGCTACGCGGCGTCGGCGGTGTACCACCACGCCCTGCCGCCGCCGGCCGACATGGCGGCGTTCCTCGACACGGTGCGGCGGTTCGCCGCCGGCCCGTACACGCTGGCGCTCGAGAAGGGCTCGGGCCTGGTGGGCGAGGAGCGCGCCGGCATCCTGCGCCAGCTCTCGGCCTACACCGGCCTCGACACCGGCTACCTCGACCGCGCGAACCTGCGGGTCACGCTCGGGGAGTGGATGGCGGAGCTGCAGCGCGCGCACGGGCTGATCACCGGCCGGCTCGACGCGCGGTTCACGGGCCCGGAGGTGAATCTGCTGCGCGAGACGGCGGCGTACGATCCGCAGTCGGACGCCATCACCGGCGCGTTCACCGCCGCGATCAACTCCTACCTCCGGGACGAGCTGAAGTACGGCGGCGAGCAGCGCTACGCGGTCGGCGGCAACGTCGAGTGGAACTGGAACCGGGGCGGCGGGCGGAACGGCGGCTGGCGCGCGACGCCGTACGTGGGCAACGACCTCGGGGACGCGCTGGTCTCCAACCCCCACCTGCGCGTCGAGGTGGAGAACGGCTGGTACGACATGGCGACGCCGTTCTTCGCCACCGAGTACACGATGGACCACCTGGGGCTGCGGCCGGACCTCCGCAGCCACGTGGCGCTCAAGTACTACGACGCCGGGCACATGATGTACCTGCACGAGCCGGACCTGGCGCAGCTCAAGAGCAACGTGGCGGCGTTCATCGCGGCGACGAGCCGCGCGCCGTAGCGGGGCCGCGCCGGACGATCGGCCGGACGTGACGCGGGCCGGGTGCGCAGCGCGCGCCCCGGCCCGCGGGCGTTGCGGACCCCGGCGGCGCTACTGCATGCCGCTCGGCGCCTTGACCGGCGCCGCCGGACGCGGCGGCAGCCGGCGCGGGTGCTCCGCCATCTGCCGCAGCACCTCCGCGACGCCGCGCTCGAGCTGCGGGTCGCGGCCCGCGATCACCGACGCCGGGTCGTTCTCCACCTCGATGTCGGGGTCCACGCCGTGGCCCTCGATGATCCAGTGCCCGTCGGCGCTGGCGAACCCGAACTCCGGCACGTTGACGTTGCCGCCGTCGAGCAGCGGGCCGTGGCCGGTGATGCCGATGACGCCGCCCCACGACCGCTTGCCGATCAGGGGACCGAGCCCCGCCTGCCGGAACATGGCCGGGAAGATGTCGCCGTCCGACGCCGAGGTCTCGTTGAGCAGCGTCGCCATGGCGCCGTAGAAGATCGGCCCGTTCGGGTAGGTCGTGGTGAACGCGTTGTCGCGCGAGAACCGCGTCGCCAGCAGCTGCTGGCTCAGCCGCGCGATGATCATGGACGAGACGTTGCCGCCGCCGTTGCCGCGGTCGTCCACGACCAGCCCCTCCATGCGGATCTGCGGGTAGTACCACTTGATGAACTCGCGGATGCCGTCCGCGCCCATGTCGGGCAGGTGCAGGTACCCGACCCGGCCGTGGCCGAGCGAGTCCACCCGCCGCCGGTTGGCCGCGACCCAGTCGTAGTAGATCAGGCTGGTCTCGCTGCCCACCGGCTGGAACGTCACCTGCCGGGCACCGTCGGCCGTGGGGCGCGCGTTGAGGGTGAGGGTGACGGGCCGGTCCGCCTTGTAGCGCAGCAGCCGGTACGGGTTCTCCGGCGCCTTGAGGTCGGTGCCGTCGATGGCCAGGACGTAGTCGCCGACGCGCGCGTCCACGCCGATGGCCGTGAGCGGGGAGCGGTACGTCCCTTCGGCGTTGTCGCCCTCCATGATCGACGCGATCCGGTAGCGGCCCGAGGCCGAGTCGAGGGCGAACCGCGCGCCGGGCAGCCCCACCGGCGGCCGGGCGGGCACCTCGCCGTAGTCGCCGCCCGAGATGTAGGTGTGCGAGTTGCTCAGCTCCGCGATCATCTCCTGGAGCACGTAGTCGAGGTCCGAGCGGTCGCCGACGTACTGGAGCAGCGGGCGGTACCGGTCGTGCAGCGCCTTCCAGTCGTAGCCGTTCATGTTCGGGACGTAGAAGAAGTCGCGGAACCGCCGCCACACCTCCTCGAAGATCTCCGCCCACTCCTGCTGCGGGACGACGTCGGCCACGAGCCCGTCGGTCGACACGCGCTTCGCGGACGACGCGCCCTTGGCGTTCGCGTCGTACAGGTTGTAGGCGTCGTCCTGGCGCACCAGCACCTTGGAGCCGTCGGGCGAGAGCGCGTAGCCGCCCATGTCGTCGGCCAGGGTCGTCGCCTTCCGGTCCTCGAAGCTGAAGGCCATGAGCGCCGAGTGCCCGTCGCTCGCGCGGCCGTAGTAGCCCGCCGGCTGGCGCACGTACAGCAGGGCGCCCTTCACCGCGGCGAGGCCGCTGTAGTTGTCCGCCGGCACCGGGACCGGGGCGATGCGGCCGCCCAGGCCGTCGAAGTCGATCCCGACGGGCGCGGGCCCGCCTTGCGCCCGCGCGCTGTCGGCCGCCGGCGCGCGCCGGTTGCGCGGGGCGGCGGGCGCCGCGGCGGGTGCCGCCGCGCCGGTCGTGTCCGGCTTCACCTCGTCGCTCTGCGGCGGGAACGGCGGCGGCACGTCCCTGCGGAGCGCCAGCGCGAAGATCCCGGTGGTGCGGTTGCCGGCGAAGTCCCACTCGAGCGAGCTGAGCTGCGGCGCGTACTCCCGGTCGCTCAGGAAGTAGAGGTACTTCCCCTCGCGGTCGAAGACCGGCTCGTACGAGTTGGCCATCGCATCGGTGACCTGGTGGAGCGCGCGGTCGGCCAGGCCCCACACCCACACCGAGCGATAGCCGCTCGCGTGGGACAGGCTGAAGGCGAGCCAGCGGCTGTCCGGCGACCAGCTCTGGTCGTACATCGAGCCGCTGGAGTCGCGCGCCACCTCGGTGAGCCGCTTCGTGCCCACCTCGAGGGCCCACAGCCGGCCCGACTTGTCGGCGAACGCCAGGTACCGGCCGTCGGGCGACCACAGCGGCGCGTAGCGCATCATGTCGCCGCCCGTGGTCAGGCGCTCGGGGGTCCCGGAGCCGTCCTGGTCGATCAGGTACAGCTCCTCCTCGCCGCTCAGGTCGGAGATGAAGGCGATCTTCCGGCCGTCGGGCGACCAGCGCGCGGCCTTGTCGTGCGCGTCGGAGCTGTGGGTGAGGTTGCGGGTCGGACCGTGCTCCGCGGGCACGGTGAAGACGTCGCCCCGGGCGGTGAACAGGGCGCGGGTGCCGCCCGGACTGAGCGCGAAGTCCTCGACGTAGCGCGCCACCGACTGGTGGTGCGGCCGCGCGGCCAGCCCGTCGTCGGGCACCAGGATGTCCAGTTTGCGGTCCGAGGCGTCACGGGTGTTGAACACGTGCAGCTCGCCGTCGGATTCGTACACGATCTGCCCGGTCTCGTCGGCGCTCGGCCAGCGCACGTCCCAGGTGGAGCTGGTGGTCAGCTGGTGCAGGTCGGTGCCGTCCGGCAGGACGGTGTAGAGGTTCAAGGTGCCCGAGCGGTCGGACGCGAAGTAGATCCGGTCGCCGATCCACATCGGGTCGCGGTCGGTGAACGGGTTGTTGGTGATGTTGTGCGCGGCGTGGGTCGCGAGGTCGAACACCCACAGGTCCTCGGCCCAGCCGCCCTGGTAACGCTTCCAGGCGCGGAAGTCGCGGAACAGCGGCGAGTAGACCACCTGCCTCCCGTCGGGCGAGAAGTCGCCGGCGCCGGCCTGCGGCATGGGCAGGCGGGTCGGGAGGCCGCCCTCGAGCGGCACCGTGTAGAGGTGGTTGTCCGCCAGGTCCCAGCCGTCGCGCAGGGAGCGGAACAGGATCGCCTTGCCGTCCGGCGTCCACCCGTAGACCTGGTTGTCGTAGCCCCAGCGCGGCGGCAGCGGCCCGCGGGCGGGATAGAACGTCAGCTGGCGCGGCACGCCCCCGCCGGCCGGGATGACGTACACCTGCTCGTCGCCGTCGTACTGGCCGGTGAAGGCGATCCACCGCCCGTCGGGCGAGAACTTCGCGAACAGCTCCAGCCCGGGATGCGCGGTGAGACGCACCGCCGTGCCGCCGGTGGACGGCGCGGTCCACAGGTCGCCGGCGTAGGTGAACACGACGCGGTCGCCGTGGATGTCGGGGAAGCGGAGCAGCCTGGTCTGCGCGGCGAGCGGCGACGCGGCGAGGACCGCGAGCGCCGCGAGGCGGAGGGCACGGCTCAGGGCACGGACGTTCACGTCCATCGGGCGGTCTCCTTCGAAGCGGCTACGAGGGAACGCCGCGCGCGAGGGGCGCCCCCGGGGGCGGCCCCGGGGGGGGCGCACGGCACGGGCATGCTGGTTCTACGTCGGGCGCGGCCGGCCCGTTTCGATCCGGCCTACAGCCGGCGCATCGCGGGCGCCGCGCCGGTGAGGAAGAACTCGGCCCGGGCGGCGTGGGCGGGGAAGGCCTTCCGGTAGCCGTCGGCCCAGCTCTTCAGGAAGCCGGCGGCGTCCTTCTGGGCCACGAGGGCCCACACCGCGCCGCCGAAGCCGCCGCCGAAGGCGGAGGCCGCGGCCGCGCCCAGGGTGCGGGCACCGGAGGCCAGGGCGATGGTCTCGGGGATCTGGTTCTTGAGAAGCCGCACGGCCCGGTCCATCGAGCGGTCCACCTGGGGGCCGATGCCCTTCACGTCGCCCTTCGCCAGCAGGTCGCCGACCGCGGGGATGATCTCCGCGTTCTCCACGTAGAACTGCTCGAACCGCTCCAGCAGCTCGGGCGTGGGCGCGAGCAGCGCCCGGAAGCGGCGGACCGCGTCCTCCGACGACGCGAGCGCGTCGGCCAGCCACAGGTCGTCCCGGCCGGTCGCGTCGCGCCACACCCGCATCACCTCGTCCACCAGCCGCGCCGCGCGGTTGTACTTCTCCTGCGCGGCGGCGTTCTTGTCGGCCACCACGCCCGTCACGCCGACGGCGAACGTCCAGCCGGCGCGGAGCGGGATGTCGCGCTCGTGGCGCACCGGGCAGAACGAGTACTGGCTCAGCTCGCCCGGGTGGCAGCACAGGATCGCCGTCTGGTCCTCGCTCCCGCCGGCGAGCCCGACGCCCGTGTCCCCGCGCAGCGTCCCGAAGGTACGGCCGTTCTCGACCGTGCCGAGGTAGCCCGCGAGGTCCTCCATGCTGCGGATGTTGGAAGCGTATTCCGGGCGCCGCTCGAGGGCGTTGGCGTCGGCGAGCGCGACGTAGTAGCCGATGGACACCGCGCTCGAGCTGCTCATGCCGGCGGCGAGCGGGAGGTCGCCGATCATGCCGACGTCGACGCCGGTCCAGCGGCCGGGGAAGTTGCGCGCCAGGCGGCGCGCCATGGTCATCGGGTAATTGGACCAGTGCCCCGGCACGGCCTTCACGCCCGGCTCGATCGCGAACTCCACGTTCTCGCCCAGCCGCGCGTCGGCGATGCGCATCCGTTCGTCGTCGCGCGGCGCGACCGCGAAGTACATCCCGCGCTCGGCCGCGCACAAGAGGCTCCGGCCGCCGGCGTAGTCGGTGTGCTTGCCCAGCACCTCGATCCTGCCGGGCACGAAGTAGCGGCGCACCTCGCGCGAGGTGCCGCCGAGGCGCTCGAGCGCGCCCATGGCCTGCTCGATCAGCCGTTCCGAAGGCATGGGGCTAGAACTCCACCGGGACGCCGGCGAGGCGCCCCGTGACGTAGGCCACGTCGCCGCGGGCCGTGAGGTCGAGGACCGGGGCGCGCAGCGCGAGGACCCGGAACCGCTCGCCGAGCGCGCCCATCGCGTGGCGCACGGCGGCCTGGATCTCCAGCTCCCCGTTGGGCGAGGGCGCGATCGCCCGGCAGGCCGCGAAGATCCGCGGCGTGAACATCCAGCAGTTCATGCTGATCAGCGCGTCGTCGTCCGGCGTCACCGCCGCCTCGCCGGGCTCCACGAGCCGCGCGACGTAGCCGGCGGCGTCGCGCTCGATGATCGGGAAGCCGGCGACGCGCTCCGACCGCAGGTTGCCCTCGGTCACCAGCGCCTTGCGCCAGAAGGCCGCGATCCCGGCACCCTCGGCTTCGCGCAGGCCGCGGTACGCCTCGATGGGGTAGTAGTTGTCGGAGTTGATCACCAGGAAGCGGTCGGCGCCGGCGAACGCCTCGGCGGCCAGCACCGCGTCGGCAGTGCCCAGCGGCCGCTCCTGGACGGCGAAGGCGATGCGGATCCGCTTCGGCCGCACCTCGCGCTCGAAGTGGTCGCGCACGGCCGGCCGGTCGGGGCCGATGACGAGGCAGACCTCCTCGTAGCCGGCTTCGGCCAGGGCGGCGAGCACGTAGTGCACGAACGGCCGGCCGCCCAAGGGCATCAAGACCTTGAGGCCGGCGGCCGCGGTGGCGGCCTGCGTCGGGTCGAGCCCCACGGCCGCGTCGTCGCGGCGCATGCGGGTGCCGAGGCCCCGGGCGAGAATCACGGCCTTGCGGGCGGGCGCGTTCACGGGCGGGAAACCTACCGGCCGCCCCGAGGGGCGGTAGTGCCGGCGACGGCGCGCGCCGGCGGAAGGCTGCGGTTCCCACGCAACATGCCGGCCAGCGAGCCGCACGTTTCGTGCTCGCGTATCTTGAGCGGCGTGATCGACCGCCGGGAGTTCCTCGCGTCGCTCGCCGCGGCAGGCGTGGCGCTCCCCGCGGCGCTGCGCCGCGCCGGGTGGGGTGGGGTCGGGTCTTCCCCCTTGGCACTTCCGACTGGCAACCAGCTTCACTGGGCCGACCTCGAGGTGGGGATGTTCGTCCACTTCGCGCCGAACACGTGGCAGGACCGCGAGTACGACGACCGCTCGACCCCGCTCGCCTCGATCGACCCCGACATCGACACCGACCAGTGGGCGGGCGTCGCGCGGGACCTCGGCGCCCGGTACGTGGTGATGGTCGCCAAGCACGTCGGCGGCTTCTGCATGTGGCAGACGCGGACGACCGACTACGGCATCCGCGGCACGCCGTGGCGGGGCGGGAAGGGCGACGTGATGACGGACCTCGCCGCGTCGTGCCGGCGCGCGGGCCTCCGGCTCGGCGTCTACCTGTCGCCGCGCGACGACACGTTCGGCGCCGGCAACGGCGGCCGGTGCGCGACGCCGGAGCGGCAGCGGGAGTACGACCGGATCTACCGGCAGCAGCTCACGGAGCTGCTGACCCGCTACGGCGAGCTGGTCGAGGTCTGGTTCGATGGGAGCATCGTGGTGCCGGTGGGCGACCTGCTGCGCGCGCACGCGCCGCACGCGGCCGTCTTCCAGGGACCGCACGCCACCATCCGCTGGGTCGGCAACGAGGACGGTTTCGCGCCGTATCCGTGCTGGAACGCGCTGCCGCGCCGCGCCGCCGCGACCGGCGAGGCGACCGCGAAGGACGGCGAGCCCGGCGGCGAGGCGTGGCTCCCCAACGAGGTGGACGTCTCGATCCGCCGGCCGCATTGGTTCTGGAGCACCACGGACGAGACGAACCTGCTGTCGCTCGACCGGCTGCTGGAGCTCTACTACCGCTCGGTGGGCCGCGGGGCGCAGCTGCTGCTCAACATCCCGCCCGACCGCACCGGCCGCATCCCCGCGGCGGACGCGGCTCGCGCGAGGGAGCTGGGCGACGAGGTGCGAAGGCGGTTCGGCGCGCCGCTGGCGGAGCGCGCCGGCACGGGAAGGGAAGTGGTGCTGCGCCTGCCGGCGCCGGCGCTGGTGGATCACCTCGTGATCGAGGAGGACCTCGCGGGCGGCGAGCGCGTGCGCGAGTACTGGCTGGAGGGACTGGCCGAGGGCGCGTGGGTCCCGCTCGGCACGGGCACGGCGATCGGCCACAAGCGCCTCCAGCCGGTGCCGCCGCTCCGGCTCTCGGCCGTGCGCCTCACGGTCGCCCGCAGCGCCGCCCCGCCGCGGATCCGGCGCCTGGCGGCGTTCGCAGCGGGCTCCGCGCCACCCTCGACCTGGAACGATCCCGGCCCCCGCTGAGCGCAGCCGCCTCGCCGGGCCGAACCCGGTCCTCGTTCCGCTCCCGGACACCCCCCCGTTGCGCTGAAACTCCGACCCGGGTACCGTCGTATGGGAATCCCATAGGACAACCGAGGGCGGGGACGTGCAGCGCATCGACGACGCACAACGAACGGCCGCACGAGTCGCGGGACTGACCTACCTGGTGAGCTTCGCGATCATCGTGGTGGGCAACTTCGCCCTGCGCGGGCGGCTGCTGGTGGCCGGCGATCCGGCGGCGACGATGCGCAACATCGCGCAGGCGGAGCGGCTGTTCCGGGTCAGCCTGGCGTTCGATCTCTCGTACTGCGTCGGCGTCATGGTGGTGGCCGCGGCGCTCTACGTGGTGCTGAAGACCGTCGGCCCGCACCTGGCCCTGCTGGCCGCGGTGGGGCGCCTGGTCCACGGGCTGTCGTACTTCCTCACCGCGCTCGCCCTGTTCGCCGTGCTCCACCTGTCGGCGAACGCCGACCTCGGGCGCTGGCTCGGGGCGGAGCCCGCGCAGGCCCTCGTCCGGCTCCTGCGGACCGGGACCGGCGACCTGTACTATGCGGGCCTGCTGTTCTGGTCGCTGGCGGCCGCGGCGTGCTTCCGTCTGTGGCTCGCGTCCCGCTTCATCCCGGCGGTGCTGGCGCGGCTCGGGCTGATCGCCTCGCTGTGGTGCGTGCTGTGCACGCTCTGGTACATCGTCGATCCCGCGTTCGCGGACGCGGTGAACCTGTGGTGGTTCGATTCGCCGATGGTGCTGTGCGAGATCGCGGTGAGCTTCTGGCTTCTCGTCCGGGGGCTCCCGGCACCGGCCGCCGTCGCGGCCCCGGAGTGAGCATGGGCGACAAGATGGACGTGCAGCCCGGCACGCTGGCGCTGATGATCCTGCGGACCCTGGAGATGCTCGGGCCGCTGCACGGCTACGGCGTGGCGCGCCGCATCGAGGAGGTCAGCCGGCATCGCCTGACGTTGAATTACGGCACGCTGTATCCCGCGCTGCTGAAGCTCGAGCAGGAGGGGTTCGTCACGCACGAGTGGCGGGCGTCGGAGAACAACCGGCGTGCCAAGTTCTACACCCTGACCGCCGCCGGTCGACGCCAGGTGGCACGCGCAGCGCGCGAGTGGCAGCAGACGGCCGACCTGATCGCGGCCTTCCTCGTCCCGCGCCCGGAGGCGACATGAGATACCTGCGCGCGTTGATCGCCCGCATTGCCGGCATGTTCACGCGCTCCCGGGCCGATGCCGAGCTCGCGGAGGAGCTGGCGTCGCACCTCGCGATGGAGACCGAGGAGAACGTGCGGCGTGGGATGACGTCCGCGGAGGCGCGGAGGCGGGCGCTGCTCGTCGCCGGCGGCCTGACGCAGGCGGCCGAGGCGGTGCGCGACCGGCGCGGACTGCCGTGGCTCGAGCACCTCGCGGCCGACCTGCGCTACGCGTGGCGGACGCTCGGCCGGAGCCCGGTCTTCACCGCCGTGGTCGTGATCACGCTCGCGCTCGGCATCGGCGCCAACACCGCGATCTTCAGCGTCGTGCGCGGCGTGCTGCTCAAGCCGCTGCCGAACCGCGACGGCGACCAGCTCGTCTACCTGCGCCACTCGACCGACACCCCCGGGGGCGAGGACATCAACTTCTCGGTACCCGAGGTGGGCGACTTCCGCGCCGGCGCGCCGGCGTTCTCCGGGATCGCGGAGTTCTGTCCGTTCTTCGCCACGCTCCAGGGCGAGCGAGGCGCGACGCGGATCCAGACGGGGCTCGTGACCGGGAACTTCTTCGAGGTCATGGGCCTTTCGGCCGTCCTCGGCCGACTCACGACGTCCGCCAACGACGGGCCCGGTGTCCCGCCGGTCGCCGTGCTGCCGTACGACTTCTGGATCCGCCGCTTCGGCGCCGACAGCGCCATCGTCGGCAAGACGCTGCGCGTGGACGGCAACGTGGTGACGATCATCGGGGTGCTCCAGCCGGCGCCCTCGTTCCCGGAGCACGTGGACGTGTGGATGAACATGGTGGTGAGCCCGCACCACCTGAGCGCCCAGATGGTGCAGGACCGGGTGCACCGGATGACCGAGATCGTGGGGCGGCTCAAGCCGGGCGTGACGCTCGACGGCGCGCGCGCCCAGGTCCTCGCGGTGGACCAGCGGATGCAGCGCGACAACGCCGCCGTTTACGACCCGACCCAGCACTACCGCGTCACCGTGGTGCCGTACAAGCAGGCCATCGGCCAGCGCTCGAGCCTGACGCTGTGGCTGCTGATGGCCGCCGCCGCGTTCGTCCTGGTCATCGCGTCCGCCAACGTCGGCAACCTGACGCTGATGCGGGGGGTGCGGCGCGAGCCGGAGCTGGTCGCGCGCGCGGCCCTGGGTGCCGGCGCGGGCCGGCTGCGCCGCCTGCTGCTCGCCGAGAACCTGCTGCTCGCCGTGGTGGGCGCCGCGCTCGGCGTGGTCCTCGCGGTCTTCGGCGTCCGGCTGCTGACCGCGCTGGTCGCGCGCACCTCGCCGCGGGCCGACGAGATCCACATCGACTGGATGGTGCTGGGCTTCACGTTCGGCGTGGCCGTGCTGCTCGCCCTGGCGCTGTCGTTCGTCGCCTCGCTGCCACGGGAGGGCAGCTTCGGCGCGTGGATCACCGCCGGCGGCCGGCGCGTCAGCGGCGGCCGGGGCACGCAGCGGCTCCAGCGCGCGCTGGTCGTGGTGCAGGTCGCGGTGTCCGTGGTGCTGCTCGCCGGTGCGGGACTGCTCACGCGCACGATGATCCGCCTGTCGGACGTCGCCACCGGCCTCAGCACCGAGCAGGTGCTGACGGTCCAGGCGCCGCTCAAGTCGCCGACGCAGTTCCTCGCCGACCCCAATGCGGACACCGAGGTGAAGCAGAACTACGAGCTGATCCGCGGCGACATCCTCGCGCTGCCGGGCGTGAAGGCGGTCGGCCTGGGGTCGGCCATGCCGCTGACGACGCCGACCCTCAGCCTGGACTTCGACCTCCTCGTCGAGGGGTACACGCCGCCAGCCGGCGCGCCGCCGGCACAGGCGGAGATCCGCACGGCGGGCCCCGAGTACTTCGACGCGGCGGGCATTCCGCTGATCCGGGGCCGCGGCATCGCCGTGACCGATGCGCCGGGAGCGGGCCACGTCGCCGTGGTCAACCAGACCTTCGTGGCGGCGTACTTCCCCCACGAGGACCCGATCGGCAGGCAGGTCAGGCTCACCGGTCCGCTGGTCAAGTTCAGCCCGTACTATGCCGACTGGCGCACGATCGTCGGCGTGGTCGGGGACACGCGCGACGGCGGGCTCGACGCGGCGCCGCGCGCCGAGATCTTCTTCCCGTTCGCCCAGGAGCCCGCGTTCTTCGGCGGCCTGGTGGTACGGACCGACTCCAACGTCGCCGCGCTGATCAACCCGGTGACGCGCATCCTCCGCCGGGTCGCCCCGGACGCGGCGATCGAGAAGATCGCCACGGTCACGCAGCTCAGGGACGAGAGCCTCGCGCCGCGGCGGCTCAACGCGGAGCTCATCAGCTCCTTCAGCCTGCTCGCCCTGATCATCGCGGCGGTCGGCATCGCGGGCGTGCTGGCCTTCTCGGTGAGCACGCGAACCAACGAGATCGGGATCCGCATGAGCCTGGGCGCCGACGGCGTCATGGTCCAGCGCATGGTGCTCGGCGAGGGCGGACGGCTGCTGGTGCTGGGGCTCCTGCTCGGCATCGCCGGGGCGTACTTCACCAGCGGCCTGATTCGCGGGCTGCTGTTCGGCATTCCGCCGCGCGATCCCACGACCTTCCTGAGCGTGGCGACGATGATGGGGGCGATCGGGCTGCTCGCGTGCTGGATCCCCGCGCTGCGCGCCTCCCGCATCGACCCGGCGGTCACGATGCGCTCCGCGTAGCGCGCGGCGGGGCCGGGCGCCCGGCTGGCGTCAGGCCGGCGGTGCGGCTCCCGTCACGACGTGCCCTCGCGGCTGCCCCACACCAGCGGCAGCACCCGCGTCAGGCCCAGCGCGCTGGCGCCGAACAGGACCGCGAACGCCAGCGCCGGCACGGTCCGGCCGTAGAGGAAGCTGCCGAAGCCGAACAGCGCCGAATAGATCAGCACGCAGCCGAGCGTCCAGCCGAGCAGGGCGAGCGAGAGCCGGTCCGGCGAGCCTTGGCCGCCGGCCGCGGCGCGGACGGCGCGCCATCCGGGACCCGCCGGGCGCACCTTCCGGTAGAAAGCGACCAGCTGCTCGCGGTCCGTCGGCCTGGTCAGGAACGTCACCGCGAGCCAGATCAGCGTCGTCCCGACGACGGTCGCCGGCAGCGCGAAGTAGACCGGCACCGGGTGGCCCGCCTTCCCGGCCAGGAAGAAGCCCACCGCGAACGCCGGCGCGCTCGCCATCACCGCGATCTCGCTCCACGCGTTGATCCGCCACCAGAACCACCGCAGCAGGTAGATCAACCCCGTCCCGGCGCCCAGGCTGAGGATCAGGTCGAAGGCCTCTTTCGCCGTGCTGAGCAGCAGGCTCAGCGACGCCGCGGCCACCATGAGGAGCGCGGTGGTGATCCGGCCGACCAGCACGTAGTGCTTCTCGTCCTTCCCGCGGTTCAGGAACCGGCGGTAGAAGTCGTGCACCAGGTACGAGGTGCCCCAGTTGAGGTGCGTCTCGATCGTGGAGCGGTAGGCGGCGAGCGTGCCCGCCACCACCAGGCCCAGGAAGCCCGCCGGCAGGAAGAGGAACATCGCCGGGTAGGCCGTGTCGTTGCCGATGAGGCGCGGCTCGACGTGCGGGAAGGCGCGCGTGATGTCGGCGAGCTGCGGGAAGACGAGGGTCGAGGCGAGGGCGGTGATGATCCACGGCCACGGCCGCAGCGCGTAGTGCATCGCGTTGAAGAACAGGGTGCCCGTCAGCGCGTCACGCTCGCTCTTCGCGGCGAGCATCCGCTGGGCGATGTAGCTGCCGCCGCCGGGCTCCGCGCCCGGGTACCACACCGACCACCATTGGACGGTGATCGGGATGATGAAGACCAGCAGCGCGGCGTGCCAGTCGCCGAAGTCGGGCAGGAGGTTCAGGACCTTCGGGTCGATCTTGTGCAGCAGGCCCGCGAGCCCGCCCACGGCCGGCTGCTGGAGGGCGAAGTAGCTGACCGCGATGGTCCCGGTCATCGTGATGGTGAACTGGATCGAGTCGGTCACCAGCACGCCCCACAGGCCCGACACCGACGCGAAGAAGATCGTGATGACCGACGCCACGACGAGGGTCTGCCACGCCGGCCAGCCGAGGACGATGCTGGCGATCTTGGCGGCGGCGAGGTTCACGGTCGCCATGATCACGCAGTTGAAGAACAGGCCGAGGTAGATGGAGCGGAACCCGCGGACGAACGACGCGGCCTTGCCCGAGTAGCGCAGCTCGTAGAACTCGAGGTCGGTCAGCACGGCCGAGCGGCGCCACATCCGGGCGTAGAAGAACACGGTCATCATCCCGGTCAGCAGGAAGCACCACCACAGCCAGTTCTCCGACACGCCCTGCCCGCGCACCATGTTGGTCACGAGGTTGGGCGTGTCGGTGCTGAACGTGGTCGCGACCATCGAGATCCCCACCAGCCACCACGGCGCCGCGCGGCCGGAGGTGAAGAACTCCGTGGTGCTCGAGCTCGCGCGCCGCACGAAGAAGATGGCGGGCAGGAACGACACACCGACGGAAATGGCGACGATGGTCCAATCCAGGGCGGTGAGATGCATGGGGGACCGGCTCAAGAGTGAGAGGTGAGAGGTGAGAAGGGAGACGTTCAAGTGAGAAGTGAGAGGCTAAGACGTGAGAGGTGAAGGTGCCGCCTCTGCCTCCTCACTGCCAGTCCCCGCCATCCCCGGCACGAAGATTGCCGCTCCGGGAGCCGGGAGGGTCCCGTGCCCGAGCTCGAGCTGGGTGGCCGCAGGTTCGTGGTGGACGAGGAAGGCTTCCTGCAGCAGCCGGAGCTGTGGGACGACGAGGTGGCCCGCCTGTTCGCGACCACCGAGGGCATCACCGAGATGGACGCCCAGCAGTGGGCCGTGGTGCGCTTCATCCGCGCATACTGGGTCGAGCACCGGACGGCGCCGATGATCCGCAAGCTGTGCCAGGCCACCGGCACCAACCTGCGGGCCATCTTCAAGATGTTCCCGTCCGGCCCCGCCAAGGGTGCCTGCAAGGTGGCCGGCCTGCCCAAGCCCGAAGGGTGCGTCTGACGCCGTGACGGCCACCGCCGTGGTGCTGCTCGCGGCGCTGCTGGTGGCCGCGGCCTCCCTGGCGGCGGCCCGGCGCGCGATCGGGAGCGTGCGGGTGCCGCTCTTCGCCGCGCCGCGCGGCAGCGAGGCCGCCGGCGTCCGCTACGCGTTCACGACCGCGTTCCTGCCGCGGGCCAAGGAAAGCGCCGCCGGCCACCTGCCGACCTACGTCGCCGGCCTCGCGTACCACGCGGGCATCTTCGCGGCGCTGCTCTGGCTCGCGTTCACCCTGACGCCGCTCGCGCCGTCACGGCCGCTCGCGATCGTGCTCGCCGCGCTGCTCGCGCTCGCGCTCGGCTCCGGGCTCGCGCTGCTCGCCAAGCGCGGATCGCGCGTCTCCCTGCGCGCCGTCAGCGTGCCCGACGACGTGGTCGCCAACCTGCTGGTGGACGCCACGCTCGCCGCCGGCCTCGCCGCCGCGCTGGCGCCGGGCGCCGTGCCGCTCTTTCAGCTCGCCGGCGCGGCGCTGCTGCTCTACGCGCCGCTGGGCAAGCTGCGGCACATGCTCTTCCTCGTCACCAGCCGCCGGGCGTGGGGAAGGTTCTACGGCCGGCGCGGCGTGCGCGGATGAGCGCGCCCGCCCTCGACCTGCTGCGCACCGGGATCGACCCGCGCACCGCGGCGTTCCTGGAGTCGTGCGTCCGCTGCAACCTGTGCGCCGAGTCCTGCCACGTGCATCTGGCCGACGGCGACCCGGCCTCGACGCCGGCCGCCAAGGTCCAGCAGGTGGCCCGCCTCTACCGCCGTTACCACACGTGGTCGGGCCGGGTGGCGCCGTGGCTCACCGGCGCGCGCGACCTGGACGACGCCGCGCTGGACGACCTCACGGACGCGGCGTTCGGCCGCTGCACGATGTGCGGCCGCTGCACCCTCCACTGCGCCGTCGGTCTCGACCCCGCCAACGTGCTCGGCCTCGCTCGCGCGATGCTCGCGGCCGCCGGCCGCGTGCCGGCGGGCATCCAGGCCAACGTCACCGCGGCGCTCGAGACGGGCAACAGCATGCGCATCCCCGCGGGTGAGGTGCGCGAGACGATCGCCTGGCTCGAGGACGACCTCCGGCAGTCGACCGGCGATCCCACGGTCGAGCTGCCGCTCGACCAGCCGGGCCGGCGCCTGCTGTACGCCCTGAACCCGCGCGAGATCAAGTTCTTCCCGCTCTCGATCCAGGCGGCGGGCCTGATCTTCCACGCCGCGGGCGAGAGCTGGACGCTGACGTCGGCCGACTTCGACATCACCAACTACGCCTACTTCGCCTGCGACCGCGGCGCGCAGGCCGCCATCAGCCGGAAGGTTCTGGACCGAGCCGAAGCGCTCGGCGTCGAGGCGCTGGTGGTGGCCGAGTGCGGGCACGGGTACCGGAGCCTGCGCTGGGAGGCGCCCGAGGTCCTGCGGCGCGCCTTCCCGTTCGAGATCGTGAGCTTCGTCGAGCTGCTGGACCGTTACGTCGCCGAGGGCCGCCTCGCGCTCGACCCCTCGCGCAACGCGGAGCGGGTCACGCTGCACGACCCCTGCAACCTGGTCCGGAGCGGCGGCGTGATCGAGCCGCAGCGCCGGGTCCTCGCGCGCGCGGCGTCGGACTTCGTGGAGATGACGCCGAACCGCGAGCACAACTACTGCTGCGGCGGGGGCGGGGGGATGCTGGCGGCCTCGGAGTACGCGGCGCGGCGCGTCGCGACGGGCCGGCTCAAGGCGGAGCAGATCCGTCGCACCGGCGCGAAGACCGTCGTCACCCCGTGCCACAACTGCATCGACCAGCTGCTGGAGCTGAACAAGCACTACGGGCTGGGCGTCGAGATCCGCACGCTCGCCGAAGTCGTCGCCGACGCCCTGGTGCCGCCGGCGGCTCCTCCCGGCTAGACCTTCCGCCTACCGCGCCGCGCCGACCTCCGCCGCGATCTCCGACACCGCGGCGATCGCCGCGTCCACGTGACGCGCCTCGTTCATCGGGCCGACGCTGAGGCGCACCGTGCCGCGCTCGCCCGTGCCCATCTGCTGGTGCAGGAGCGGCGCGCACTGGAGCCCGGTGCGGCAGGCGATGTCGTAGTCCACGTCGAGCAGCGAGCCCACGTCGGACGGGTCGCGGCCGGCCAGCGTGAACGACAGCACCGGCAGCCGGTGCTCCAGGCTCGTCGTGCCGTGGAGCGTCACGCCCTCGATCGCCGCGAGCCCCGCCTGCAGGCGCGCGAACAGCTCCATCTCGTGCCGGTAGATCGCATCGATGCCCCGCTTCGCGAGCCACTGCTGCGCGAAGTACAGGCCGGCGATGCCCAGCAGGTTGCCGGTCCCCGCCTCGAGCCGGTACGGGTACTCGTCGAGATGGTACGGGTAGGCGCTGTGCACGCCCGTGCCGCCGAAGCGCGTGTGGCGGATCTCCACGCCCTCGCGGTCGTACAGCCCGCCCGTGCCCGTCGGGCCGAGGAGCGACTTGTGCCCGGTGAACGCGAGCACGTCGATCTGCATCGCCTCGACGTCGATCGGCACCACGCCCGCCGTCTGCGCCGCGTCCACCACCAGGACGATGCCGCGCTCCCGGCACCGCTTCCCGATCTCCGCCACGGGC
>DASPSV010000136.1:0-8995 GCA_035623755.1 Gemmatimonadales bacterium
GCAGCCTCAGCGGCGGCTCGACCGACGCCTCGGGCCTCGCGGCGGCAACCTGGACCCTCGGCCGCGTCGTGGGCGCGAACGGCGCCAGGGCCGGCGTGACCGGACTCGCGCCGATCGCCTTCACGGGAACGGGCGTCGCCGGGCCGGCCGCCAGCGTGGCACGGCAGGCGGGCGACGGCCAGAGCGCGGCGGTCGGCAGCGCGGTGGCGACGGCGCCGGCCGTGGTCGTGAGGGACGCGTTCGGCAACGCGAAGGCCGGCGTCACGGTCAGCTTCGCCGTGGCCTCGGGCGGCGGCTCGGTGGGCGGCGCCACCCAGACGACCGACTCGCGGGGCATCGCCGCGGTCGGGAGCTGGACGCTCGGCGGCACCGCCGGCACCAACACGCTGGCCGCCACCGTGACGGGCTCCGGGATCGCCGGCAATCCGCTGACCTTCACGGCGACCGCGACGAGCGGGGGGGGCGGGGGCGGGGGCGGGGGCGGCGGGACGCTGCTGTTGTCGGAGAGCTTCGCGGACGCGAACCTCGGCGCGCGCGGCTGGTACGACCTGCCCTCCGGCGGCATCACGAGCGTGACGACGGCCCAGCACGCTCCGGGCAGCACGGCTTCGCTCGAGATGGACTACACCCCAGGCAGCAACACGCCCGTGCCGGCGGTGGCGACGCGCCACCAGTTCACGCCGTCGAGCTCGGTGTACCTGCGCTACTGGGTGAAGTACGACACCAACTGGGTGGGGTCCGGCCTGCCCTACCACCCGCACGAGTTCTACTTCTTCACCACCGACGACGCGCAGTACGTCAGTCCGGCGGCCAACCACCTGACGATCTACGTCGAGCACAACTGGCACTCGAGTGCGCCCGCCGGCGGCTACGCGTCGGTGAACACCCAGGACGCGACCAACATCGACGCGAGCAACGTCGGAAGGAACCTGGCCGGGGTCACCGAGAACCGGGCGGTGTCGGGCTGCAACGGCGTGCCGGACAGCACGGCGTGGTCGCTGGTGACCTGCTACCAGTCGGGCTCGCAGTGGGAGAACGAGCGGAGCCTGAGCAGCGCCGGGCCGGTGTTCCTCCCGGCCGCGGGCGCGGGCTACAAGAGCAACTGGAACCTGGTCGAGGTCTACATCCAGCTCAACTCGATCGTGAACGGCATCGGGCAGCAGGACGGCGTGATCCAGTACTGGTTCGACAGCACGCTGGTGATGGACAAGCACAACGTGCTGCTTCGGACCGGCGCCCACCCGACGATGCAGTTCAACCAGATCTTCATCGGGCCGTACATGGAGACCGTACCGGTCGCCGAGCGGGCCTGGATCGACGGGCTGGTGGTGATGACCGCGCGGCCGTAGTCGGCGGACCCCGGCGACCGCGCCGGCGCTTGCGGGCGCGCCTCCGGACGGAGAGCTTGCTCCGGCCATGGCCATCTACGTCGGCTTCGACGTCAGCACGCAGAGCCTCACCGCCATCGCGATCGACGTGTCGGGGACGCGCCGCGAGGTCGTCTTCGAGCGCTCGCTCGGCTACGACGCGGACTTCCCCGCCTACGGCACCACCCACGGCGTGCTCCCGCGCGAGGACCCGCTGGTCGCGACCTCCTCGCCGCTGATGTGGGCGGAGGCGCTGGACCGGATGATGGGGATCCTCGGCCGGGAGAGCGGCCTCGACCTCGCGCAGGTCCGCGCCGTCTCCGGCTCCGGGCAGCAGCACGGGAGCGTGTACCTCAACGCCCATGCCCGCACCGTGCTCGCCGGGCTCGACGCGGCGCGGCCGCTGGTGGAGCAGCTCGGCGGCGTGTTCACGCGCAAGGCGTCGCCGATCTGGATGGACTCGAGCACCGCCCGCCAGTGCGAGGAGATCACCCGCGCGCTCGGCGGCGCGGAGGCGGTCTCGCGGCTCACCGGCTCCGTCGCGTTCGAGCGGTTCACCGGGCCGCAGATCCGCAAGTTCCACGAGTACGATCCCGCCAGCTACAAGCGCACGGCGATGATCCACCTGGTCAGCTCGTACGGCGCGTCGCTCCTGGCCGGCCGCCACGCCCCGATCGACCCGGGCGACGGCGCGGGGATGAGCCTGATGGACCTCGCGCGGAGGCAGTGGTCGCCCGCGGCGCTCGCGGCGACCGCCCCCGACCTGCTGGGCAAGCTCCCGCCGCTCGCCGAGTCGTGGTCGGTCGTCGGATCGCTGGCGGAGTACTGGCGGCGGCGTCACGGCCTTCCGGCGGCGAAGGTGGTCGCCTGGTCGGGCGACAACCCGTGCAGCCTGGTCGGTGTCGGGCTGGCGGGCGAGGGCGAGGTCGCGATCTCGCTCGGCACCAGCGACACCCTGTTCGGGACGATGCGCGAAGCGCGCACCGACCCGACGCTGGCGGCGAGCGTGTTCGGCGCGCCGACCGGCGACTACATGGCGCTGCTGTGCTTCAAGAACGGCTCGCTGGCGCGCGAGCGCGTGCGCGACGCGGCGCGGCTCGACTGGCCGGGCTTCTCCCGCGCGCTGCGCGACACGCGCCCCGGCAACCGCGGCGCGCTGATGCTGCCGTGGTTCGAGGCCGAGATCACGCCCAACGTGCTCGAGCCCGGGGTGCGCCGCTACGGCGGGCTCGAGCCGGAGAGCGGCCCCGCCAACGTGCGCGCCGTGGTCGAGGGACAGATGATGGCGCTCGCGACGCACTCGCGGTGGATGGGCGTCGAGGTCCGGGAGATCCGCGCCACCGGCGGCGCGGCGGCCAACGCCGAGATCCTGCAGGTGATGGCCGACGTGCACGGCGCGCCCGTGCGCCGGCTCAAAGTCGGGAACTCGGCCTGCCTCGGCGCCGCGCTGCGTGCGTACCACGCCGACGAGCTGTCGGAGGGACGGCGGGTGCCGTGGAAGGAGATCGTCTCGGGGTTCGTCGAGCCCGAGGACCCGCCGGTGCAGCCCACCGCCGGCCTGGGTGCGATGTACGCCGAGCTGACCCGCGTCTACGCGGCGTGCGAGGCGCACGCGCTGGGCAAGGGGCCGGAGCCTGTGCCTCTGATCGCGGCGTTCCGGACGCGGTTCGGGACGTAACGACTAGGGTTTCACCAATCGCTCGAACGCGTCGGGCGGCAGGTCGGCCAGCGAGCCGACGCTCACGTCGCCCCCGCGCACACCCCCGACCGCGATCGCCCGCATCCCGCCGCGTCGAGCGGCCTCGAGGCCGTGCTCCGCGTCCTCCACGACGACCGATCGCGTGGGCGGAACCCCGAGTCGCTGCGCCGCCGCCAGGAACACCTCGGGGTCGGGCTTGCCGTGGCGGACGTCCTCGGCGGAGACCAGCGCGCCGAACCAGCGCTCGAGCCCGATGACCTCGAGCACGGTCTCGACGTTGAGCCGCGGCGCCGACGAGGCGACAGCCTGCTTCCATCCGCCGGCCGCGAGCCGCCGCACCCATTCCGCCGCGCCGGCGAGGGGCGAGAGGCCCTCTTCCGCCACGAGCCGGCGGTACGCGGCCTCCTTCGCATCGCCGACCCGCGCGATCCGCTCCGCGGCGGCGCCCGCGCCGAGCCACGCGCCCAGGATCCGGTCGTTGCGCTGGCCGAAGGTCGCCAGGAACTCCCGCTCCGTCACGGACACGCCCTCGGCCGCGAGGGCCTCCTGCCACGAGCGCCAGTGGAGGGCGCGCGAATCGACCAGCGTGCCGTCCATGTCCCACAGCACGGCGCGCGGCGCCGCCGGGTCACTTCTGCCCGTAGTAGGCGTCCCGGCCGTGCTTGCGGAGATAGTGCTTGTCGAGGAGGTAGGGTTCGGGGCCGGCGAGGTCGGGGGCGAGCAGGCGCACCGTCCGTTCGACGCGCGCCAGCATCTCCAGCACGCGCGCGTGCTCGACGGCGGCGAGGGGATCGGCGCCCCAGGTGAAGGGGCCGTGGCTGGCCACGAGGACGGCCGGGATCTCGTCGGCCGTGCGGGCCGCGCCGCGGAACGTCTCGACGATCACGAGCCCGGTGTTCCTCTCGTAGTCCCGCTCCACTTCCGCGCGGGTGAGCGCGCGGGTGACCGGCACGTCGCCGCGGAAATAGTCGGCGTGCGTGGTGCCGAGGCAGCGGATCGGCAGCCGGGCCTGCGCGAACGCGGTGGCCACCTCGGAGTGGGTGTGCGCGACGCCGCCGCAGCCGAACGCGCGGTACAGCTCGAGGTGGGTCGGCGTGTCCGACGAGGGCCGCAGGTCGCCCTCCAGCACCTCGCCGGTGGCGAGCGAGACGGGCACCATGCGCCCCGGCGTGAGGTCGTCGTACGGCACGCCGCTCGGCTTGATGACCAGGATGCCGGCCTGGCGGTCCGCGCCGGAGACGTTGCCGAACGTGCCGGTCGCCAGGCCGCCCTCGACCAGCTCGAGGTTGGCGCGGCAGACCATCTCGCGCATGCGCTGGGCGATTTCGCTCACCGGGACCTCTCCTGGAGCGCCAGCAGGTCCTTCATGACCCGGCCCAGGTCGGCGGGGCCGGCGATGCCGCCGAAGGCGTCGTGCAGGCGGCGGTACAGCGCGTACAGCTCGTCGTACACCCGCTGCGCCCCGGCGTTCGGCAGGTAGCGCCGCTCCTTGAGCGAGGTCATGCGCCGCTGCGCGTCCTCGAAGCGGTCGTAGCCCCCGGCGGCGGCGCCCGCCGCCACGGCCGCCGCGATCGCCGCGCCGAGCGCCGGTGTCTGCGGGGAGCCGGCGACCAGCATCGGGTGGCCGAGCACGTCCGCGTAGATCTGCATGAACAGGTCGTTCTTCTCCGCGATGCCGCCGCAGCACACCACCCGCTCGACGGGCACGCCGTATTCGGTGAGCCGGTCCACGATCGCGCGCGCCCCGAACGCGGTGGCCTCGATGAGGGCGCGGTAGACCTCCGCGGGCGTGGTGTGCAGCGTCTGGCCGAGGACCAGGCCGGTGAGGCGCTGGTCCACGAGAATGGTGCGGTTGCCGTTGTTCCAGTCGAGCGCGAGCAGGCCCGACGCGCCGGGCGCGAGCCGCGCGGCGCCGGCGGTGAGCCGTGCGTGCGCCCCGTCGTCCCCCCCCTCCGCACCGCCGTCGCCCGACGCCACGCCGGCCCACCAGGCGAGCAGGTCGCCCACGGCGGACTGCCCGGCCTCGATGCCGTAGTAGCCGGGCATCACCGACCCGGGCACGATGCCGCAGATGCCGGGGACGTCCGCCAGCCGCCCGGTCGCGGGCGCGACCGCGATGTCGCAGGTCGAGGTGCCGATGATCTTGACCAGCGTGCCCGCCGCGACGCCCGCGCCGACGGCGCCGTAGTGCGCGTCGAACCCGCCCATCGCGACCGGGATGCCGGGCGCGAGCCCGAGCCGGCCGGCCCATTCGGCGCCCAGCCGCCCCGCCGGGCGGTCGGCGGGCCACGCCTGCGCGTAGAGGCGCTCCCGCAGCGCGGCGAGGCGCGGGTCGAGACGCGCCAGGAACGCGGCCGCGGGGAGGCCGCCCCAGGCGTCGCCGTACAGCGCCTTGTGGCCGGCGGCGCACACGCAGCGCCGGATCGCGGCGGGCGATGTCACGCCCGCCAGCGCCGCGGGCACGAAGTCCGCGAGCTCGACCCAGCTCGCGGCCGCGTCGAACACGGCGGGCGCGACCTTGAGGCAGCGCCAGATCTTCGACCAGAACCACTCGGAGGAGTAGCGGCCGCCGATGGGCGCGAGCAGCTCGGGCGCGTGGCGCGCCGCGGCCGCGGTGATGGCCTCGGCCTCGGCGGCGCCGGTGTGGTCCTTCCACAGCCACGCCTGCGCCGCGAGGTCGTCCTTCCACCGCGGGTCGAGCGCGAGCGGCCGGTTGCCCGCGTCCACCGGCAGGGGCGTGGACCCCGTGGTGTCGGTGCCGATGCCGATCACGCGCTCGGGCGCGAAGCCGCGCCGCTGCCGGGCTTCGGCCAGCGCGCCGCGCACCGACGCCGCGAGCCCCTCCAGGTAGTCGCCCGGGTGCTGGCGCGCGAGGTGCGGCTCGCGCGGATCGAGCAGCACGCCGCGCTCGCCCGAGCGGTACTCCGCCACCGCGACGCCCGCCGTCGCGCCGTCGGCGCAGTCCACCACCGCGGCGCGGACCGAGTTGGTCCCGAAGTCCACCCCGATCGTGAAGGCGGGCGGCACGGCGGCTCAGCCGAGCAGGACGGGGCTCACGACGTCCAGCACGTCCGGGCCCGTGCCCGCCGCGCGCGCCTTCGCCAGTTCGTCCTGCCGCGCGTAGACCTTCACCGCCTTGAGCGCGAGGTGGGCGAAGTTCACCAGGCTCCGCTCCATGGCCCGGGTCGGGTCGTCGCGGTAGGTGAACTGGTCCTGGCTGTACCAGCCGCGGTAGTCGCGCACGAAGGTGGTGAACAGGTACTCCACCGCCTCCGGCACGCTCACGGTGCCGAACATGAGGTCCTGGTCGTTGCGGCCCTGGCGCGCGTCGTTGACGTCGAACTTGTGGATCGGCACGCCGGCGTAGGCCGCGAGGTCGCAGGCGGTGGACGCCGTGGTGGCCTCCATCTTCTGGTGCCCGTAGTCCACGGTGAGCCCGCAGTTGTTGCCGCCCGTGGTGTCGTTCACGCGCTGCGCCACGAGGATCGCGCTCGCGGCGGTGGGCACGATCATGAACAGCTCGCGCGGCTCGTACGGCTTCGGCTCGATCGCGAGCCGCACGCCCGCCTTCACGCATTCCTTGTTCACCGCCACCAGCGCCTCGGTGAACCACTCCAGCGACTGGCGGTAGTCGATCTGGAAGTGGTAGTCGGCGCCGTCGGAGCCCGGCCACACGCTCAGCACCGGGATCTTGAGCGCCTTGCAGATCTCCACCGCCTTGAGGATCTCCTCCAGCGCGGCGCGGCGCAGCTCGGGCTTCGGGTTGCACGGCCCGCCGAGCTTGAACTTCGGGTTGGTCCAGGTGTTGATGTTGCACGCCGGCACGCTCATCCCCAGCTCGGCGAGGAAGCCGCCCTTCGCGCGCTCGAGCGCCGCGAGGTCCAGATCGCCGTTGAGCGACTTCTCGAACACGTGCTGGTGGATCTCGATCGCGTCGATCCCGGCGGCCTTGGTGCGCCGGCACTGCCCCTCGAAGTCGTTCCGGAACGTCGGGTCGTCGGAGTGGTAGCCCGGCGGGGCGAACCGGTCCACGAAGTCGCCGGCCGACCAGTGCCCGACGCTCATGCGGATGTCCATCGCGTTGAGGAAGGTCAGCGCCTCGGCCCGGCCCATCGGCGAGCGGGTGGCCAGCGCGAGCTTGATCTGATCCGGCGTGAAGCGCGGCATTCGGGTCCTCCTCCCGCAGTGGCCCTAAGGTGGTGCGGCGCCGCGCGGCTCCGCAAGCGCGCGCGCGGAACGAAACCCGACCGCCGACCGCGTCGTCCCGCGCCGCCCGCACGATCTCGCGGCGGGTCGAGTGCCACCGCGGCCGCATTGACGCGCGCGCCGCCGCATGTAGTGTCAAGGAGATTTTTCCCCAGCCCGGAAAGGGGCCGGCGATGCAAGCGCTCGACTGGGTGGTGGTGCTGGTCTACTTCGCGGTCATCCTCGGCCTCGCCTGGTGGGTGTTCAAGCGCGGCAAGGACACCGCCGACGACTACTTCCTCGCCAACCGCAACCTCGGCTGGTTCATCGTCGGCGCGTCGATCTTCGCGTCCAACATCGGCTCCGAGCACCTGGTGGGGCTCGCGGGCTCGGGCGCCACCAGCGGCGTCGCGCTCGCCCACTACGAGCTGCACGCCTGGGCGATCCTGGTGCTGGGCTGGGTGTTCGTGCCGTTCTACATGCGCTCCCGCGTGTACACGATGCCCGAGTTCATCGAGCGACGCTTCTCGCCCTCGGCCCGGGTCATCCTCTCGATCACGTCGCTCCTCACCCACGTCCTGACCAAGTTCGCCGTCAGCATCTTCGCGGGGGGCGTGGTGTTCCGCGCGCTCCTGCCGGAGCTGCACGTCAACCTCCTCGGCCACGACTGGAACGCGTTCTGGATCGGCTCGGTGCTGATCGTGCTGCTCACGGGCGTGTACACGGTGCTGGGCGGGATGCGGGCGGTGGCCTACACCGAGGCGATGCAGACCTTCGTGCTGGTGTTCGGCTCGGCGCTGCTCACGATCTTCGGGCTGATCAAGATCGGCGGGTGGCACGCGTTCCGCGACGCGCTGCCCTCGGACATGTTCAACCTGTGGAAGCCGCTGATCCCGCACGGCGTCGCGTCCACCTGGGCGCCGGTGAAGGAGGCGACCCGGCAGGCGTGGTACTTCAACACCAACTACCCGTGGCTGGGCATGCTGTTCTGCGCCCCGATCATCGGGCTGTGGTACTGGTGCACCGACCAGTACATCGTGCAGCGCGCCCTCGGCGCGCCGAACGAGCAGGTGGCGCGGCGCGGCTCGATCTTCGCGAGCTACATCAAGCTGCTGCCGGTGTTCATCTTCATCATCCCGGGGATGATCTCGTTCGCGCTGGCGCGGTCGGGCCACGTCGCGTCGCTGGCCGGGATGGTCGGGCCCGACGGGAAGGCGATCCCGATGATCGCCCAGTCCGCCTACCCGATGCTGGTGATGACGGTGCTGCCGGTGGGCGTGCGCGGCATCGTCGTCGCCGGCCTCATCGCGGCGCTCATGAGCTCGATGGCCGGCGCGTTCAACGCGTCGAGCACCCTGTTCACGATGGACCTGTACCAGAAGTTCCGGCCGAACTCGTCCCAGCACGAGCTGGTGTGGATGGGGCGCGTCGCGACGGCGGTGATGGTGCTCATCGCCCTGCTGTGGATCCCGGTGATCGAGGGCGCGCGGGGGCTGTACGAGTACCTGCAGAGCATCCAGGGCTACCTGGCGCCGCCGATCTTCACCGTGTTCTTCTTCGGGATCTTCAACAAGCGGCTCAACACCAAGGGGTGCATCGCGGCCCTGGTGGTGGGCTTCCTGCTCGGCACCTTCCGGATGCTGGTGGACACGCCGGTGGCCCTGCACCTGTCAGGCTACGAGAACGGCTACACCCCGGGCACGTTCCTGTGGGTGGTGAACAACATCTTCTTCCAGTACTACAG
>DASPSV010000143.1:0-2665 GCA_035623755.1 Gemmatimonadales bacterium
CTGGTCGGTGGAGAAGTAGCCCACCCGGTTGTCGCACAGCCGCCGCGACGCCGGCTGGTCCGGCAGCGCCACCATGGAGTACTGAACCACCTCGGTGATGGTCCCGAGGCTGCGGTCGTTCGGCACGCTGTCCGACGACCAGGTGTGGATCGCCCGGACGTTCAGGTTGGTGGGGAACGCCTTCACCGCCGCGACCAGCGAGCGCGCGGTGTCGAACCGGCGCGACCGGTCGGCCCGACCGCCGCCGCCGAACCCGCCGCCCCGCGACACCGACAGCTCGGGCACGTCGGTCGTGAACAGCTTGCCCGCGTCGATCACGGGGCTGCTGTCCGAGCTCCAGGCTGCCACGTCGAACGCCATGATGATCGGCTCGACGTTGTTGAGGCGCACCGCCCGGCTCACCGGCGTGGTGCTGTCCGCGACCACGTCGTAGCCCACGCTGCGGAACAGCACCCGGTTGCCCATCCGCTCCCAACGCACCACCCGGCTGATCGTCACGACGCCGGCGTACCCGGTGCCGTCCTGCGCTCCCGCCATGTCGCCCACGAGCAGGAACGGCTTGCCGAGCTGGGCGCGGGGGATCTCGAACAGGACCTGGTCGCCGATCCGGTGGACGATGAAGATCCCGGTGTCGGAGACCGCCTTGTCCGTGACGACCTGGGCGTACGGCTTCGGGCCCTGCGGCTGCTGGCCCCGCGGCCCGTTGCCGGGTCCCTGGCCCTGCCCCTCGCCGGGCGGCTGCGACGGCGGCCCGGAGGGGCGCTGGGCGCTGAGGTTCGAGGCGCCGATCGTGAGCGCGGCGCCGAGCAGCGTGGCGGTGAGCGAGCGTGACGTCATGGCAGGATCCCGGCTGTGGGGGTGGCGGTTGGGGGTCGGGAGCGTCAAACCCTAGAGCTACGCGCGAACGGCCGGCGAAGTTGCGGAAAAAAGGCGCGGCCCGCTAGGGACCGCGCCGTGGGGACGCGCCGACACGAACGATGGACGCCTACGCCCGGGCGCCGCACTCCACGCAGAACCGCCCGCTGCCCTCGAGCGCCGCCCCGCAGTTGGTGCAGAACTTCCGGCCCTTGCTCGCCGCCCGGGTCTCGGCGATGAGCCGCTCCACCGGGTCGTCGGCCGCGCCCGCCGCCGGAGCCGCGGGCGCCGGCGCGTGGCCGTTCCCGCCGGCCGCGCCCACGGTCTCCGCGTCGCGCAGCGCCTGCACCGCCTCGTTGGTGTAGCGGCTCAGCATCGCCTGGTAGTCGCTCTCGGAGAGCTTCCCGGTGGCGCGGTCGAACTCGATCTCCTTGAGCGCCGCCAGCGCCAGCTCCTTGCGCTGCAGCTTGGGATCGTCCTCCGGCTCGTCGAACACGCCCGGCGCGGCCGGCGCGGAGGACGACGGGCGCAGGATGGGCTCCAGCACCAGCAGCACCGCCACGAGGGCGACGACCAGGCCGATCACGATGGTCACGTCAGGCCTCGAACCGCTCCAGCTCGCGCTTGAGCTTCTCCATCTCCTCCGGCGAGGCCGCGTCGGCCGCCGGGGCTGCGGCGCTTCCGGCCGCCGCGTCGCCGCCCGCCGGCCGGGGCCGCGCCAGGATCAGGCGCCGCGCCAGGGCCGTCACCAGCCCGAGGCCGAGCGCCAGCCCCAGGTACGGCATCAGGTACGCCACCCAGTTGAAGCCGCGCTTGGGCGGGGCCATGAAGATCATCTCGCCGTACTGGCGCTGGAACGCCGCCAGCACCTGCGCCTCCGACATCCCGGAGTCCATCCGCGCCAGCACCAGCTGGTGCATCGCGGGCGAGGTGGTGCAGGTGAAGTCGGTGGTCCGGCAGGTGAACACGTCGAGGTTGCAGCCGCAGGTGCAGCGGATCTGGTGCTCGATGGCCTGCACCAGCGCCTCGTTGTCCCGGGCGGTGACGGCCTCCATCGGCCGGCCCGCCGCGTCGGGCACCTCGAGCCGGCCGAGCGAGTCCCCGGTGCGGGCCCGCAGCGCCGAGCCGATGGCGGAATCGCGGGCCGCCTGGCCGGGCCGCGCCGGCGACTGCGCGGCCAGCCCCGCGGCGCCGGCGGCGCCGAGCGCGAGCGCCAGCAGCGCGCTACGCGCCGACTTGCGCCACATAGCCCGCGGGCTCCGCGCGGCGGCGGCTCGCGGCCGTCGGTCCCTGCGCGCCCGGCCACAGGGTGATCAGGCCGCCGAAGGCCAGCACCAGGCCGCCGTACCACACCCACCAGACCAGCGGATTGATGACGATCTTGTAGACCGCTTCCTCGGTGCCCTGCACCGCGCCGGCGAACACGATGTACAGGTCCTCCCGCGCGGTGCTCCAGATCGCCACCTCGGTCGAGGGCTCGAAGGTCGGACGGCCGAGCGAGTCGAGGTGCTGCCGCTTCTCGCTCTTCATCGTGCCGATGTACTTGCCGTTCCGCAGCACGTCGACGCTGGCCGCGGTGACGAAGCGGTTCAGCTGCTCGTACTGGGACACGCCCTGGTGGGTGATGTGGAACGTGTCCCCGTAGGGGTCCTTCACGTCCACCGACTGGCCGGGCCGCAGCGTCACCTCGCGCTCGCTCTTGAAAGCGAGCCCCGCGAACGCCGCGAACAGCATCACGATCCCCAGGTGCACGACGTAGCCGCCGTAGCGGCGCCGGTTGCGGCCCACCAGCCGCACGAACGCCAGCGGG
>DASPSV010000083.1:0-11150 GCA_035623755.1 Gemmatimonadales bacterium
ATGCGGGAGATGCTCGCCGCCACCAAGACCGCCGGATAGCCGTCCTCCGGGCCCCCGGCCCCTCCCTCCGCCACCGCGGCGCCTCTTCGCGATGCCTGACGACCTGCTGACCACCACCCGGGACGACCTGCGGGCGTGGGACGTGCCGCGCCACGTGGCGCTGGTGGCCCTGCGGTCCACCCACGTCTTCCCGCTCGGCGTGGCCGCGGTGCAGGTCACGAGCGGGACCAACGTCGCGGCCATCCGCTCGCTGCCCTCCACCCATAGCGTGGTGGTGATCGTGCGCGGCGACGCGGCGGGTGCCTCCCCCGCGTCGTTCGTCGGCAAGATCGGCGTGGCGGCGGGCGTGCTCGACCGGATGAACCTGGCGGACGAAGCGGTCCAGGTGACGTTCCAGGGCAAGCGCCGGGTGCGCATCGCGTCGGTCGCGACGGACGGGCCGTGGCCGGTCGCGGAGGTGGTCCCGGTGCCGCCGCTCGACGAGTCGCGCCCGGAGCTGGACCGCCGCATCGGCGCCGTGCTGCGCCTGGCCGAGACGCTGGCCGCGCTCGACCCGGCGGTGAACGTGGAGCTGGTCGAGAACCTCCGGGCCAACGTCGAGGACGCGAGCCACTTCGCCGACCTGGTCGCGCAGCAGCTGCCGTTCTCGCTGGCCCAGCGCGACCGCATCGTCGCCGAGCCGGCGGCGGCCGCGCGGCTGGACATGCTGGGGGACTTCCTGGCCGCGGCGGTCGAGCGCGCGCAGGTGCAGCGGGACGTGGACCGGCTCACCACGCTGCAGGTCGAGCGCGGGCGGCGGGAGTACCTGCTGCGCCAGCAGCTGGAGGCGATCCGGGCGGAGCTGGGGGAGGACGACGCGCTGCGCGAGGCCCGCGACCTGAAGGCCCGGCTCGACGGGCTGAACATGCCGGAGACGGCGCGGGCGGAGGCGGTCCGCGAGCTGGACCGGCTCGGCCGCCTGACGCCGGCGTCGGCCGAGTACCAGGTGTCCCGCACCTACGTGGACTGGATCCTGGCGCTGCCGTGGGGCGTCGAGGTGGAGGAGCGCCACCCGGACCCGTCGGCGGTGCGCGCGGTGCTGGACCTCGGGCACCTCGCGCTCGAGGAGGCCAAGAAGCGCATCGTGGAGTACCTGGCGGTGCGGCGGCTCGCCCCCGAGGCGCGGCCCCCGATCCTGTGCTTCGTCGGCCCGCCGGGCACGGGCAAGACGTCGCTCGGGCGCGCGATCGCCGACGCGATGGGCCGGCCGTTCGGGCGGATGAGCCTGGGCGGCGTGGACGACGAGGCGGTGATCCGCGGCCACCGGCGCACCTACGTGGGAGCGATGCCGGGCAAGATCGTCCAGGAGGTGAGCCGCGCCGGCGCGATGAACCCGGTGCTGATGATCGACGAGATCGACAAGCTCGGCACCGACCGGCCCGGCCACGGGAGCCCCTCGGCGGCGCTGCTCGAGGTGCTCGACCCGGAGCAGAACGTCGCCTTCGTGGACCACTACCTGAACGTGCCGTTCGACCTGTCGCACGTGCTGTTCATCGCCACCGCGAACGCGGCGCCGCAGATCCCCGACGCGCTGCTCGACCGGATGGAGGTCATCGAGATCCCGGGCTACACGCCCGAGGAGAAGGTCGCGATGGCCCGCCGGTTCCTGCTGCCCCAGCTGCTGCCGGAGCACGGGCTTGAGGAGCGCGAGGTCGCGATCGACGACGACTGCCTCACGCTCCTGGTGCTCGGCTACGCGCGCGAGGCGGGGGTGCGGGGCCTCAAGCGCGACCTCGCGGCCCTGCTCCGGCACGTGGCGACCCGCAAGGCGGGCGGCGCGACGGGGCCCTGGACGGTGGACGCCAAGGCGATCGACGAGGTCCTCGGCCAGCCGTGGTACGTGGACGAGCGCGCGCAGGCCGGGCCCGCCGTGGGCGTCGCCAACGGCCTCGCCTGGACGGCCACGGGCGGCGACCTGCTGCCGGTCGAGGCCATCGCCATGCCCGGCACCGGCCAGTTCCAGGTCACCGGCCAGCTCGGCTCGGTCATGATGGAGTCGGTGCAGGCGGCGCTGTCGTGGGTCCGCAGCCGGGCGGACGACCTCGGCGTCCCCCGGCGGCGCTTCAACGAGAAGGACGTGCACGTCCACTTTCCCGAGGGCGCCATCCCGAAGGACGGGCCGTCGGCCGGCGTGACCATCGCGGTGGTGCTGGCCAGCCTGTTCACGGGCCGCGCGGTGCGCTCCGACGTGGCGATGACCGGCGAGATCACGCTCACCGGCCGGGTGCTGGCGATCGGCGGGCTCAGGGAGAAGCTCGGCGCTGCGGTGCGGAGCCGCATCCGGATCGCCGTCATCCCCGCCGCGAACCAGCCCGATCTCCGGGACGTGCCCGAGACCATCCAGCGGAGCCTCAAGATCCACCTGGTCGAGACGGCCGACGAGGTGCTGCGCCTGGCGCTGCTGCCGAAAGCGCGGGCGGCGCAGCCGCCGGCCCGGCGGCCCGCGCCGGCCGCCCGCGCGGCGTTGACGGGGCGGCGGCCGCGACGGTAGCATTGCGCCGTACCCCACCAGCGAGTCTCGACCCGTGACGCAACCCGGCAGCGCCAGCCCCACGCTCGTGCGCGGCATCAGCCCGACCGCGGCCGTCGCCCTGGTCGTCGGCTCGATGATCGGCTCGGGCATCTTCATCGTGTCCGCCGACATCGCCCGCCGCGTCCAGACGCCGGGCCTGCTGCTGGTGGTGTGGATCGTCACCGCGGTCGCGACCGTGATGGGCGCGCTCACGCAGGGCGAGCTGGCCGCGATGTACCCGCGGGCCGGGGGCCAGTACGTGTACCTGCGCGAGGGACTCTCGCCGCTGTGGGGCTTCCTCTACGGGTGGACGCTGTTCCTGGTGATCCAGACCGGCACCATCGCCGCAGTGGCGGTGGCCTTCGCCCGGTTCCTGGGCGTGCTGGTTCCGGCGGTGACGCCCGGCGTCTGGCTCTCGCTCGGCCACATCCCGGCGCCGGGCGACCTGCTGTTCGCCCTGGTGGGCCACCCGTCCGCGCACCCCGAGGCGATCGAGATCGGCGTGTCGTGGCAGCGGCTGATCGGCATCGTCATGGTGCTGTTCCTCACCTGGGTGAACGTGCAGGGCGTGCGCACGGCCGCGTGGATCCAGACCGTGTTCACCGCGACCAAGGCGCTGGCGCTGGCGGGGCTGGTCGTGCTCGGGCTCACGATCGGCCGCAACGCCGGCGCCATCGCGGCCAACTTCGGCGCGGGGCACTTCTGGGGCGCGGCGCCGTTCACGGTGGCGCTGCTGCCGGTGATCGGGGCGGCGATGGTGGGCTCGCTGTTCAGCTCCGACGCGTGGAACAACGTGGCGTTCGCCGCCGCCGAGGTGCAGAACCCCCGGCGCAACCTGCCGCTGGCGCTGGCGGCGGGGACGCTGATCGTCGGCCTGCTCTACGTGCTGGCCAACGTCGCCTACCTGAACGTGATGCCGCTGGCGGCGATCCAGGGCGCGGCACAGGACCGGGTGGGGACGGCGGCGGCGCAGGTGATCTTCGGCCAGGCCGGCGTGGCGATCATGGCGATCGCCATCATGATCTCGACCTTCGGCTGCAAGAACGGCCTGATCCTCTCCGGCGCGCGGGTCTACTTCGCGATGAGCCACGACGGGCTGTTCTTCCGTCGGGCGGGAGACGTGGATCCGGTCCATCGCACGCCGCGGGCCGCGCTGTGGGCGCAGGCCGCGTGGACCGGCGTGCTGTGCCTGTCGGGGACGTACTCGGACCTGCTGAACTACGTGATCTTCGCGGTGGTGCTGTTCTACTTCCTCACCGTCATCGCGATGTTCCGGCTGCGGCGGGTGCGCGCCGACGCCGAGCGCCCCTACCGCGTGCTCGGCTACCCGTGGATGCCGGCGCTGTACATGGTCCTGATGGCGGCGGTGATGGTGGACCTGCTGTTCGAGAGCCCGCTGTACACCTGGCCGGGCCTCATCATCGTGGTGATCGGGATCCCGGTGTTCTACCTGTGGCGGCGGGTGGGCGTGGCGTCCGCCATCGTGGAGGCGCCGGACTCGCCGTAGCGGCGGCCGGCTACTCGCCGGCGATCTCGACCTTCGCGTCGCGGTGGCCGCGCACCAGCAGCACCAGCGGGAACGCGACGGCGAACAGGGCGGCCACCAGCAGCAGCACGTGGTTGTAGCTCAGCACGGCCGCCTGCCGCGTCACGTCGAGGTCGAGGATCCGCAGCGCCTCGCGGCCGGCCGTCACCGCGTCGGCTCCGCGCCGCATCATCCCCGCCGTCAGCGCTCGCAGCCAGGCCTGGGTCGCCGGCCCGTAGGCGGTCACGTGCTCGGCCAGCCGGTCGTGGTAGATGGACGCCCCGCGCGTCAGCTCGGTGGCCGACAGGGCGATGCCGACGCTGCCCAGGACCTGGCGCACCACGTTGTAGAGGCCGGAGGCGGCGGTCATCTTGGCCTTGGGGATGGTGGCGAGGGCCGCGGTGCTGAGCGCGACGAACAGCAGGCTGAAGCCGACGCCCTGCCACACCTGCGGCAGCAGGATGTCCCACACGCCGGTCTCGCCCGTCAGGTGCGCCAGGTCCCAGAAGGAGAAGGCGCTGATCGCGAGCCCGGTCCCCACCAGCACCCGCGGCCCGAGCCGGTTGTAGAGCAGCCCCACCACCGGCATCAGCACCGCCATCGCGAGGCCGCGCGGCATCATCGCGATGCCCGATGTCTCCGCCGGGAAGCCGAGCAGCTGCTGCAGGAACAGCGGCAGCAGGAACAGCGCGCCGTAGAGGCCCATGCCCAGCACGCCGCCGAGCGCGGTGGCGGAGGCGAAGGGGACGTTCCGGAACAGCCCCAGGTCCACCGCGGGCCGCGGGGTCCGGAGCTCGCGCCACACGAACAGCACCAGGCCCACGGCCGCGATCACGGCCAGCCAGGTGATGAAGGCCGACTCGAACCAGTTCTGGTCCTGGCCCTTCTCGAGCATCAGCTGCAGGGCGCCGAGGCCGGCGGTCATGAGTGCGAGGCCGGGCCAGTCGATCGTCCCGCGGGAGCGCACCAGGTAGGGCGGGTCCTCGACGAACCGCTGCACGGCGAGGATGGCGACGACGCCGATGGGGACGTTGATGTAGAACACCCACGGCCAGGACCACTGGTCGGTGATCCAGCCGCCGAGGGTGGGGCCGAAGGCGGGGGCGAGCACGACGCCGAAGCCGTACAGGCCCATCGCCGTCCCCTGTTCCTCGGGCGGGAACGTCTCGCGCAGGATCGCCTGCGAGACGGTGATCAGCACGCCGCTCCCCATCCCCTGCAGCGCGCGGAAGAACACCATCACCGCCATCGAGCGCGCCACGCCGCAGGCCATCGAGGCGGCGGTGAAGGCGACGATGCTGGCGAGATAGAAGTTCTTGCGGCCATAGCGTGCCGACAGCAGGGCGCAGATCGGCATGATGATGACCTGGGCGAGGATGTAACCGGTCACGACCCAGGTGATCTCTTCGATCGTCGCGCCGAGCGTGCCGCTCATGTCGGGCAGGGCGACGTTGATGATGCTGGAGTCGAGCACGGCCATGATCGTGCCGATCAGGACGGTGCCCGCGACGATCCACTTGCTGGTCTGACGCATCGGGGGGAAAAGTAATCAGGAGAATCGTCTGGCAGCTGTCCCGCCGCCTCACCTCTCGATCCTGATCTCCTTGGTCGTGGCCGGCACGTCGATCGCCGCGAGCCTGTGCCCGGCATCCCATGCCGGTTGCGCGCTGCGGCCATCGACGGTCACGGTCTTCGGCGCGACGGGGAGTCCGTGCACCACCACGTGGAACGTGCGGGCCGCGCCGTCGTACGTCCCGGTCTGCGCGACCTCGAGCCGCAGCGAGGCCGCGTCGCTCGTGGTCTGGAAGCGGCTCGCGCGGAACGCGCCCTGGCGGTACGCGAACCCCTGGCCGGCATCCTCGTACAGCTCGCTCGCGAGCGACCCGCCGTCCCACAGGTGCAGCTCGAGCGTGTCGAGGTGCCGCTCGCCCACGTACTGGAGCACGGCCTGCATCGGGATGACGGCGCCCGCCTGCACGAACAGCGGAATGCTCTTGACGAAGACCGAGTCGTCGCGCGCCCACGGATCCACGCGGGGAGCGCCGACCGTGTAGACGCGCCCGCCGTCGTAGACGGAGTCGGACGGGTACCGGTACCACCGCCCCGCCGGCAGGTACACGGACCGCGCGTCCTGGCCCTGGCGCGTCACCGGCGCGACCAGCAGGTGGTCGCCGAAGGTGAACTCGTCGTTGATGCCGTAGACCGCGGTGTCGGCCTGGAACTCCCAGACCAGCGGCCGCGCGACGGGACGGCCGTCGCGGGCGTGCTGCCAGAACGCCGTGTACAGCTGCGGGAGCAGCCGGTAGCGCAGCCGGATGAACTCGCGGTTGGCCGCGGTGTGCACCGGCCCGAAGGCCCACGGCTCGCGCGCCGGCGCCGAGAACTCGTTGTGGGTGCGCGCGAACGGGAAGAACGTCGAGGCCTGCAGGAAGCGGGAGAACAGCTCGGCGTCCGGCGCGCCGGCGAAGCCGCCGATGTCGGCGCCCGCGAATGGCACGCCGCTGATGCCGAGGCCGAGCGTCATGCCGATCGCGAGCTGGAGGTGCTCCCAGTCGGCCCAGTTGTCGCCGGTCCAGATGCTGGTGTAGCGCTGCAGGCCCGAAAAGCCCGCCCGCGTCACGATGAACGGTCGCTCGTCGGGCCGGTGCCGGCGCCAACCCTCGTACGTGGCCCGCGCCTCGAGCAGCCCGTAGAGGTTGTGGACCTCGAGGTGGCTGGCCGTGCCGTGGTTGAACAGCGCCACGTCCGGCAGCGTGCCGCCGAAGAAGTTCGCGGGCTCGTTCATGTCGTTCCAGATGCCCGCGATGCCGGCCGTCCACAGCCGGTCGTTCATGTCGCCCCACCACGATCGCGTGGCCGCGAGGCTGAAGTCGGGGAAGATGGTCTTGCCGGGCCACACGTCGCCGACGTACGGCGACCCGTCGGGCCAGGTCACGTAGTTCCCCGACGCGAGCAGCTGGCGGTACACGTCGTAGGCGCTGTCCACCTTGATGCCGACGTCCACGATGGTCGTGACCTTCATGCCCTCCCGCCGCAGGTCGGCGAGCATCCGCGCCGGGTCGGGAAAGCGCTGCGGGCTCCAGGTGAACAGGCGGTACCCGTCCATGTAGTCGATGTCGAGGTACAGCACGTCGCACGGGATCCCGCGGCTGCGGAAGTCGTGGGTGATGCGCAGCAGCTCGCTGTCCGGGTAGTAGCCCCAGCGGCTCTGCTGGAAGCCGAGCGCGAACGCGGGCGGGAGCGGCGTGCGGCCCGTCAGCCGGGTGTACTCGGCGAGGACCGCGCCGACCGCGGGGCCGGGGAAGACGTAGAGCCGCAGCTCGCCCCCGTCAGCCGTGAAGCCGACGTGGCTCCGGAGCCTGGCCCCGAAGTCGAACTCGCTCCGGTACGTGTCGTCGTAGAACAGGCCGTAGGCCCGGCCCGCGCTCACCGCGACGTAGAAGGGAATCGAGGAGTAGATCGGCGTCGGCTGGCCCGCGCGGTAGCCGGCGTCCGTGTTCCACATGGTGAGGATCTGCCCGGTGCGGTCGAGCGGGAACGGCTCCTCGCCGAGGCCGAAGTAGTGGGCGCCCGCGGGGCGGGCGAGGACGTGGGTGACGCGCGCCCCCTGGCGGCCGGCGCCGAGCGTCTCGGTGAACAGCTCGCCGCCCGCGGTGTCGGTCACGGCCAGGCGCAGCGGCCGCTTGCGGACCGTGACGACCAGCGCGCCGCCGCGGACGATGACCGCGTCGGGCGTCTCGCGCACTGCCGGGTCGGCCAGCACGATGCTGTCGGGAATCGTGGCCCACGAGGCGGCGGTGTCGAACGCGGCGCCGAACGCGTAGCGGATGCGGAACCCCACGTCGGCGACCTGCTCGATCCGGACCGCGCCGTTGTCGGCACGGGCCACCACGCCGCCCTTCACCCGCTCGAGGCCGCGGTAGTTGCCGAGGAACACGAAGCGCCCGTCCTGGGCCCGGGCGCCGGCGGCCCCGGCGAGGGAAAGGGCGAGCGCGAGAACGAGCATGGTGCGCGGGTGCGTCACAACGCCTCCTGGGTCGCGGAGAATTCTGCGCGGAGGCGGATGGTCGCGCAATCGCCGGCGCCCGGCGGATGCCGCGCGCCGCCGTCGGAACCGGCTAGTGCTCCGTCGACCGCATGCCCGGCAGCGGCCGGACGAAGTGGACGTCGAGCAGCTGGCGGAGCTCGGTGGAGCGGACGACCGGCGAGCGGACGTCGCTGTGCGGCTCCGGCACCAGCTCGCCCTCCATGCGGCGGAGGATCAGGATGTTGGGGTACAGCTCGGCGAACGTGATGGTCGAGCTGGTCGACAGCAGGCCCGGCATCGCGCGGGCGACGCGCGTCAGGCGGATCGTGGTCGTACGGATCTGGTACGAGAGCGCGTCGAGGTACACCTCGCCCTCGATGTCCGGCGTGCGCAGGCCCTGGGACGGCACGAAGTCGAAGCGGACGTACGTCCCGCCGTCGCGGTCCACGGTCCCCGCGTAGTAGAAGCAGTGGTTGGCCTGGAAGGCGCTGTCGGCGAAGTCGGAGAGGGTGGGGAGGTGGATCTCGGGCGACAGCTTGTGCTCCGCGCCGCGGCTCATCGACAGCACCTGTCCGGGCCGGTAGCTGACGCGGCTGCTGCTCAGGTACCGGATGGTGTCGGTGGAGGCATACACCTCCCGGCCCGCGATGTCGTAGTCGGTGAAGGTGCGCGAGAGGCGGAAGACGAACGGGTACGAGTCGGCGAGGAAGGCGTAGCGCTCGGCGTTCTCCCGGATCTGCCCCAGGAGCGCCGCGAGCTGCGGCGCCGCGGCGGAGTCCGGCGGGCCGGGCGCCGCGCACTCCCGCGTGGTCGTGATCGTGATGGTCGCCAGCTCCACGACCAGCGGCTGCAGCTCGACGGCGACGGCGAGCGGCGTCCCCGCGACCTTCACGACCGTCGAGTCGAAGGGCCGGAACCCGACCTGCCGCGCCACGAGCCGGTAGCGCCCCGGGGGGACGGCGGAGAACCGGAACGTGCCGCTGTCGTCGGTGAACTGCCGGCCGCGCGAGGGATCGAGCTCGACGAGGGCGTAGGGGACTTTCGCGCGCCCGTCCGCCGTGCGCACCGATCCGGAGACGACGTCGGGGCGCTGCTGGGCGGCCACACCGCTCCGGGCCGCTCCGAGCGCCACGATCGCGGCCAGGCCCCGACCCGTCCAACGCTGGACCCACCCCATCGGCTCCTCGCGGCTGCGGAGGCAGCGGCCGGCATGCGGCCCGGCCGCGTCACTAGCTAATACCGCGGCGCCCGCTCGCCGCAAGACGCCGCGAGCCGACCGTCCCCTGCGGAGGTCGACGGCCGGCGCGTCGTCGGATGCGACCATGGCGCTCCCCCCCCGATGCGCAGGCCCGAGCGCGGCACGCGGGACGCGGAATCCCTAGTCGTCGATTCGGCAACGGCAGGCGACGCGGCTGACGCCCGCGTGACGCCCGCCGCCGATCTATGGAGCGGGAGGAGATGGGCCGGTGCGGCCCACCCGAGCCACGGGAGAACGTCCGATGCGCGCCCTGCCGCTTGCCGTCTGCCTGCTCGTCGCTTCGGCGAGCCCGCTCGTCGCGCAGCACCGCGACGCGGCCGGACTGCCGCGCCGCCCCGCGCTGCCGTACGGATCCGACAGCTGCGACGCCTATGCCTACTACCAGTACGGTCTGGCGCATCTGCGTGGCGACCCGGCGAGCGCGGCGGCCGCGTTCTACTGGACCCACCGGCTCTCGCCGGACGCCGCGGTGGCCTACTACGCCGAGCGGGTGGCGCTGCTGCTGGCCGACGAGCGCCTGCTGAGCGGCTACATGGAGGAGGACCGCCGCACGCTCCAGTCGCCGGAGGTGCGGCGGATCGACTCGCTGCAGGTCCGGGCGCTCACCATCGACCCGTTCTTCGCCGAGCAGCTCGACGAGATCCTGGTCGTCACCTACTACACCAACGCGATCCACGACGAGTACCGCCAGCACGGGGAAGAGGTCAGCCCCGTCGACATCGAGTTCTACGTCCGGCGTGCGCTCGCGGACGCCGGGCCGGGGATGCGGGCGTGGCTGGCGTTCGGGCGGGGCGACTACCAACTCGCGGCCGGGCTGTGGGCCGGCGAGGAGCGCCGACACAAGAAGAACGCCGACCTTCGGTTCTGGCGGTCGCGAGCCCTGTACCTCATGGGGCAGCCGGACAGCGCGCGGGTCGAGCTCGATTCGGCGCTGGCGGTGGCGCGCCGCTCGGACGCGGAGACGATGCGGTACGCGTACGACTCGAAGGTGCTGTGGGAGTACCAGGTGGGGCGCATCCACGAGGTGCGGGGACGGGACGGCGAGGCGCGCGACGCCTACCAGCGGGCGCTGGTGGAGGACCTCTCCTTCGAGCCGGCCCACGTCCGCCTCGCGTACATCGCCATGCGGTCCGCCGACACCGCGAACGCGCTCACCGAGCTGCGGCGCGCCGTCGAGATCCGGGAGGACGACTACGCGGCCCGGCTGCTGTTCGGAACCGTGCTCGCGTCCCGGCGCGACACCGCCGCGGCGGGTGAGCAGCTGCGGCGGGCGGCGGAGATCGAGCCGTGGGTCCCGCAGCCCCACCTGGTGCTGGGCGACCTGCTCGACGTCGCGGGCGACCGGGCCGGCGCGATCGCGGAATACCGGCGTTTCGTCGCTCTCGCGGCCAGCCGCGATCGCGACCTGGCGGCCGTGCGCGAGCGGCTTTCCGCCCTCGGCGCGCCGCCCGAGTAGGACGAGCGTGCGCCGCCCGGCCCGTGCGGGCGGCCAACCCGATGAGAACCGAGCATCCACCCCGGAGGTCCGCCGTGCCGTCCGTCGTTCCCGCCGTTGCACGCCCGCCGCTGCGCCTGAGCGCCGCACTGGTCATCGCCGCCGCCTGGTCCTGCGGCGGATCGGGTGGACCCGCCCCGCTGGCCTCGCCGGCGCCGGCGAACGGCCGCACCGTCCGGGCCGCGCCGCGCCGCCCGTCGCTGCCCGCGGGCGAGGACTCCTGCGACGCGTACGCCTACTACCGGTACGGGCGTGCGCAGCTGCACGACCATCCCGCGGCCGCGGCGGCCGCGT
>DASPSV010000158.1:0-2800 GCA_035623755.1 Gemmatimonadales bacterium
AGATCCACACCGCCGGCCGCCACCTGCTCGCCCTCATCAACGACATCCTCGACCTCTCCAAGATCGAGGCCGGCAAGACCGAGCTGTTCCTCGAGACCTTCGAGGCGGGCGCGATGCTGCGCGACGTCACCACCACCGTGCAGCCGCTGGTGGCCAAGAACGGCAACCGGCTGGTGGTCGAGGAAGGCGAGGGCCTCGGCACCATGCGCGCCGACCTCACCAAGGTGCGCCAGGTGCTGCTCAACCTGCTCTCCAACGCGTGCAAGTTCACCGAGCGCGGGACCGTCACGCTCGCCGCCGCGCGCGAGGCTCCGCCCGCCGGCGACGGCGCGCCCGGCGCGGGCGACTGGCTGGTCTTCCGCGTCAGCGACTCGGGGATCGGCATGACGCCGGAGCAGCTGGCCAAGCTGTTCGAGGCGTTCGCGCAGGCCGAGGCCTCGACCGCGCGGCGCTACGGCGGCACCGGGCTCGGGCTCGCGATCTCGCGCCGCTTCTGCCAGCTGATGGGCGGCGACATCACCGTCACGAGCCGGCCGGGCGAGGGCTCGACCTTCACCGTCCGTCTGCCCGCCACCGTGGCGGAGAAGGCGGCCGAGCCGCCGGCCGCCCCGCGCGCGGCGGGCGCGGGCACCGGGGCCGCAGGGACGGTGCTGGTCGTGGACGACGACCCCGCCGCCCGGCGCCTGCTGGCGCACCACCTCACCCGCGAGGGCTTCCGGGTCGAGGAGGCCGCCGACGGCGACGCCGCGCTCCGGCGCGCGCGCGAGGGGCGGCCGGACGTGATCACGCTCGACGTGCTGATGCCGGGCATGGACGGCTGGGCGGTGCTCACCGCGCTCAAGGCGGACCCGGAGGTCGCCGCGATCCCCGTCGTGATGCTGAGCGTGGTGGACGAGAAGCACATCGGCTTCGCGCTCGGCGCCGCGGACTACCTCACCAAGCCGATCGCGCGCGAGCAGCTGGTGGCGGTGCTCCGGAAGGTGCGCTCCCCCGACGCGCTGGTCACCGAGGTGCGCAACCTCGCCGCCGCGCGCGCCGCCGCGTCGTGACCCGGGAGCGCAGGACGAAGCCCGCCCGCCGCGCGCGGGCGCCGCGGCCGGCCCGGCCCGCGGGCGACCTCGCCCGCCGGCTCGCGGCCCTGCTCCGCCTCAGCGTGGACGTCGGCGCGGCGCCCGACGAGGCCGCGATCTGCCGCACCGTGGTCCGCGGCCTGCACGAGGGCCTCGGCTACGAGTTCCTCGGCCTGTTCCTCGTGGACCCGGCGACCGGCGACCGCGTGCTGATGGCCAGCGTGGGCTGGCCGGACGCCCCGGCCGACTTCCGGCTCCCTCCGGGCCGCGGCCTCAGCGAGCTGCCGCTCCAGAACGGCACGCTGCACTACACCGCGCGGGTCGCGGGGCTCGACCGCTACGTGCCGAGCCCGAGCCGCGGCTCCGAGGTGGACGTCCCGGTCGTGGTGGACGGGCGGAGCGTGGGCGTGCTGGTCGTGGAGAGCGGCCACGCCGACGCGTTCGACCGCGACGACTTCGAGATCCTGACCGCGGCCGCCAACCAGGCGGGCCTCGCCCTGGCGCGCGCCCGGCTGCTGGCCGTCGAGCGGCGCCGCGCCGACGAGCACGAGGCGCTGCTGGCCACGATGGCCGACCTGTCGGCCGAGCTGGAGCTGTCCAAGCTCCTCCACGCGACGCTGCAGCGCGCCGTCGGGCTGCTGGGCGTCACCGGCGGCGAGCTGGCGATCCTCGACGACGCGACCGGCGACCTGGTGGTCGTCGCCAGCCACAACATCGGCAAGGACTCGACCGGCACGCGGCTCGCGCCCGGCGAGGGCGCGATGGGCCTGGTGGCGCAGACCCGCGAGCCCCTGATCATCCCCAAGTACGCCGAGTGGCTGGGCCGCTCCGGCCAGTACGCCGACCTGACCATCCACTCCGTGCTGGTGGCGCCGCTGCTCGCGGGGCACCGGCTGGTGGGCGCGATCGCGGCAGTGCACGCGGACCCCGCCCGCACCTTCGGCCCGGCCGACCTGCGGCTGCTCGACATGTTCGCGCCGCAGGCCGCCGTCGCCATCGCGCGCGCCCGCCTGCTCGAGGCGGAGCGGCGCCGCGCCGACGAGCAGAAGGCGCTGCTGGAGACGATGGCGGACCTCTCCGGGGAGCTGGAGCTGGCGAAGCTGCTGCAGGCGATGCTGCAGCGCGCCACCTCGCTGCTCGGCGTCACCGGCGGCGAGCTCGCCATCTTCGACGAGGCCCGCCGGGAGCTGGTGGTGGTGGCGAGCCTCAACATCGGCGCCGACTCGACCGGCACGCGGATGGCGCTGGGCGAGGGCGCGATGGGGCGCGTGGCGCAGACCCACGAGCCGCTCATCATCCCCTGCTACGGCGAGTGGGAGGGCCGCTCGCCGCAGTACGCCGGCGCGCACGACCTCGCGGTGATGGCGGCGCCGCTCCTGATCGGCAGCCGGCTGGTGGGGGCGATGGCCACCGTGCACACCGACCCCTCGCGCCGCTTCGGCCCGGACGACCTGCGGCGGCTCAACATCTTCGCCCCGCAGGCCGCCGTCGCCATCGAGAACGCGCGACTCTACACGGCGGCGCAGCGCCAGCAGCGGTACTTCGAGGACCTGGTGTCCAACAGCCCGGTGGCGATCGTGGTCCTGGACCGCGAGCACCACATCGTCTCGTGCAATCCCGCCTTCGAGAAGCTGTTCGGCTGGCCGCAGGCGGAAGCGGCGGGCCGGGACCTCGACGAGCTGATCAGCACCGAGACCACCCGCGCGGAGGCCGTCGCCTACACCCAGCAC
>DASPSV010000171.1:0-12440 GCA_035623755.1 Gemmatimonadales bacterium
CGTGAAGGTCTGCGCGGTGGACGAGGTCTGGTCGGGGCTGAAGCTGGTGAGGCGCCTGAAGGACAGGGTGTAGGGGGTAGGGTGTAGGGTGTAGACATGCCTGTCATACCCGCCACACCCTCCACCCTACACCCTACCCCCTGCCTCCTACACCCCATATTTCTAGGTCGATGACCGCCACCCCCCGCATCCTCGTCGCCGATGACCAGGCCCCCGTCCTCGAGGCGCTGCGCCTCCTTCTGAAGGCCGAGGGCTTCGAGGTCGTGACGGCCACGTCGCCCGCGACGATCCTCGCCGCGCTCGACGCCGGCGAGTTCGACGCGGCGCTCATGGACCTCAACTACACGCGCGACACGACGTCCGGGCGCGAGGGCTTCGACCTCCTCACGAAGATCCAGGCGCTCGACGCCACGCTGCCGGTCGTCGTCATGACGGCCTGGGGCAGCGTCGAGGGCGCGGTGGAGGCGATGCGCCGCGGCGCGCGCGACTACATCGAGAAGCCGTGGGACAACGCGCGGCTGCTGGCCCAGCTCCGCACCCAGCTCGAGCTGGCGCGCGCGCTGCGCCGGAGCGCGCGGCTCGAGGAGCAGAACCGGCTCCTGGGACGGGACGGCTTCCCCGACCTGATCGCCGAGTCGCCGGCGATGCAGCCGGTGCTGCGGCTGATGGAGCGGGTCGGACCCTCGGACGCGGCGGTGCTGGTCACGGGCGAGCACGGCACCGGCAAGGAGCTGGTGGCGCAGTGGCTGCACGCGTCCTCGCCGCGCGCGGCCCGCGCGCTGGTGACCGTGAACGTGGGCGGCCTCTCCGAGGGCGTGTTCGAGTCGGAGCTGTTCGGCCACGTGAAGGGCGCGTTCACCGACGCCCGCGCCGACCGCACCGGCCGCTTCGAGCTGGCCGACGGCGGCACGCTGTTCCTGGACGAGATCGCGAACGTCCCGCTCGCCCAGCAGGCGAAGCTGCTGCGCGTGCTGCAGGCCGGCGAGGTAGAGCGGGTCGGCTCCTCGCGCACCCGGCGTGTGGACGTGCGGGTCATCGCCGCCACCAACGCCGACCTCAGGGCCGAAGTCGCGGCGGGCCGGTTCCGCGAGGACCTGCTGTTCCGCCTCAACACCATCGAGATCCGGCTCCCGCCGCTCCGCGAGCGCCGCGAGGACATCCTCCCCATCGCGCTCTACTGCCTGAGGCGCTCGGCCGCGCGCTACCGGAAGCCGCTCGCCGGCTTCGACCGCGGCGCCATCGAGGCGCTGCACGCCCACGCCTGGCCCGGCAACGTGCGCGAGCTGGACCACGCGATCGAGCGCGCCGTGCTGCTCGCGGCGGGCGAGGTGGTGCGCGCCGGCGACCTCGCGCTGCAGGCGCCGTCCGGACCCGCGCCCGGGCTCGAGAGCATGACCCTCGAGGACGTCGAGCGGGTCCTGATCCAGAAGGCGCTCGCCCGCTTCGGCGGAAACGTGAGCCAGGCCGCGAAGCAGCTGGGCGTTTCGCGCAGTGCGCTGTACCGCCGGCTGAAGTCGCACGGCCTCTGAGGCGGCTCCGCTGAACCACGATCGCCGCGTCTTCCTCCTCGCCCTCCTGTCCGGGCTGCCGGCGCTGGTCGCGGCGCTGCTGCTGCTGTGGACCGGTGACCACACGGCCAGGGTCGCCTGGACCATCACCGTCCTCGTGGTGGCGGTGTGGCTCGGCGCGGCGGCGGCGCTGCGCGAGCGCGTGGTGCGGCCGCTCCAGACCCTGTCCAACATGCTGGCGGCGCTGAAGGAGGAGGACTTCTCCATGCGGGCGCGCGGCGCCCGCACCGACGACGCCCTCGGCCTGGCGCTGTTCGAGGTGAACACGCTCGGCCAGACGCTGCGCGAGCAGCGGCTCGGCGCGCAGGAGGCGAGCGCACTGCTGGCGCGGGTGATGGCCGAGATCGACGTCGCGGTGTTCGCGTTCGACGACCGGCGCAGCCTCAGGCTCGTGAACCGCGCCGGCGAGTGGCTGCTCGCCGAGCCGGTCGAGCGGGTGGTGGGGCGCGACGCCGCGTCGCTCGGCCTCGCCGAGTGCCTGGTCGGCGAGGTGCCGCGGGTGCTCGACGCCACCTTCCCGGGCGGCGGCGGGCGCTGGGAGGTGCGGCGCAGCACCTTCCGGCTCGGCGGGCGGCCGCACCAGCTGCTGGTGCTGTCGGACCTCTCCCGCGCGCTGCGCGAGGAGGAGCGCGAGGCCACGCGCCGCCTGGTGCGGGTCCTCGGGCACGAGATCAACAACTCGCTCGCGCCGATCAAGTCGGTCGCCGAGAGCCTGCGGCGCCTGGTGGCGCCGGGAAACGGGCGCGCCCGCGTCCCCGAGGAAGCCGACGCCGACGACGTCGCCAGGGGCCTGTCGCTGATCGCGGGCCGAGCCGAGTCGCTGAGCCGCTTCATGGGTGCGTACGCGCGGCTCGCGCGCCTGCCCGCGCCCACGCTGCGTCCGCTCGACGTGGCCACCTGGGTCCGCCGGGTCGCCGCGCTCGAGCGCCGCATCGACGTGACGGTCGAAGCGGGACCGGACGTCGTCATCGCGGCCGACGGCGACCAGCTCGACCAGCTGCTGATCAACCTGGTGGACAACGCGGCCGACGCCGCGCTCGAGACCGGCGGCGCCGTCGAGGTCGGGTGGCGGCGAGAGCGGAGATTCGTCGAGGTGTGGGTCCGCGACGACGGGCCGGGCCTCTCGGACACGGCCAACCTGTTCGTGCCCTTCTTCACCACCAAGCCCGAGGGCTCGGGCATCGGCCTGGTGCTGAGCCGGCAGATCGCCGAGGCGCACGGCGGACGGCTGACGCTCACCAACCGCGAGGAAGGGAAGGGCGCCGAGGCGCAGCTGCTGCTGCCCGCGATGGGCGGAGCGCCCGCGGCCTAGGCCGCCGGCTTACTTCCCCTCGTACGCCCGCCGCAGGGCGGCGATGTCGAGCTTGTCCATCCGGAGCATCGCCTGCATCGCGCGCTTCGAGCCCGCGGCGTCCTTCCCGCCGATCACCTCGGTGAGCATCGACGGGATGATCTGCCACGACACGCCGAACCGGTCGGTGAGCCAGCCGCAGCGTCCCTTGCCGCCGCCCGCCGAGAGCTTCTCCCACAGCTCGTCCACCTCCGCCTGCGTCGCGCAGTTGACGTACAGCGAGATGCCCTCGGCGAACTTGAACGTCGGCCCGCCGTTGAGGGCCACGAAGGGCTGGCCCTCCAGCTCGAAGCCCATCGTCATCACCGAGCCCTTCGGCCCGGGACCCGCGTCGCCGTAGCGCTGCGTGCTGGTGATCCGGGAGTTCCCGAACACCGAGGTGTAGAGCTTCACGGCCTCTTCGGCCTGGTCGTTGAACGTGAGGAACGTCGTGATCTTCTGCATCGTCCACCTCCGGCTAGCGTGCGACCGCGGCGTCCACGGCGATGGCGCGGAAGGGCGGAGGTGCTCCGGGCCGGTGCGCGCCCACCAGGACGCCGAGCACCCGCACGGACGTGTCGCCGAGCACGGCGAGCGGCAGCGTGATCTCGACGCCGTTCGCGATCCGGCGCACCGGAGCGACCACCGACGGCCGGCGAGGCTCGGCAGGGAAGAACGTCACCCACGAGCCGGTCACCGGGCCCGCCTTGAGCCCCGTGAAGGCGAGCCGCAGGCCTTGGTCCTCCCGCGTCGCCGTCACGGCGGCGCCGCGCTCGAGCATCGGCAGGAGGCGCGTCGCGGCCTCCGCTTCCGTCCACTCCGGCGTGCGGGGCGTCGCGCCGCGCGTCACCGGGATCGCGACGCTCACCGACCGGCGCTGCGGGATGCACACGGCCTGGCAGAGCCCCCAGCTGAGGTCGGCCGCGAGGCGCAGGGTGCCGGACGCGCCGGAGTCGGCGCGGAACGTGGAGAACAGCGTGACCGTGCCGCGATAGACGTGCGACACGTCGCCGCCCGCGTCGTCGGTCTCGGGGAACGGCCAATCGGTCGTTCCGCCGGTGACGCCGGCGGGCAGGTGCCACGCGATCGTCGTCGGGAGCCCGCCCGCTCCGGGGTTGATCCAGCCGATGTGCCATCCGGCGGGAACCGCGAGGCGCACGGCGACGCGGAACGCGCCGCCCGTGCGGACGGCTGCGTACTCGCTCACCGCCCGCACCTCGACCTCGGGCGCCTGCGCCCGGGCCGTGGCGGAGAGCACGGCGGCGAGGGCGAACGGCAGGCTCAAGGCGACGGCGCCGGGGGCCGCTCGAGCCTGCCGTCCGGTGTGAGGCCCGAGGCTCCGCGCGAACCTCACGGCGATGGTGCCTCCAGCGCGCGCCGGAGCGTCGGCAGCAGACGTTCGCCGCGAAGCTCATCGTCCACGGCGAGGAGCTTCCCGTCCCGTCCCACCAGGGCCGCCCGCGGGATGAAGCTGATCTCCAGCTGGCGCATCTGGCCCGAGCCGAGCTCCGCACCGGCGAAGGCATGGAGCCACGGCATCTTCCACTCGCCCGAGCGGAACTTCCGCACGTCGTCGGCGGACCGGTCGAGCGAGATGCTCAGCATCACGAGGCCGCGAGCGGCGAGGCTGTCGTGCGCCGCCTGGAGGTACCTCATCTCGCCGACGCACGGCCCGCACCAGGTCGCCCAGAAGTCGATGAGCACGACCTTCCCCGCGAACGCGGACGGAGTGTACGCGACGGTGGTGTCGTCGAGGTCCCGGACGTGGAAGGCCGGCACGTCGGCGCCCGCGCGCCACAGGCGGTTGGGGGAGAACATCGCCCTCAGGAACGAGAGTTCCGGTGCGTCGGGGTAGCCGGTCGCGAGGCGGTCGTAGTAGCCGTTGGCGCGCGGGGCGTCGTGCGACGCCTGCGCGATCATCACCGCCTGGGCGAGGGCCGCGGCCTGCACGCTTGAATCGGGGTTCGTGGCCAGCGCGCTGTCGATGTAGGCGAGCGTGTAGTTCATGGCGGCGCTGTCGGGGCGCCGGGGCGCGCTGTCCGTCGCCGGCGGACGCGGGTGAGCGGCGGCCCACGCCACCATCATCCGCGAGGGGCTTCCGAACTCCCCGAAGGCCCACCACGGCGACGACGGCGGGAGCTCGCGCATGATCCGCCGGGCGAGCAGCGAGTCGATCTTGCCACCTTTCGTTGCCGCATCGAGGATCTGCTCCTCGAGCAGCTGGCGCGACAGCGGATCCCGCGTCGTCTCCAGCGCCGCCTTCCGGTCCGTGAGGAACGGGGCCCAGTCGTAGTGGGAGCCGTGCTCGTGCCGTCGCGCCGCGGCCATCGCGGAGTCCTGCCAGCGGTCGCTGTGGGTCTGCCATGCCTGCCACAGGGCCTGGATGCGCGCCTCCGGGCTGCGGTGGTCCGCGAACGAGACGCCGCCCTTCGCGGTGTCAGTGCGGTCGAGCCTGGCGGGATCGAACACGATCCGCGCGTGGCCGTCGTGCGCGGCGATGATCGATCGGTAGTCGCCGCCCTCGTCGTACACGTACCGGTCCGAAGCGGTCCCGTTGATGCTCCTGTTCCCCGAGGCCTCGAGCCCCATCAGCTCGTAGGCGACGGTGTCCGCGGGCGCGTCCACAGTGACGGCGTAGCGGCCGTCGGCCTGACGCACCAGCGGCGTCGTGCCGGAGAAGCTGAACCGGTTCCAGTCGCCCAGGGCGGTGACGCCCTCGAGGCTGTCCTTGTACGCGTAGTGCCGAAGCCGGGCGTCCACAATGGTGGCTGACCGCGCCTGTACGAACAGGGGTATGGTAGTCGAGTAGTGGTCCACGCCCGTGAACTGCAGCCGGAAGGCGCCCGTGCGCACCGTGGCGAGCGCGAAGCGCCCGTCGGCCTCGACCTGGGCCCGTGCCACCGTCCGGCTGCCCCCCGCGTCCAGCAGGTGCACGTGGGCGAGCCTCATCGGCGCACCGTCCGCGCCGAGGAGCGTGCCGGAGATGACGGTCACGGCGGGCCCCGGAGCGGGCCGGCGCTGGGCCGGCAGGGCGGCGGGCGAAGCGAGCAGTCCGATGAGTGCGGCGACAGCGAGGCGGCGGCGCATGGCTCCTCCTGGTGAGGCTGGCACGCTACCGGGCGGGCGTCAGTCGGGCGTCACGCGGTGGTCGGGCCGGCGCGGGGTCCGTCCTTCAGCCCATCTGGTCCCACAAGACGGCCAGCGCCGCCTTCACGTCGTCCGCGTGCACGCCGACGCGGAAGCCGGCGCCCTGCGGCGCCATCGCCGTCAGGCTGTAGCCCGCGTGCTCGGCGACGACGCACGTGATGCCACCGGCGGCGAGCCGCCGCTCCGCAGCGCGCGCGGCGTCGGCACTCGGGAACGTCTTTATCCAGACAACATCCGTCATCTTTGCCCGCCCGTGCTCGTGGCCGCGCGCCCACCGGCCGCGCGGGACCAACAGATAGCAGGGGAGCGTCAATCGAGCGTCAAACGGCGAAGGGCCGCTACGCACTCGTCTTCCGGAACCTCGTGGACGCGAACCACAGGATGCCGCCCCCCATCACCGCGAGGATCGTGACCTCGGGCCACAGCACGTCCAGCCCGGCACCCTTGAGGAAGATGGCCCGCACCGCGCCCACGTACCACCGCACCGGGTCGATGAGCGTGAGGTACTGGAAGGCGACCGGCATGTTCTCCACGGGGAAGAAGAACCCGGACAGGATCATCGCCGGCAGGAAGAACATGAACATCGTCATGAACGCTTCCTGGGTGGTGTTCGAGACCGTCGAGATCAGGAGTCCGATCCCGAGCCCGCACACCACGTAGGCGAAGCTCACCAGGAACAGCAGCGCCAGCGTGCCGCGCAGCGGGATGTGGAACCACAGCGTGGCGACCGACGTGATGAGCACCAGGTCCACCATCGCGATGCCCACCACCGGCAGCGTCTTGCCGACGATCATCTCGGCCGGCGTGAGCGGGCTCACCATCAGCTGCTCCAGCGTGCCCAGCTCGCGCTCGCGCACCACCGCCAGCGTGGTGAGCAGCAGCGACATCAACATCATCAGGTTCCCGACCACGCCCGGCACGTTGTACACCCGGCTCTCGAGGTTCGGGTTGTACCACGCCCGCACCCGGAGGTCGACGCCGGGGGGCGTCCCGCGGGCCTGGACCGCCGCCGGCGCCGCGGAGTGCTCCTGCCCGAACCGCAGGATGATCTGGCTCGCGTAGGCCTGCGCCACGGTGGCGGTGTTGGACGTCGTGCCGTCGATCAGCAGCTGGACGGTCGCGGGCCGGCCGGTGGCGAGGTCGGTCTGGAGGCCGCGCGGGATCTCGAGCGCGAGGATCGCGCGGCCGTGGTCGAGGGCCTCGGCCAGGTCGCCGGCACGGTCGGCCGTTTCCGTGACGCGGAAGTAGCCCGACGCCGTCAGCTCCTGCACCAGCTCGCGCGAGATGGCGGTGCGGTCGCGGTCGAATACGATCAGCGCGGCGTTCTTGACGTCGGTCGTGACCGCGTAGCCGAAGATCACCAGCTGGATGATGGGCGCCATGAAGATCACCCGCAGCGCGCGCGGGTCGCGCAGCGTCTGGGTCAGCTCCTTGCGGGCCAGCCGCGCGAGCCTCTCGAGGTCGAGCCCGAGGAGCGTCACGCGATCTCCTTCCTGAACGCGTGGACCGCGAGGCCCAGCCCGACGACGGCGAACACGATCATCCCGAGCGCCTGGCCCCACAGCACGTGGAAGCCGACGCCCTTGAGGAAGATGCCGCGCACGGCGGTGATGAAGTACCGGGCCGGCACCACCAGGCTGATCACCTGCAATACCTTGGGCATGCTGCTGAGGTCGAACATCAGGCCCGACAGCAGGGTCGCGGGCAGGAAGGTCGTGATCATCGCGAGCTGGGTCGCGAGGAACTGCGACTTCGAGGTCGCGCTGATGAAGATGCCGAGCCCCTGCGCCCCCACCAGGAACAGGAACGCGGTGGCCATCAGGAACACCGGGTTGCCCCGGAACGGCACGGCGAACACGACGCCGCCCGCGACGGCCACCAGCACGATGTCCACGATGCCGATGGCGACGTACGGGGCCAGCTTGCCGAGGATGACCTCGAGGCGGTGCACCGGCGTGGCGGCGAGCTGCTCCATCGTGCCGCGCTCCCACTCCCGCGCGATGGTGAGCGCCGTCAGCAGCGCCGAGAGGATCATCATGATCGTCGCCATCAGGCCGGGCACGATCATGTTGCTGCTCTTGAGGTCCTCGTTGTACCACACCCGCGACTGGGCCGAGAGCGGGACCAGCAGCGGCTGGCCCTTGAGGACCGCGTTGACCGAGTAGGTGGTGACGATGGCCTGGGCGTAGTTGATGGCGATCGAGGCGGTGTTGGCGTCGCCGCCGTCCACCAGCGCCTGCACCGGCGCGGGCTCGCGGGCGGCGAGGTGGCGCGAGAAGTCGGGCGGGATCACCAGCACCAGGCGCACCGTGCCGCGCTCGAGCAGCGGCGAGATCTGGCGGTCGTCGGCGAGCCGCGCGGTGACGAGGAAGTAGCCCGACGAGCGGAACGCATCCACCAGGTCGCGGCTCTGGGTGGTGCGGTCGCGGTCCAGCACCGCCATCCGGATGTCGTTCACGTCGAAGCTGATGATGTAGCCGAACATCACCACCATCACCGCGGGCACCACGAACGCCATGGCGAGGCTGCGCGTGTCGCGCCGGATGTGGAGCCACTCCTTGCGCGCCATCGCCCACAGCCGCCGCAGGCTGAGCCGCGGCACCCGGCCGCCCGTCCCGTCCGCGCCGGCCGGCACCTAGCCCTCCACCGCGCCACCCTCGCGGCGCACCAGGGCGACGAACACGTCCTCGAGCGAGGGCGCGATGGGCCGCACCGCGACGACGGGGAGCCCGCGGTCGGCGAGCAGGGCGGGGAGCCGCTCCGCGGCGGCGCGCGCGTCCTCCACGGCGCAGTGCACCGCGCGGCCGAACATCGCGGCCTCGAGGACGCCGGGCTGGCCCTGCAGCGCCTCGGCCACCGCGGGTCCCTGCGGCGTGGTGATCTCGAGCAGCGGCTCCCGCATCAGGCGCTTCACGTTCTGCGGCGTGTCGAGGGCGATCAGCTTGCCGCGGTTCATCAGCGCGAGGCGGTGGCAGTACTCCGCCTCCTCCATGTAGTGCGTGCTCACCAGCACCGTCGTGCCGCCGTCGGCCAGCGAGTAGATCAGCTCCCAGAAGTTGCGGCGCGAGACCGGGTCCACGCCGGAGGTCGGCTCGTCGAGGAACAGGATCGGCGGCTCGTGCAGGACGGCGCAGCCGAGGGCCAGCCGCTGCTTCCAGCCGAGCGACAGCTCGGCGGTGAGCTGCCCGCGGTGGTCCTCGAGGCCGGCCATCTTCAGGACCCAGGCGCGCCGCGCCTCGAGCCGCTCGCCCGTGACGCCGTACAGGCCGGCGAAGAAGGCGATGTTCTCGTCCACCGTGAGGTCGCCGTACAGCGAGAACAGCTGCGACATGTAGCCGATGCGCTGCTTGACCTCCTCGGTCTCGGCGATCACGTCGTGGTCGGCGACGCACGCGTCGCCCGAGGTCGGCGTAAGGAGTCCGGTGAGCATCCGGATGGTGGTCGTCTTCCCGGCGCCGTTGGGACCGAGGAAGCCGAAGATCTCGCCGGAGGCGACGGTGAACGAGACGCGGTCCACGGCGGTGAAGTCGCCGAAGCGCTTGGTCAGATCGTGGACTTCGACGGCACAGCTCATGCGGGTGCGGCTCCCCCGACTCTGTCGATGAACACGTCCTCCAGGCTCGGCTCCGCGTCCGAGGTCTCGAGCACCTCGATCCCCGCCCGGCGCAACGCCGCCGCGGCCGACGGCCAGTCGGTGGACCGCGCCCCCAGGGTCACGTGGATGCTGTCCCCGAACACGGCGGCGCGGCGCACGGCCGGCACGCCCGCAAGCACGTGGGCCGCCGCGCGGCGGTCGCTCACGTGGACGCTCAGCATCTCGCCGGCGTAGCCGCGCTGCAGCGCCTGCGGGGTGTCGAGCGCGACCATGCGGCCCCGGTGGAGCAGCGCGACCTGGTCGCAGCGCTCCGCCTCGTCCATGTACGCGGTCGTGACGAACACCGTCACGCCCTCGGCCACCATCTCGTGGAGGATCAGCCAGAGGTCGCGCCGGCTGATCGGATCCACGCCGAAGGTCGGCTCGTCGAGGAGCAGGATCTCGGGCCGGTGCACCAGCGCGCAGCACAGCGACAGCTTCTGCTTCATCCCGCCCGAGAGCTGCCCGGCGAGCCGGTGCTCGAACGGGCCGAGGTTGGAGAAGCGGTACAGCCGCTCGAGCCGCGCCGGCCGCTCGGCCGCCGGCACCTGGTAGAGGTCCGCGTAGAACTCGATGTTCTCGCGCACCGTGAGGTCGTGGTAGAGGCCGAAGCGCTGCGCCATGTAGGCGATGTGGTGCTTCACGCCCTCGGGGTCCTCCGCCACGCTGACGCCCGCCACCAGGGCGTCGCCGGCGCTCGGCGGCAGCACGCCGGCCAGCATCCGGAGCGTGGTCGTCTTCCCCGCGCCGTCCGGCCCTACCAGGCCGAACAGCGCGCCGCGCGGCACCTCGAGCGTGAGCCCCTCCACGGCCACGAGGTCCCGGAACCGCCGCGTGAGCCCGCGCAGCGAGATGGCGGCCTCTGGCAACGTCACTGGGCCCTCAGAGCTCCCAGCTGCACGTCTGCCGGTATGCCCGGCTTGAGGTCGTACGACGAATCCGACGTGATCCTCACCTTGACCGCGTACACCAGCTTCACCCGCTCGTCGGTGGTCTGCACGTTCTTGGGCGTGAACTCCGCCTCGCTCGCGATGAAGCTCACCGCGCCGCGGTAGACCTTGCCCTTGTACGTGTCCGCGGTGATGGTCGCGCTCTCGCCGAGGTGCACCGCGCCCACGTGCGTCTCGGGGATGTAGATGCGCACCCAGCGGTCGTCGAGGTTGGTGACGGTGAGGACCGGCGCGCCGGCGCCGACCGTCTCGCCGATCTCGCGGTCCTTCACGGTCACGACGCCGGAGAACGGCGCGCGGATCACGGCGTTGTCCAGCATCGCGTCGATCTGCGCGACCGTGGCGCGCGCCGAGGCCACCGTCGCGCGCTGGGCCTCGATGCGCTCCGGCCGGGGCCCGACCTCGAGCAGCTGCAGCGCCTGCGCGGCCTGGTCGCGGTTGCTCTGGGCGACGTCGGAGGCGAGCTGGTCCTTGTCGAGCGCCTCGCGGCTCACGGCGCCGCCGTCGAACAGCCGCCGGGTGCGGTCGAGGTCGCGCCGCGCGTCGGCGAGCTTCTGCTCCGCCGCCGCCAGCGCGTCGCGCCCCTGCTGCACTTCCTGGGTGCGGGAGCCGTGCTCCAGCTCCGTCAGCCCGGCCTGCGCCGCGGCAAGCTGGGCGGCGGCCTGCTGCCGCCGCGCCGCCAGCTCGGTCTGGTCGAGCCGCGCCAGCAGCTGGCCCTCCTTCACCCGATCGCCCTCGTCCACGAGGATCGTGTCGATGCGGCCCGCGGCCTGGAAGCCGAGCTGCGCGTCGGTGGCCTCGACCGTCCCGGAGGCGTCGAGCGCCCCGGCGTCGCCGTGCGGCCGCAGGATGAAGTAGAGCACGATCGCGACCACGATCACCGCGACGATGGGCAAGATGCGCTTCCGATTCATGTCATGTCTCTCCGTAGCTCCTACACCCTCACACCCTACACCCTCACACCCCGTCCTATTGCACCACCACGCTCGCCAGCCAACCTGCATCCAGAGAGCCCGTCACTCTCGCCAGCTCCACCCGCGCCGCGATCTCCGCGTTCCGCGCCTGCACCAGCCCTGCGCGGTTCGACAGCAGCGTGGCCTCGGCGTCGAGGTAGTCCGTCTCGGTGCCCGACCCCACCTGCACGCTCAGCAGGCGGATGCGCTCGACCTCCTCCGACTGCGCCACCGCCGTCACCAGCGCGTCCACGGTCGCGCGCGCCGCGGTCACCGTCGCGATCGCGGCGTCCACGCTCTGCTCGGTCGCCAGCCGGACGGCGCGCAGCTGCTCGCTCGCCGCCCGCGACTGCGCCTCGTTGATCCGCACGCCGTTCACGCCGGCGAACCCGACGAAGATCGGGTACGAGAGCTGGAGCTGCGCCGTCCAGTACGGCCGGTAGCCCGTGAACACGTGCCCGTTCTCGAGGTACGCGGCGTTGAGCTGCAGGGTGGGGAAGTACGCGGCCCGCGCCGCGCCCACGCCCGCCGCCGCGGCCTCCGCCGCCCGCGCAGCGCGCGCGACGTCCGGACTCCCCGCGTCCGCCCGCGCCGCCAGCGTCGCGCGGTCCGCGAGGCTCGTGTCGGCCAGGTGCACCGGCGCGAGGCGGCCGCGGACCGAGTCCACGGGAAGCGCCACCAGCTGCGCGAGCGACCGCTCGGCGACGTCGAGCTGCGCGCGCGTCGCCACTTCGTCGGCGCGCGCCCGCGACACCTGCGCCGCGAGCCGCAGCACCTCGACGTGCGCGGCCTTGCCCTGCGTCTCGAGCTGCGCGATGCGGTTCGCCTCGGCCTGAAGCGCGGCCAGCTGCCGCTCCT
>DASPSV010000189.1:0-2916 GCA_035623755.1 Gemmatimonadales bacterium
CAAGAAGAAGAGCGCGACGGTCGAGGTGGCCGTGGAGACCAGCCTGCCAGCGGTCGAGGGCTACGGCGGCGAGCTGAACCAGGTGTGGCTGAACCTGCTGGACAACGCGCTCGACGCCATCGGCGCCGGGGGCCGCGTCGAGGTGAGCGCGAAGCGCGAGGGTGGAGCCGTCGCCGTTCGGATCGCCGACGACGGGCCCGGCATTCCCGCCGCCATCAGGGAGCGCATCTTCGACCCGTTCTTCACCACCAAGCCGGTCGGCGAGGGCACCGGGCTCGGTCTCGACATCGTGCGCCGGCTGGTGAAGCAGAACAAGGGCACGATCGAGGTCGAGTCGCGGCCCGGGCGCACCGTGTTCACGGTGCGCGTCCCGCCGGCCCAGGCCGCCGCCCGGTAGCGGCGCCCCGCAACCCGAGGAAGCCGCATGGCCGAGAAGACCTGCGCCCACATCGCCGCCGTCACGACCGTCCGGACCGCCGAGCGCCGGGAGTGCGCGGAATGCGTGAAGATCGGCGCGCGCTGGGTGCACCTGCGCACCTGCCAGGAGTGCGGCGTCACGCTGTGTTGCGACAGCTCCCCCAACCGCCACGCCTCGAAGCACGCCCGCGCCGCCTCGCACCCGGTGGTCGCCTCCGCGGAGCCGGGCGAGCGCTGGCTGTACTGCTATCCCGACGACGCGTTCGCGGAGTACTGAAGCCGTCCGCCCGGCCGCCGGCCGCACCCCATGACCATCGGGCTCAAGCCGCCCTGCGACGCGGGCGTCGTCGAAGGCCGCACCTGCCGCGGCGGGTGCCCGCCGCGCGCCGCGCCCTGGGTGCTGGCCGTGACCATCGTCGCCTCGGGGATGACCTTCATCGACGGGACGGTCGTGAACGTCGCACTGCCGGCGCTCCAGTCCGGCCTCGGCGCCACGATGTCCCAGGCCGAGTGGGTGGTCGAGTCGTACGCGCTGGTGCTCTCGGCGCTGATCCTGGTCGGCGGCGCGCTCGGCGACCGCCTGGGCCGGCGCCGGGTCTTCGCGGCCGGGGTGCTGCTGTTCGGCGCGGGCTCGCTCGCCTGCGGGCTCGCGGCGAGCGTGGCCGGGCTGATCGCCGCGCGCGCCCTCCAGGGGGTCGGCGCCGCGCTGCTGGTGCCGGGCAGCCTCGCCATCCTCAGTGCCGAGTTCGACGAGCGCGACCGCGGCCGCGCGATCGGCACCTGGTCGGCCGCCACGGCCATCCTCGCCGCCGTCGGGCCGGTCATCGGCGGCTGGGTCATCGAGCGGTCGTCGTGGCGCGGGATCTTCTTCCTCAACCTGCCCCTGTGCGCGGCCGTGCTCGCGATGCTGTTCCGCTGGGTGCGCGAGAGCCGCGACCCCGACGCGCCGCGCCGCCTCGACTGGCTCGGCACCGCGCTCGCGACGCTCGGCCTCGGCGCGCTGGTGTACGGCTTCGTCGCGGCGCCCGGGCTCGGATTCGCCGACGCGCGCGTGCGGGTGTCGCTGGCGGCGGGCGCGCTGGCGCTGGTCGCGTTCGCGCTCGTGGAGGCGGCGGGCCGGGCGCCGATGGTCCCGCCGCGGCTGTTCCGCTCGCGCAGCTTCACGGGCGCCAATCTGCTCACGCTGCTGCTCTACGCCGCCCTGAGCGGCGCGCTGTTCTTCGTGCCGTTCCTGCTGATCCAGGTCCGCGGCTACACGGCCACCGCGGCCGGCGCCGCGCTGCTGCCGTTCATCCTGCTGGTGTTCGCGCTGTCGCGCTGGTCGGGCGCGCTCGCCGACCGCTTCGGTCCGCGGCCGTTCCTGGTCGCGGGACCGCTGGTGGCGGGGCTGGGCTTCGCGCTGCTCGCGCTGGCGGGGAACCCGGGCAGCTACTGGACCACGTGCTTCCCCGGCGTGGCCGTGCTCGGCCTCGGCATGGCGATCGCCGTCGCGCCGCTCACCACGACCGTGATGAACGCGGCCGACCGCTCGCTGGCCGGCACCGCGTCCGGGGTGAACAACGCGGTGGCGCGGACCGGCGGCGTGCTCGCGATCGCGGTGCTCGGGGTGCTGGTGTTCGGACGGTTCCGCGCCGACCTGGCCGAGAGCGCGGCGCGGGTGAGCACCGCGCCGTCGGCCCGGGCGTTCGTCGCCGACGCCGGCACGCGGATCGCGGCCGCGCGGGTCCCGCCGGACCTGCCGGAGGGCGTCGCGCGGGCGCTGCGGGACGCCGTGGACACCTCGTTCACGGCGGCGTTCAGGCTGGCGATGCTGGTGGCGGCGGCGCTGGCGGCCGCGGCGGCGGCGAGCGGGGCGGTGCTGGTGGAGACCGGCGGCTCGTCGCGCGCCACCGTTCAGGCGAAACGCGCGCTCTAGCCGCTCCGGGCGGCGGAAGGGCCAGCACCGTCAATCCGACGGGGGTCTGAACTGCGTTTCCGGTCGACAACGCCGAACGCCGCCTGAGAGACCTCCGTCGTGCCCGCCCCTCTCGCCGCCTCGCTGCCCGGCTCCCACGTGTCATGGTTGGTATGCATAGGTCGGCGTAGCGACCACGTTTCCTCCCACCACGTAGATGACCCCGCCTAGCGCGGCTACGCCGATGTCGGCGAGGGCGGCGGGGATGGGCGCCTTCGTGGACCACGTGTTCCTAGCCGGGTCATAGACCTCGTTGTTCGCCAGGATCGAGCCGCTGCCGCCGCCCAGGGCGTACAGAAGCCCGTTGAGAGCCACGACGCCCAGGTCGGCGCGTGCTGTGGGCATGGATGCCTTGGTAGTCCACGAGTCTGTCACCGGGTCGTACGCCTCGACCGAGTCGATGACCTTGAAGGAGCCGGTCCCGGGGTCCACGGCGACTCCTCCGACGGCGTAGATCACGCCGTTGACGGCGTCGGCTCCCAGGTGGTAGCGCGCCGTCGGCATCGGCGCACGGCTCGTCCACGTGTTGGACCCTGGATCGTACA